>DEYX01000123.1 GCA_002365025.1 Hungatella sp. UBA3147 | reverse complement strand
TGACATTCTTGTTTACATTGCCGCCGGTCAGGGGATTGGCGCGGGAATTGTGATGAATGGCAGAATCTACGAAGGGGCGCTGGGGACGGCAGGTGAGATTGGACATATGACGATAGACAGAAATGGGAAACCATGTGCCTGCGGAAACAGGGGCTGTCTGGAACGCTATGCCTCCTCACTGGAACTTGTAAAAGCAGTGTATGGGGAGCGTGCCGGTATGGAAGGCTGTAATTTTGAGGATTTGGAGCAGCAGATCAGAAATGGTGATACAACCGATACAGAACATTACCGCAGGGCATGCGAGAGCCTTGGCGTCGGGATCATAAACATTATCAATGTGATTAACCCGGACCGGATTATTATCGGTGATGATATGGCACGTCCGAATCCGGAATTAATGGAACAGACTGTGCGGGAGACGGTGCAAAAGGGAATCTTGCCGGATGTCTGGGACGAGCTTACGCTTTCCATCAGTGCCTACCAGGGAGACCCCATCCTGACCGGTGCGGCGATCGTGGCGATTGACAGGGTATTTGACAGTCCGGGACAGTTTATAAAGAACTGAATATTGAATGATGCTGAAGCAGCATTAAGGTCATGGAACGTTTGCGTAAAAGATGACTTTGGTGCTGTTTTTTGTTTGCCGATTCAGAAAGAAATGATGGGAAAATACAAATAACCTATTGACATTTTTGTAAAAAATGTTATTGTTTAATAGGATATATTAATTAAATGAATTAATACATAAAATGAAAATAATATTAAGGCCAATGAAAGGGGAATGAAAATGAAATTTTTTGTTGACACAGCGAAGGTAGAGGATATCAAAAAGGCAAATGATATGGGGATTATCTGCGGGGTAACGACGAACCCGTCACTGATTGCAAAGGAAGGAAGAGATTTTGTGGAAGTAATCAAGGAGATTACTTCGATCGTAGACGGACCAATCAGCGGGGAAGTGAAAGCTACGACCACAGATGCAAAAGGAATGATCGAAGAAGGACGTGAAATTGCGGCAATCCATCCCAACATGGTTGTTAAAATCCCCATGACTGTCGAAGGCTTAAAAGCGGTGAAGGTTTTGAATGCAGAGGGAATCAAGACCAATGTGACTCTGATTTTCAGTGCAAACCAGGCACTTTTAGCAGCACGCGCTGGTGCTACTTATGTATCACCATTTCTTGGGCGTCTCGATGATATCTCTCAGCCAGGAATGGACTTAATCAGGATGATTGCTGATATATTCCGTATCTCAGGGATTGAAACGGAGATCATTGCCGCCAGTGTGAGGAATCCGATTCATGTGATTGACTGTGCACTTGCAGGGGCGGATATCGCCACGGTTCCATACGGTGTATTGGAGCAGATGACAAAACATCCGCTGACTGATCAGGGAATTGAAAAGTTCCAGGCGGATTATCGTGCTGTCTTTGGAGAGTAAGCTGGGAGGAGAGAGAAGATGGGGAATTATCCGGAATTAGAAAAAACGGCAAATGAAATCCGCAAAGGAATTGTGACGGCAGTACATAGTGCAAAATCCGGTCACCCAGGCGGCTCGCTGTCAGCAGCAGATCTATTCACCTGGCTCTATTTCAGGGAGATGAATATTGACCCGGAATATCCGGCAAAAGAAGACCGGGACCGGTTTGTCCTGTCCAAAGGTCATGTGGCGCCGGGATATTATTCAACCTTAGCAAACCGGGGGTTTTTTCCGGTGGAGGATTTGAAAACCCTGCGCCATACCGGCTCCTATTTACAGGGGCATCCGGACAGAAAGCATATTCCGGGTGTGGATATGTCCAGCGGCTCTTTGGGGCAGGGAATCTCTGCAGCGGTGGGGATGGCGCTTTCTGCAAAGCTCAGCAAAGAACCTTTTCGCGTGTATACGCTCCTTGGCGATGGTGAGATAGAAGAGGGCCAGGTCTGGGAGGCCGCAATGTTCGCCGGCCATAGAAAGCTGGATAATCTGGTGGTTATTATTGATAATAACGGGCTTCAGATTGATGGTCCCATTGATGATGTCTGCTCTCCCTATCCGATTGATAAAAAGTTTGAGGCATTTAATTTCCATGTCATCAATATTGACGGGCATGATTTTGCACAGATCGAACACGCGTTTGAAGAAGCGAGGCAGACGAAAGGGATGCCGACAGCTATTGTTGCAAAAACCATAAAAGGCAAGGGTGTTTCATTCATGGAGGGCTCTGTGGCATGGCATGGGGCGGCGCCCGATGACGCTCAGTATGAAATTGCGATGGCAGATTTGGAGAAAGCAGGTGAAGCGCTATGCCGGAGATAAAGGATATGACTGCAAAGAAGATTGCCACCAGGGAAAGCTATGGCAATGCCCTGGTGGAACTGGGACAGATAAATGACAAAATTATCGTATTGGATGCAGACCTGGCGGCAGCGACAAAGACCGGAGTCTTTAAAAAGGCATTTCCGGAGCGCCATGTGGACTGCGGGATTGCAGAATGTAATATGATGGGAATTGCCGCCGGTCTTGCTGCCGCCGGCAAGATACCGTTTGCAAGTACCTTTGCCATGTTTGCGGCAGGCAGGGCATTTGAACAGGTCAGGAATTCCATCGGTTATCCGCACCTGAATGTGAAAATCGGGGCTACCCATGCAGGTATCTCTGTCGGTGAGGATGGGGCCACCCATCAGTGCAACGAGGACATTGCCCTTATGAGGACAATCCCTGGGATGGTTGTGCTCTGCCCATCAGATGACATAGAGGCGAAAGCAGCGGTAAGGGCAGCAGTGGAGCATGATGGACCGGTTTATATGCGGTTTGGACGTCTGGCAGTTCCTGTCATTAACGATACGCCGGATTACACATTTGAACTGGGAAAGGGCATTGTGCTGCGAGAGGGAACGGATGTGACCCTGATTGCCACCGGGCTTGAAGTGTCGGAAACCCTTGCCGCAGCAAAAAGGCTGGAAACCGATGGGATCTCTGCAAGAGTGATCAATATCCATACCATCAAGCCGTTAGACGAGGAGATTGTCTGCAGGGCGGCGAAGGAGACCGGGAAGCTTGTTACGATTGAAGAGCATTCAGTTGTCGGCGGACTGGGAAGCGCTGTCTGTGATGCTGTGTGCAAAGAGTGCCCGGTGCCGGTGAAGAAAATAGGAATCCAGGATGTGTTCGGAGAGTCTGGACCGGCAAAGGAATTATTGCAGAAATATCAGTTGGATGAGATGGGAATATACCGGCAGGTGCTGGAATTTGTCAAAGGAATTTACAAATAAAAGCGAAAGAGAAACCGGAAGGTTTTTCTTTCGCTTTTTAAATTCACTTGCCCGTATTATTGAGATACGGCTCATAGAGGGATATCATCGCTTCATTTGGTACAAAGGCGGAACCAAATCCGTCCACGTTGGAACGCAAGCCTCTTAGCGCATTTTCCTATTAAGCTCCTGCATATTCTGCGGGAAGCCCTGATCCGGTGTACTCTCATACGCCCTCTTGATTTAGTCTTTGCCCTATATAGAATAAAATTATTTTGCCGCCCATATTTCAATTTCTAATTTTATCTCTTCTAACCCTAAGGCATTTACATAAGCGACAGTCATTGAAGGATAAGGCTTACCAAAAAAGTTATCATATACCTTATCAAAGTAATCCCAATCAATTTGTTCCGTTGACCATATATTAACCTTAATAACATTATCCGGTGTTAAACCGGTACTCTTTAATAGATTTGATATATTTAAAAATGTATTTTCTACTTGTTGATTAAATTCTTCAGGGAAATTACCGTCCAAATCTGCTCCAACCTGACCGGAAAATGTGTAAAATGCTGCATTAGGCTCTATTTTTGTTGCGTGAGTATAATTACCTACTGCTTTACTTACTCTTGACAAATTTAATCTGCTAACAACATTATGATTCATTTTATTATAGACCTTTCTGTATTGGGATAAAATAATTTCTACCACTATATATTTTCATAATATAAAGTTATCCATTGATAGAAATTTATTTAACAAATACAGAGATGGAATATCTATTGTTTTCAATGCTGCTGGTATATATAAGTCTTTCCATTCCAACACCTCCTACGGCACAATTATATGTATTATAGTGGAATTTGTCAATAAAAGAGGATCGTTCTTTGATGGTCGTGATAGATGGATAAAGGAGCCGTCAGCTTGTCCAGAACAAATATCAGATCCTTTTCTGCCTTTCATCAAGTCATAGGAATAATCGTTGAGACACCAGTCAATAATCACCCCCCGGTTGATTCTATTATTATGTACTCCATCTGGAATTCATACGAGCTTGCCGAAGAACTGTAATTCTATAAATATTTCGTAAATAGAATAATTTTATGCAGCGCCTTTTGATTTCAAAGGAAATCAGAGGGCGCTTTTTTTCTGCATTTTAAGTTTATTATAGTGAAATAATAATAAAAAAAATCTAAGAGACTAGAATTTATTAATAAAGTACATAATATGGCAATAAAAGCAAAGAATATGATGTGTGTTGTGCTTTCACTATGAAATGAGGGGCTATATGAATGGATTAGAAAGAAAGATATTTGAATCGGTACCAGGTAAACAAGTGACATTAGCACATATTATAGCGAGTCCCGATGATCGAATCTTTGAGAAATTAGGCTTGAATGAAGAAAAGTATCATGCAATTGGTATTTTAACCATAACCCCACCAGAGGTTGCGATCATCGCTGTAGATATAGCTAAAAAGACTGCACCTATTAAAATAGGATTTGTTGATAGGTTCAGTGGGTCTGTATTTATCCTGGGGGATGTGGCAGCCGTACAATCTGCTATAGAACAGGTTGTTATTTATTTAAGCGAATTTATGCAGTTTTCTATCCCAAAAGTAACAAGAACATAATAGGCAGGTATAGAAAGTGAAGAAAATTATGTTAATTGGATCAGTAGGAAGTGGGAAAACCACCCTTTGCCAAAGGATTCAAGGAGAGATGATTAAATATAAAAAGACTCAAGCAGTTGAATTCTATTCTCAGATGATAGACACACCGGGTGAGTTTGTATTGCATAGAAGATTTTATAGCGCGTTACAAATGATGGCTGCCAGTTCAGATATCATTGGATTCATATGTAGCGTGACAGAGCAAAGCCAGACATTTTCGCCCTATTTTGCACAGAACTTTACAAAACCATGTATAGGAATTATTACAAAGATAGATTTAGCATCAAACGAAGAGGCTATTATAAGCGCTGAGAAAAGATTAGAGTTAGCAGGGGTTGAGAAAATTTTTCGTCTCTCTGCTGTTGAAGATAAAGGAGTGGCAGAGTTGATAGCCTATCTTTCTAAGGAGGAATCATAAATTGCAAATTTATACTAGGACGGGTGATAAAGGATACACTAGGATAATCGGTGGCATGCAATTAGCAAAAGATAGTGAACGTATTAAAGCATATGGAACAATTGATGAATTAAATAGTTTTGTAGGTTATGCTATTACACTTATAAAAAACAATGATTCTTTGAAAAAGGAATTAACACAGATCCAGCAGTGTTTGTTTGATTGTGGCAACGATTTAGCAACGCCGAATGGAAAAGGAACGTACCGGGTTACATCTGCTTTAACAGAGTGGATTGAAAAATGTATTGATGCACATGTAGATATTCCTCCGGAAGTGGAGTCTTTTATTTTGCCAGGTGGCTCTCAAGCAGCAAGTATTTTGCATATTTGCAGAACCATTGCCAGGAGAGCAGAAAGAGAAATAGTAACATTCCAATGGACGAATGATATGAATGAAGAAGTCTTGATATTTGTTAATCGCTTATCAGATTACTTTTTTTCCGTAGCACGTATTGCGAATGTAAATGAAGGCATAAAAGATGTGCTTTATGAAAGAAGTGGAAAGGTATTCCATATAGATTTGAAAAAAGAAGATTTATAAAATTAGAAAGGAGGAGTTTGCTATGCAAGAAATAAGATTCGGAACAACATTGTACGTTGGTGAAGATAGCCTGAAACGATTATCAGAATTCAAGAATGAAAAGATTTTGATAGTAACAGATTCATTTATTGCTTCATCAGAGTTACTTTCACATATTAAAAGTTATATTGATAGCAGCACTGAAACAATGGTGTTTTCTGAAGTTATTCCAGATCCCCCAATTGATAACATTGTTGCAGGGTTAGAATCCAGCAAAGATTTTCCAGCCACAATTTTTTTAGCAATAGGCGGCGGCTCTGCGATCGATGCAGCAAAAGCTATGCTATATTTTGGAAAATTGACTGATCGGTTTCGTGGGATACGATTTGTCACGATTCCTACAACAAGTGGAACGGGATCAGAGGTTACGAATTTTTCGATTATTACTGATGCTGAAAAGGGGACAAAATATCCTTTGGTTACGGATCAGATATTGCCAGATGAGGCTATTTTAGATTCTGGTCTTATTGCAGGATTACCACCTAAGCAAACTGCTGATACGGGTATTGATGTTCTTACCCACGCGATAGAAGCTTTTGTTTCCACGAAAGCCAATGATATCTCTGATGCCTTAAGTGAAAAAGCCATATGCTATGTATTCACTTATTTAGAGAGAGCTTATAAAGATGGAAATGATAAAGCAGCGCGTGAAAAAATGCATATAGCATCAACAATGGCTGGAATGGCCTTTAATATAGCTTCACTAGGGATAAACCATGGGATAGCACATGCAGCAGGAGCACGCTGGCACATTCCACATGGAAGAATAAACGGTATCTTATTACCAAATATTATTCGTTATAATGCAGGAATTATTGAAGGAAACTACAGCAAAAATACTACCCCTGCTGCAAGCCGTTATTCTAAAATAGCTAAATTCTTAGGATTAAATGCTGGAAATCCTCAAATGGGTGTACGAAGTTTAGTTAACGCAATCCTTGCACTTGAAAAGGCAATTTCCATTCCAAAGAGTCTTTCTGAATGGGGAGTTAGTAAGGATCAATTTGAATCAGATAAAAATGTAATAGCAGAAGCTGCTCTTGCAGACCGTTGTTCAGCAACAAACCCGATCGTTCCAACGAAAGAGGATATAATTAGCATTCTCGGGAAATCATTTATATAAATTATGATTAAATGAGGTGATTACTTGGAGTTTAATGAGAGAATTATACAGGAGTATGTTCCTGGTAAACAAATCACCGTTGCACATGTTATTGCAAAACCTGATGCAGAATTATATCAAAAGATTGGGATACAATCGGAAAATGAAGCTGTCGGTATTTTAACGATAACACCAAGTGAAGCAGCGATTATCGTAGTCGATATAGCAACAAAAGCCGCTGAAGTTGAAATTGGTTTTGTTGACAGATTTTCAGGTGCAGTGGTTATCATTGGGGATGTTTCCTCGGTTAAGATTGCGTTAGAAAACATTTTAAAAACCATGGAAAGTCTTTTGGATTTTACAGTTGTACCTTTATCTAGCACTTAATGAAACATATTCAAAGGGAGTAGATAAGATGACTGAAACGTTATTAAGCGTTGGGATCGATATTGGAACATCAACAACACAATTAATTTTATCAGAGCTTTCAATTGAAAATGTAGCATCAGTTTTCACAATTCCAAGGGTTTCCATTAAGGATAAAAAGGTGATATTTAAGAGTGATATTATCTTTACTCCTATATTAGAGAACAATCTAATTGATTCCGATGGTATAAAAGCATTTGTAGAGCAGCAATACAAAAAAGCAGGTATTACAAAATCAGATATTCAGACCGGGGCTGTCATTATAACTGGGGAAACAGTTAGAAAGGAGAATGCCCAGGCAGTTGCGAAAGCTTTAAGTGGTTTCGCTGGAGATTTTGTTGTGGCAACGGCCGGCCCTGATTTAGAGAGTATTATCGCCGGGAAAGGAGCAGGGACTTATTCCTATTCTGAAAGCCAATACACAACGGCGGTAAACTTTGATATAGGAGGGGGGACAACAAATCTAGCAGTATTTAACAATGGAGATGTTGAGGATACGGCTTGCTTTGATATTGGAGGCCGCTTGATCAAGGTGGATACAAATGAAATCATTTGTTATATTTCACCTAAAGTGAAGGAGATTATTAAAAGAGAAGCTTTAGATATTCACCTAGATGAAAAGATAAATCTTAAGGAATTAGATAAACTCTTAGATATATTTGTACAAGTACTGGAAAATAGCATTGGATTAGGAAATAAGAGTCCTTATTTTGACTTGTTGATAACCAATAAAGCATTGAACACAAAGCTTCAAATGAAATGTATTTCTTTTTCGGGTGGCGTAGCAGATGGTATTAAAAAAGAAGATTTACAAAACCCGTTTAAATATGGTGATATTGGACTTTTGCTAGGTAAGAAAATAAGCGGTTCAATCCTTATGACTGCCCTTAAGTTGATTCCGACGGTAGAAACGATTCGTGCAACAGTCGTAGGAGCAGGATCACACACCACTGATGTTTCCGGGAGTACAATCACCTATAAAGAGGATATACTTCCACTTAAGAATATCCCCATCTTACAGTTATCGAAAGATGATGAAAGTGCCAATAATAGAGAGAATCTAGGGAGTATTATTGAAGAAAAAGTAAAATGGTTTATGGTGGATGGAGAAGTACAAACGATTGGATTAGGTATAGAAGGTGCACACAGCCCTTCCTTCCAGTTTATTCAAGGCCTGGCTAAAGAAATGATAAAAGGTTTGGATTTGTTGATTAAGGAGAAACTGCCACTTGTTATTATAGTAAAAGAAGACATGGCAAAGGCATTAGGGCATAGCCTTTATGCACATCTTCCAAAAGATTATCCTTTTGTATGTATTGATAGCGTTCATGTAAGAAATGGAGATTATATCGATATCGGAATGCCGATTGCAGAAGGCTCTGTTTTACCAGTAATCGTAAAAACATTAGTATTTAATTAATGATAAAAGGAGTTGCATAATGATTTTAAAAACTAAACTTTTTGGCAAAACCTATCAATTTTCATCTGTAATGGAAGTTATGGGGAAGGCAAATGAAGAAAAATCGGGGGACAAATTAGCTGGAGTTGCAGCAGGCAGCGCAGAAGAAAGAGTTGCAGCTAAAGTTGTCCTATCACACTTAACGCTTTCAGATTTATTTAACAACCCTGCTGTGCCATATGAAAAAGATGAGGTAACACGCATTATTATTGATCATGTGAATCTTAGAACTTATGAAAAGATTAAAAATTGGACAGTGGCGGAATTAAGAGAATGGATTTTAGATTGCAATACGACAAACTATGACATTCATCGTATATCAAATGGTTTAACTTCTGAAATGGTTGCAGCAGTTGCTAAAATTATGTCCAACCTGGATTTAATAGTAGGTGCTCAGAAGATCATAGTAACTAAGACTGCGAATACGACCATTGGTATCCCGGGAACTTTTTCAACCCGTCTGCAGCCAAATCATACGACTGACAATGTGGACGGTATTATGGCTTCCGTTATGGAAGGTCTGTCTATGGGATCTGGTGATGCGGTCATTGGTCTAAACCCGGTAGACGATACAACAGAAAGTGTAAAGCGTATTCTTCATAAATTCAATGATTTTATCAATGAGTGGGAAATACCAACACAGCATGTTGTTTTAGCTCACGTAGCAACTCAGATGGAAGCAATGGAACAAGGAGCACCAACCGGATTGGTATTCCAATCGATTGCAGGATCTGAAAAAGGAAATACAGCTTTTGGAATTACGGCTAAAATGCTTTCAGAAGCTAAGGACATGGCTTTGAAGCTAGGTACGGCAGTTGGTCCAAATGTTATGTACTTTGAGACTGGACAAGGTTCTGAGCTTTCCTCCGATGCTCATAATGGTGTAGATCAGCTGACTATGGAAGCCAGATGTTATGGATTTGCAAAATATTTTGATCCATTCCTTGTTAATACAGTTGTTGGATTCATTGGACCAGAGTATTTGTATGACTCCAAGCAAGTGATCCGTGCAGGTCTGGAAGATCATTTTATGGGGAAATTAACTGGTATTTCTATGGGGTGCGATGTTTGTTACACGAACCATATGAAGGCAGATCAAAATGATGCTGAAAACTTAACCGTTTTACTAGCTACAGCTGGTGTAAACTTTATTATGTCTATTCCAAATGGTGATGATATTATGTTAAATTATCAAACCACTGGGTACCAAGAGGGTGCTTCCATTAGAGAATTATTAAATAAACGGACAATAAAAGAATTTGACCAATGGTTAGAAAAAATGGGGTTCAGCGAAAATGGACATTTAACTTCTAAAGCTGGCGATGCATCTGTATTTTTGAAGCAGAGGAGGGGTAACTAATGGACGAATTAAACTTAAAAGAAATGATTAAATCGATTTTAAATGAAATGGTAAATGAAGTACCGCCAGTTACAAATGGTCCATCAAAAGAGGCAGCAGCTGTAAACACCAAACAATCGGCGAAGTCCTGCGTAGTGGAAGAGGGATTTATACCAGATATTACAGAAGTAGATATACGCAAGCAATTTTTAGTTCCGAATGCAGCAGATAAAGAAGGCTATTTAAAAATGAAGTCCTATACACCAGCCCGCCTGGGATTGTGGAGGACAGGTACAAGATATTTGACGGAGCCTAGTCTTCGATTCCGTGCAGACCATGCGGCTGCCCAGGATGCTGTATTCTCCTATGTCAAAGAAGATTTAATTAAAGAGATGGGATTTGTAGAGGTTGCTACAGAATGCAAGGATAAAGACGAATATGTTACACGTCCGGACTTAGGCCGTAAGTTTTCAAATGAAGCAATCAATACAATAAAAAATGCGGTGAAACCAAATCAGAAAGTTCAAGTTATCGTTGGTGATGGTTTAAGTTCAGCAGCAATAGAGGCAAATATCAGAGATGTTTTACCTTCTTTACAACAAGGGCTCAAGATGTTTGGACTTGACTTTGGACAGGTTGTTTTTATAAAACATTGCCGCGTCCCTGCTATGGATCCAATTGGTGAAGCAACAGGAGCTGAAGTCGTCTGTCTTTTTATCGGAGAAAGACCAGGCCTTGTTACAGCAGAATCTATGAGTGCGTATATCGCTTATAAACCTACCGTTGGTATGCCTGAAGCCAGAAGGACAGTAGTTTCCAATATTCACAGACAAGGAACTCCAGCAGTAGAAGCAGGAGCTTATATTGCTGAAATTATCAAGAGAATGTTAGATAAAAAAGTGTCTGGGTTAGATTTGAAAGAAAAATAAAAACCGTTTGATTTAAAAAGGAGGTTTCCTAATGAAAAACGAACGATTAGGTGCAAATGTTCTAAGCGTAAAAATTATTCCCAATGTTGATGATGGATTGGCAAAGGAATTAAAATTAGCATCAAATCAAAAAAGTCTAGGAATTATTACTTCTGATTCTGATGATGTAACCTATGTGGCATTAGATGAAGCAACGAAGGCATCTGATGTAGCGGTTGTATATGCAAGAAGTATGTATGCCGGAGCTGCGAATGCTTCTACAAAACTAGCAGGAGAAGTTATTGGAATTTTAGCTGGTCCAAGTCCAGCAGAGGTACGAAGTGGTTTGGATCGTGCGATTGAGGTAATAAATAATGAAGCCAGCTTTTATAGTGCAAATGATGATAACTCAATCATTTATTTTGCCCACTGTGTATCGAGAACTGGTTCTTATCTTTCAAAAGGAGCAAATGTGAAAGAAGGAGAAGCCATTGCCTATTTAATAGCACCACCCCTTGAAGCAATGGTAGCTATCGATTCGGCTTTGAAAGCTGCTGATGTAAAAATGAGTGTATTTTATGGACCTCCATCTGAAACAAACTTTGCAGGAGCATTACTGACAGGGTCTCAATCTGCTTGTAGATCAGCGTGTGAATCATTTGCTAAAGCTGTAGAAGCCGTTGCTGACAACCCAACTAGTTACTAGGCGGCATTCATATGGCTAAAGCTTTAGGTCAAATTGAAGTACGTGGAAAATTAGGAGCTATCCTGGCAGCAGATGCAGCTTTAAAGGAGGCAGATGTATTTCTACTTGGAAATGAAACAATCCGTGGAGGATTGACAACAATTCATATTATTGGAGATGTTGCGGCAGTAAAAGCAGCTATTAAGGCAGGTGAAGTTGCTGTGGCAGATAAGAATTGTCTTATCAGTAGTCATGTTATCCCACGCTTGGATGGCCAAGTTGAGCAGATGTTGATGAAATCATTTGGTAAAAAGGAAGATAATCCTTCGGACTCAAATGAATCAAATCAACCGATTATAGAAGAAATAGAGAAAGATGAAGATTCATCCTTTGATAAAGAACAGCTGGAAAAATTGAGAGTGGCCGATTTACGCTCACTTGCATATAAATCAAATCTTTCTACCATAAAGAAGTCAGAAATTAAATCTGCTAACAAAGCAGTGCTTATTGAAACATTGCTGGATAAAGGAGTTAAGCATAATGGGATTGATTGATAAAGATCTTGTTTCAATTCAAGAAACCAGGGATTTACTGAAGAAAGCAAAAGAAGCGCAAATAGAAATAGCCAAGTTATCTCAAGAAGAAATCGACACCATTTGTAAGGCTATGGCAAAAGCAGCTTTTGACAATCGTTTGAAGCTGGCTAAAATGGCACAAGAAGAAACAGGGTTTGGAAAATGGCAGGACAAAGTCCTTAAAAATGCCTTTGCATCAAGAGATTTATTAAACTCAATAAAAGATATGAAGACAGTAGGTATAATCTCAAATAATATAGAAGCAAAATATATGGAAGTAGCTGTTCCTGTTGGAGTCATTGCGGGACTTATTCCTTCAACAAATCCGACATCAACAGTGATCTACAAGGCACTAATAAGCATTAAGGCAGGAAATTCCATTGTATTTTCACCTCACCCAAGTGCATTAAATTGTATCAAGGAAACAGTTCGCATCATAAATGAAGCAGGAAAAAGCGTTGGTTTACCGGATGGTGCTATTAGTGTAATTACAACCGTTACAACACAGGCAACGAATGAATTAATGAAAAATGAAAATACAAAATTAATTCTTGCTACTGGCGGATCTGCAATGGTTCGTGCAGCTTACTCCTCTGGAACACCGGCAATTGGAGTAGGGCCGGGTAATGGACCTGCATTTATAGAGCGTAGTGCAAATATCACGAAAGCAGTTGAGCTTATTCTTGAATCTAAGACATTTGATAATGGTACAATTTGTGCATCGGAACAGTCTATTATTGTTGAAGAAATCAGTAGAGAAAAGGTGATTTCAGAATTCAAGAAACAAGGTGGCTATTTCTTATCAAAAAATGATGCACTAAAACTTGAAAAGTATATTCTACGGCCAAACGGTACAATGAATCCTAAGATCGTTGGAAGGACGGCACAGGTTATTGCTGAATTAGCCGGTATTACTGTACCAGATGATGCAAAAGTTCTTATTGCCGAAGAAACACGTGTTGGTGATCTTGCACCTTTTTCAAGGGAAAAATTAACACCGATATTAGCCTTCTATACGGTAAATACTTGGGATGAAGCCCGCGATTTAAGCATCAAGATTTTAAACTTTGAAGGTGCAGGGCACACGATGGTTATTCACACAGCTAACAATAAAATCATAGAAGATTTTGCCTTAAAAGTGCCGGTTTCTCGGCTGCTTATAAACTGTTCGGCTACATTAGGCGGAATCGGAGCAACGACTAACCTTAGACCTGCCTTGACCCTGGGTTGTGGTGCTATAGGAGGAAGTTCTACTTCTGACAATGTTGGCCCACAGAATTTATTTAATCTTCGCCGAGTTGTTTATGGCGTCAGGACATTAGATGAAATACGTGGAGAAGATAAATTTGAAGATGGCAGTGGGAAGGCTGTTGAAAACTTGGGACTTAATAAAGATCAATTAATCGATTTACTCGTTGAACGTGTTCTGCAAAAGCTGAAATAAGCAAAGAGCAACACAATCATTGATAACTAATTAAAAATATAATCTAGGAGGAAGAGACAATGGCTAATACAAACGCATTAGGAATGATTGAAACAAAAGGATTGGTAGCTGCAGTAGAGGCGGCAGATGCAATGGTTAAAGCAGCAAATGTAACGTTAATTGGAAAAGAACAAGTAGGCGGCGGACTGGTAACAGTTATGGTTCGTGGGGATGTAGGAGCTGTTAAAGCAGCAACAGATGCTGGAGCTGCAGCGGCAGAAGCAGTTGGTGAATTAATATCTGTTCATGTAATTCCACGTCCGCATATGGAAGTAGATGTAATCCTTCCAAAATACGATTCACAGGCTTCAAACTCATGATGAACGCTTAAAGTTGCAAGATTTAAAGTGAGGCTGAGGCATAATAAAAGGATATGCCCAGCCTTTCCTTTATCGAGGGGAAGTGAGTACTAATGGCCATTTTAACGGAAAGTAAAATAAAAAGACTGCTACGTACGACGAACTTAAAAGAAACAAAGGTCTTAGTTTTAGAACCAGGGACTGTGATTACACCTTCTGCAAAAGAATATTTAAAGGATATCACGATTGAATATTTGAAAATGCCAGAAGCAACTGAGACTAAGACTCAAGAAGCAACCTTCCCAATGACCCGGTTGAAAGCAAAGGAACCCCCAGATGCAAATAATATCCAAGATGTTTTAATATATATCAATGGAAACGGACAAGTTATGTGGAAAAGTCACTTAACTTATCAATTTGGAATTAAAATTAACATTACAATAAGTCATATAGTGACGTTACAAAAGAAAAGTCACTGTATAGGAAATACGGTGCTGGCAGATGCTTTAAATACGATCCTAATGGTAGTCAAGACAATAACAATGGAGACTTTAGCTTCATACAGGTTAGATCTGGTACAGGAAATTGAAAAGCTGTTGGAAGACAAAAAGCCATACATTGACAGTAAGTATCCAGAAGGTTCCTTTATTCCATCCTATAAAGATGAAGAATGTGTCATTGCTTTATTTGAGTTACATGCATATCTACAAGAATTAGAACATTTTATTGCGAAAGAAATGAAGGAAGGCCTGAAACTTGAGGATTATATAAAATGCATTTCGATTGCAACTACGTTGAAGGATTATTGTTGGGTTTTGATGGTGCAGATGAAAGAAAATTCAGTAAAATAGGGGTGATAATATGACTGATTATAGTATTGACACAATTGTAGATTCAGTTGTCTCTCGTATACAAGAAATAATGGATCATTCTTTTGAAATTGAAGCTAGTGGACGCCATATCCATCTGGATCGGGAGGCAATCGATACCCTCTTTGGTGCGGGGTATCAATTACACCCAACAAAGTATTTATCGCAGCCAGGCGAATTTGCATCAGAAGAACGAGTGAGTATTGAAGGACCGAAAGGCACGATTCACGATGTTATTATTCTTGGGCCAGAGCGAAAAAACTGTCAAGTGGAGGTTTCATTAACAGATGCACGTTCGCTGGGTGTAAATGCGCCAGTTCAATTAAGTGGTAATATTGATAACACTCCAGGGATTATTGTGAGGAAAGGCTCTAAGACTATTGTTTTAGATAGAGGTGTTATAGTTGCAAAACGCCATATTCATGTAAAAGATACAGATGCTGAAAAGTTAGGTGTTAAAGATCAGGAGAGAGTATCTGTCCAAGTGTTTAGTAAAAGACCACTTATATTTGAGGATGTCATGGTGAGAATAAGTCCCAAGTTTGAGACTTATATGCACATTGATTACGATGAAGCAAATGCTTGTGGTCATAGTAAAGGTGTTCGTGGGTGTATTGTTAAGAGGTGATATGGATGGACAATAATGAAATAATAGTGCAAAAAATCACTGATATTATCATACAACGTTTGCAGAAGGAAGAACATAGAAAGACCTTTGTTTTTATAGGGAAAGAATATTCAGGTATTCGGACTTACTATGTAAATAGAGGCTATGAAATAGGGTCAGTAAAAGATAAATCGGATACTGATATAGTAATCGTTACTGAACTAACTATTTTAAATATGAATCGCATTGCACTGGGTCTTCCTCAAACAGAAGATGAAGTAATTATTTTTCAACGTTTATTAAATAAAAAGAAAGTTTTTTTCTTAGAAGAAGGAATGGAACTTCTTGCAAGTCAGCATGTGGCCCCGCGAGCATTGCTGAAGGTCCTTGAGAATTATAAAAACCAATTGGTAAGATATGGTGCTTCTATACTTCCGTTAAAGCATTTTGAAAAGATAAATGAAACGATTAATCAGGAAATAAAAGATATAACGAATAAGAGTGATAGGAAAGAACTTCTTACCATAGCAAAAGTGCGAAACCTGAACTTACATGCAGGAGACATCTTTGAAACAGATAGGAACATCATTGTTACAGCATTGGCCAGGGATTATTTGCGGGATTTAGGTGTTGAGATCGTATAGAAAGGAGCATGCTATGTTCATTGGAAAAGTTGTTGGCAGCTTATGGGCTACTCGCAAGGATGAAAAGTTAAATGGTTTAAAGTTCCTGCTTATTGAAAAACAACGAAACGAACATGAGGCTGATCCTGCACTGGTTGTTGCAGTTGATCATGTAGGAGCGGGCATTGGAGAATCTGTACTGATTACAACTGGCAGCTCTGGCCGTCTATCTTTTGATGGTAAAAGTATTCCTGTTGATATGGTTATTGTCGGTATTATAGACACTGTGGACTATCCAAAGGAATAATTAAAACTGAATGGAGTGAAATGAATGAGTATTAATGAAATCATAATTTGGCTTATGGTAATTATAATGGTCATAGGTGCAATCGACCGTTCCCTGGGCAATAAAACTGGTTTAGGTAAACAATTTGAAGAAGGTATCCTGGCTATGGGTTCCTTAGCGCTTTCAATGGCTGGTATCATCGTTTTGGCGCCGAAGTTATCGGACTGGCTAAGTCCTATCATTGTTCCTGTTTACAAATTGTTAGGGGCAGATCCGGCAATGTTTGCAGGAACTCTGTTAGCAAATGATATGGGTGGGTTTTTCTTAGCACAACAAATGACTTCTGATCCATCAATTGTACTTTTCTCAGGTGGTATTTTAGGTGCCATGATGGGA
>DEYX01000296.1 GCA_002365025.1 Hungatella sp. UBA3147 | reverse complement strand
TGTTTGGGGATGTGGGACAGGGAATATGCCTTCTGATTGGAGGGCTGCTCCTCTACCGGCTGAAAAAGATAAATCTGGCGGCGATTATATCCTGCTGCGGTATTTTTTCAACCATATTTGGTTTCCTGTTCGGCAGTGTTTTTGGATTTGAAAATATCATACAGGCCGTTTGGCTCCGTCCACTGGAGCATATGACTAACCTGCCCTTTATAGGGAGACTGAATACCGTATTTATCGTAGCGGTTTCCATTGGTATGGGAATTATTTTGTTGACCATGGTCCTTAACATCATAAACAGCATCCGCTTTCATGAACCGGAAAAAACCCTGTTTGACACAAACGGTGCGGCAGGACTTATCTTCTATGCAAGCCTTGTGCTCACCATCGTTCTATACATGACAAATAATCCCATTCCGGCTGCCATACTTCTTGTTATCATGTTTGGCATCCCGCTGATCGTCATGTTCTTTAAGGAACCTCTCACCAACCTGGTGGAAAAGAAAGCGCAGATCATGCCAAAGGAAAAGGGCATGTTTGTGGTTCAGGGTTTCTTTGAACTGTTTGAAGTGCTTTTAAGCTATTTTTCCAACACCCTTTCCTTTGTCCGTGTAGGGGCTTTTGCTGTCAGCCACGCGGCCATGATGGAGGTTGTCCTTATGCTGTCCGGTGTGGAAGCAGGGAACCCGAACTGGCTGGTTGTTATTCTTGGCAACTTATTCGTCTGCGGCATGGAAGGCCTGATCGTTGGAATCCAGGTTCTGCGTCTGGAATATTACGAATTGTTCAGCCGTTTCTATCGTGGAACCGGCCGTGCATTTAAACCATACGGGAAGAAAATATAAAAACCAAAACGGAGGTAATATTATGTCAACCTTAGTAAAAATTACATTAGCAATTGCATTAACCTTAAGTATCGCCCTGCCCTTCGGAGCTTTTGCCATGGGCGCAAAAACAAAGGGCCGCTATAAAACTGCTCTTGGTATCAACACCCTTTTATTTTTCGGAACCTTAATCGTATCCAGTGTATTGATGTTTAACGGCCAGGCCGCTGCTGCGGAAAGCGCCGCTGCCAGCACTGGAAGCATTGCCGGAATAGGGTACTTAGCAGCTGCCCTTTCCACAGGTCTTGCCTGCATCGGCGGCGGTATTGCCGTTTCCGCTGCTGCCAGCGCTGCTCTCGGTGCCATCAGCGAAGATGGTTCCATACTTGGTAAATCACTGATCTTCGTAGGGCTTGCCGAAGGCGTTTGTCTGTATGGCTTGATCATTTCTTTCATGATCTTAGGTAAGCTCTAATCCATGAAAATGTATTTGATCAGCGACAACGTTGACACTTGGACCGGCATGAGATTAGCCGGAGTTGAAGGCGCTGTTGTTCATGAAAAGGCTGAACTGAAACGTGAACTGGATAAAGTCCTGGCCGATAAGGAGATTGGAATCATTCTCCTGACGGAAAAGTTCGGAAAAGAGTTTCCGGACATCATCAATGATGTGAAGTTAAACCGCAAGCTTCCATTGATCATAGAAATCCCTGACCGCCATGGTACCGGCCGCAAGCCGAACTTTATCACAGATTATGTTAACGAAGCCATCGGATTAAAACTATAAGAAAGAGGTGGTCATCTTGACGACTGAGGAAAAATTACAGCATTTCCTGGGATTTTGCATGGAAGATGCCAGAACCCGCAGTGCAAAGATGCTTGATGAATATACAGCTGCCTTGGAGCAGACCTTTTTAGAGCATCAGGAAGATGCAAAGCGAAGGGCTGCACACCAGGTAGCTTTGGAGAGCGAACGAATCGAACGGGAAATCAACAAAAAGCTTTCCCTGGAGCAGATCGGCATGAAACGGGTCTTTGGAAAAAAACAGGATGAGCTGAAAGATAAGCTGTTTTCGGAGCTCCGGGATAAACTGGCCACATTTATGGGATCCCCCGAATATACAAAGCTTTTGGAAAAACAGATACGGGAAGCCAAGGCTCTGGCAGGAAAGGAATTCATCACCATTTACATCGATCCTGCAGATGAAGAGAAGATCAATGAACTGGCAATTTCAGGCGGCTCTGACATCCAGGTGAGCGAATACTCCTTTCTGGGAGGAACACGGGCTGTTATCCCTTCCAGGCACATTTTAATCGACAATTCATTTCAAACCAAGCTGGCGGAGGCAAAACACGACTTCCGCTTTGATGTAAAGGATCTGATGGGAGGTACGGCTAATGACTAATACAGGCACCATTTCCGGCATTAACGGCCCTGTCATTTATTTAAAGGGTGATTCCGGATTCCGAATGAATGAAATGGTCTATGTGGGCGAAGAACACTTAGTCGGTGAGGTCATCGGCCTTACAGACCGCCGCACCATTGTTCAGGTATATGAGGAAACCAGCGGCTTAAAACCGGGAGGGACGGTTACTTCCTCCGGTTTCCCCGTATCCGTCACACTGGCCCCAGGCGTTTTAAATAATATCTTTGATGGAATTGAGCGCCCTTTAAGCGAGATCGCAAAGACCGGAGGGGCATATATTGACCGGGGAATTCACGTGGATTCCCTTGACGGCGAGAAGCTCTGGAAGACCCACATGACAGTAAAAAAGGGAGATCATCTGTTACCAGGTACCATTATTGCCGAGGTTCCTGAAACCCCGGCAATCGTCCATAAGGTTATGATCCCCCCTGATATGGAAGGCTATGTTCTTGACGTGGTGGAGGACGGTTCCTATACCATATCCGATCCCCTGCTGACCCTCCAGCTTTTAAACGGGTCCGAAAAGAAAATTACCATGACCCAGAAGTGGCCCATCCGTGTGCCAAGGCCTATATTAAAGAGATACCCGGCCGGAAAGCCTCTTATCACCGGGCAGAGGATCATTGATACCCTGTTTCCTCTTGCTAAGGGAGGTACCGCTTGTATACCCGGCGGTTTTGGTACAGGAAAAACCATGACCCAGCACCAGATCGCCAAGTGGTCTGATGCGGATATTATCATTTATATTGGCTGCGGGGAACGTGGCAACGAGATGACCCAGGTGCTTGAGGAGTTCTCTGAGCTTGTTGACCCCCGTTCCGGTAATCCTCTGATGGACCGGACCACACTGATCGCCAATACTTCAAACATGCCCGTAGCCGCCCGTGAAGCCAGCCTTTACTCCGGCCTTACCCTGGCTGAATACTACCGGGATATGGGATATCATGTGGCAATCATGGCGGACTCCACCTCCCGATGGGCCGAGGCTTTAAGAGAGTTGTCCGGGCGTCTGGAAGAGATGCCTGCGGAAGAAGGTTTCCCGGCTTATTTGGCCTCCCGTCTATCAGCCTTCTATGAAAGGGCCGGGATGATTCAGAACCTGAACGGAACCGAAGGCTCAGTCACCATCATCGGAGCGGTATCCCCTCAGGGAGGCGACTTCTCCGAGCCGGTAACCCAGAACACCAAGCGTTTTGTCCGCTGCTTCTGGGGCCTGGACCGAAACCTGGCAAACGAACGCCATTTCCCGGCCATTCACTGGCTCAGCAGTTATTCTGAATATCTGACTGATCTGGCACCCTGGTACGTGGAAAAAGTAGATAAGAAATTTGTGGACTACAGAAACCGTCTGGTCTTCCTGCTGACTCAGGAAAGCAGCCTGATGGAGATCGTAAAGCTGATCGGCGGAGACATGCTTCCTGATGACCAGAAGCTTATACTGGAAATCTCAAAGGTGATCAGGATCGGATTTTTACAGCAGAACGCATTCCATAAGGATGATACCTGTGTCCCAATGGAAAAACAGTTTAAAATGATGGATCTAATTCTTTATTTATATAAGAAATCCCGTTCCCTTGTTTCCATGGGAATGCCTATGTCCGTATTAAAAGAGGATCCGATCTTTGATAAGATCATTTCCATTAAATATGATGTACCTAACGACAGACTTGACATGTTTGATGACTACAAAAGGCAGGTAGATGCCTTCTATGATTCCGTCATCGAACGTAATGCATAGGAAGGAGGCAAGCTATGGCAATCGAATATTTAGGACTTAGTGCAATCAACGGTCCATTAGTTGTTTTAGAAGGCGTCCAAAATGCTGCTTTCGACGAAATCGTGGAAATGACCGTAGAAAAAAAGACAAAGAAGCTGGGACGTATCATTGAGGTTTACGAGGATAAGGCGATCATCCAGGTGTTTGAAGGAACCGATGGGCTTGCCTTAAGAAATGTTCACACCCGTCTTACCGGTCACCCTATGGAGCTTGCGGTGTCCGAAGACATGCTGGGACGTACCTTTAATGGCATCGGAGAGCCTATTGACGGGCTTGGAGACATCAACTCCGATATCTGGCTGGACATTAACGGAAAACCCTTAAATCCTGTTACCAGAGAATACCCAAGAGATTATATCCGCACCGGAATCTCAGCCATCGACGGGCTGATGACTCTGATCCGGGGTCAAAAGCTCCCCATCTTCTCCGGAAACGGCCTTCCTCATGACGAACTGGCAGCCCAGATCGTACAGCAGGCCTCCCTGGGAGATGACGCACTTTCCAGCGAAAAATTCGCTGTGGTATTTGCTGCCATGGGTGTAAAATA
>DEYX01000229.1:762-2625 GCA_002365025.1 Hungatella sp. UBA3147 | reverse complement strand
CAAGTGACATTTACGGAATGCCTGCAGCTTATCCGGATGATGAGGGCGGCAAATTATCTTACCTCCACGTCGAAGCCAGTGGAAGAGATCATTGCAGAAGTGGGTTACGAAAACAACAGTTATTTTCACCGATTGTTTAAAGAACGGTATGGTCTGACGCCAAAGCAGTACAGGGATATGACCAAAAACCAATTCTGAAAAGATTATGAAATATTTACCAGGGACATTGACTTTCAGCCAATACGTTATTATAGTTAAGGCAAAGTGAAAAGAGGCGGCAGATACAGGATGAGTGGATTTAGAGAACGTTTTGCGCGTTTTATGATCGGAAGATACGGTATGGACAGGCTGGGACAGTTTTTAAACGCCGTAGCTTGTGTTTTTCTTGCGGCCGGATTGTTCAGCCGGAGTAGTTGGGTGAACATTGCGGCTTTGGTTTTTTTATTTTTATGCTATTTTCGTGTGTTTTCAAAAAATATCGGAAAGCGTTTCGAAGAAAACCAGAAATTTGAACGCATTTGGTTTCGAATATCAGAAGTATTCCGAAAATGGCGTTTTAAGCTTCAGCAAGGCAGGAAATATCATATTTACAAATGCCCAAATTGCAGGCAGAAAATCAGGATTCCCAGGGGAAAAGGGAAGATCAGCATTCATTGTCCAAAATGCGGCATCGATTTTATAAAAAAAAGTTAGCAGTAATTATAGAAGGGAACGACCATGAATTTACAATTTAAGCCGATAGAGGCAGAGGACATAAAGAAAATAACGCCTTTTTATGCCTTACGGCCCAACAGAACCTGCGACAGTGTATATTTAGACAGTTTTATCTGGAGAAATTATTACCATGTGAAGTATGCCATCAGTGATGATAAGGCATTGTTGTTTTTGATGGAAAAGGACGGAGAGCCATTTTCTGCAATGCCTATGTGCAGGGAAGAGGATCTTCCTCATTATTTTCAGGAAATGGTAGATTATTTTAATCAGGTTTTAAAAAAGCCTCTTCGCATCTATCTTGCGGATGAAGAGGCAATTAATTTCTTAAAGCTGGATCCAGAAAAGTTTGAGGTCACAGAACAGGAAGACTTAAAGGATTATCTTTATGATGGGGATGCCATGAGAACTCTGGCAGGGAAAAAGCTCCATAAGAAGAAAAATCACTTAAACTCATTTTTGAGGGAATATGAGGGCAGGTATGAGTACCGGACCCTTTGCTGTTCGGATCGGGATAATGTGCTGGAATTTCTGGATGAATGGTGGGAGAATAAGGTGGAAGCCGCGGAATTCGTCCGGCAGCTGGATTATGAAGTAATGGGCATCCATGATATTTTGAAGAACTGTTCTGTGCTTAATGTAAGGATGGCAGGCGTTTATATCGACGGAACTTTAAAGGCCTTTACTATCGGCACCTATAATCCTTTTGAAAACATGGCAGTCATACACATTGAAAAGGCTGACCCAAATGTGAAAGGGCTTTACCAGTTTATTAACCAGCAGTTTTTGATTCACGCATTTCCGGAAAACCCGGTTCTTATCAACCGGGAGGATGATGTGGGAATGGAAGGCCTGCGAAAGGCAAAAATGTCTTATTACCCCATTGACTTTGCAAGGAAATACGGAGTCGTTCAGAAGGGCTTTTAATTATGATACGGTATTTGAAGCAGGAAGAAAAAGGCGAGAGCCGGGCGTTGTGGGAAAAGGTTTTTTCTGAAGATTCCCAGAGTTTTATGGACTATTATTATTCGGACAGGGTACGGAAGAATAAGATTCTCACTGCCTGGAACGAGGACCGGGTGGTAGCCATGCTGCACCGCAATCCTTATGAGGTGGTAGTCAAGGACCGTTTATGGAAGATTGATTATATAG
>DEYX01000229.1:0-570 GCA_002365025.1 Hungatella sp. UBA3147 | reverse complement strand
CGGTGTTGCTACGGATCCGGATTGCCGCCATCAGGGATATATGAGGCGGCTTTTGAGCCGTTGTTTTTCCGATATGTATATGGAGAGGATGGGATTTTGCTTTCTGGTGCCCGCTAATCCGGCGATTTACTTCCCTTTTGATTTTACCTATATCTGTGATCTTCCGGAAGTAGCTCTGAGCGAAAAGGGACGGATGCACCTTAGCCGCCGTGCTTTTGTGGAGCGGTCGGATGAATGCAGGGAAGCTGCAAGATTTGTGGGAAGGCAGTTGGAAAAGAAGTATGAGGTCTATGCACACAGGGATGAGGAATATTATTTAAACTTAAGCAGGGAAGTCAGAAGCGACAGAGGAGATTTAATTCTTCTCTTTACACGGGATGAGAGAGAGAGACTGGCTGGTGTGTGGGCTTATTACGGAGAGACAGCGGAAAATCAGCGGGAGCTTATCTGCCTGCCTGATTTTATAAAGAAAACAGGTCCTTTAAAGCCGGCTGTCATGGGCAGGATCATTCATCTGGAACAGTTTGTCTCCGTGATACGTTTAAAAGAGGAGTGCCCGATCAGCGAGAT
>DEYX01000260.1 GCA_002365025.1 Hungatella sp. UBA3147 | reverse complement strand
TGATTCTTGATGAAGCCACTTCATCCATTGATACCAGAACCGAAATAAAAATACAGAAGGCATTTGGAAAAATGATGAAAGGGCGTACCAGTTTTATCGTCGCTCACCGTCTTTCTACGATTAAAGAAGCGGATGTGATACTGGTAATGAGGGATGGCCATATCATTGAGCAGGGAACTCATGAAAGCCTGCTTTCCCAAAATGGATTTTATGCACAGCTTTATAACAGCCAGTTTGCTGTGTAGTTTCCATAAGATAATAAAAAACAGCGTCAGAAAGATATCTTGGATATACTTTCTGACGCTGTTTTTTTTTTTATGTTATGATATACTTTATAAAGTTCGATATTAGTAATAATAACTATATAAAAGGCGGTAGGATTATGTTAGAAATCATTATGGAAACTAGGAGAGTCTGTTTAAGTCCCGTAAGAATTCCTTTGCAGTTCACGGATAAGGGGAGGGGGGAAGGATGATTATTATGATCACATTACAGGCGGTTTAAGATATTGATTCTGTAAAAGACAGTATAAAAGTCTTGGCCGATTTTATGGTTTAAAAGAACAGGGGGAAAAAATGAGTTTTTTAGATATTATGTTGTTGGGTGCACTGTTAACAGAGAGTGTGCTTTTAGTTGCGTTGGTCCATTTTTACAATAAAGAAAAAGAAAAAGTTCAGATTGAGAAAACAAAAAGAGCCGAAGATAAGGAGTACATTGATATTTTTATAGAGCACCTGGAGAAACGGGCTGAAACCTATGAAATACTCCTTGAATTTAAAAGAATTTTAGAAGAAACTTATAAAGATGCGATTTAAGAAAGGAAAACGGGCAGAGACCTGACGTATTACCTTTTGATATAATCCATATGAAAATAATCCTTGACATTTTGAACATCCGTTATTACAATGGTACGTAACGTTACAATTAAAAACATCAAATGCAATGAAGGTGTAAGTAAATCCTTATTTTCTTCCAGAGAGAAGGGGCCATCGGCTGTAAGCCCTTTTAAGTTCAGCTAAGAGATTGAATTTCCCACCGAAGCAGCATGATTGAAACCAGTGACAGCTTTGGCTGCGGGTCTGGCGGGTAAGTCATGACGTCAATACACGTTACGTATACCGAGTGCCTGTGTTAAACGCAGGAATCAGGGTGGTACCGCGAATATAGCTTCGTCCCTTTTTGGGGCGGAGCTTTTTTAGTTATTTACTGTTAAAACAGCAAAAGTAAAATTTGATCATGAAAAGAAGGAGAGCACGATGAAGGACCAATTGGAAAGAATCAAACAGGAAGCGTTAAAGCAGATTGAAGCTTCCGATGCGCTGGAAAAATTAAACGACATTAAAGTTGCTTATCTTGGAAAAAAGGGTGAGCTGACCAGTGTATTAAAGAGTATGAAGGATGTTGCTCCGGAAGACAGGCCAAAGGTGGGGCAGATGGTAAATGACGCCCGGGCCGTGATCGAGGGGAAATTAGAGGATGCCATATCCGCCCTGCAAAAAAAAGCCAGAGAAGAACAGCTGAAAAAAGAAGTAATTGATGTAACCCTTCCCGGCAGACGGAATAAGGTAGGCCACACCCATCCAAACACCATTGCTCTGGAAGAGGTTGAGAGAATCTTCGTTGGTATGGGATATGAGGTCATTGAAGGACCGGAAGTGGAATACGATTCCTATAACTTTGAAAAACTGAATATACCTAAGAATCATCCGGCAAGAGACGAGCAGGACACTTTTTATATCAGTGACAACATCGTATTAAGAAGCCAGACATCACCGGTTCAGGTCAGGACCATGGAAAAGGGCAAGCTGCCGATCCGCATGCTGGCTCCCGGCCGTGTATTCCGGTCAGATGAGGTGGATGCAACCCATTCCCCTTCCTTCCACCAGATTGAAGGGCTTGTGATTGATAAAAATATCACATTTGCGGATTTAAAGGGAACCCTTGCAGAGTTTGCAAGAGAGCTTTTTGGTCTGGAGACAAAAGTAAAATTCCGTCCGCACCATTTCCCGTTTACAGAACCAAGCGCGGAGATGGATGTTACCTGTTTCAAATGCGGCGGAAAAGGCTGCCGTTTCTGTAAAGGTTCCGGATGGATTGAGATTCTTGGATGCGGCATGGTTCATCCAAATGTGCTTACAATGAGCGGAATCGATCCCAATGAATATTCCGGCTTTGCATTCGGAGTTGGATTGGAGCGGATTGCCCTGTTAAAATATGAAATCGATGACATGAGATTACTATATGAGAACGACATCAGATTCTTAAAACAGTTTTAAGGAAAGGGAGATAGATCAATGAATACACCATTATCATGGATTAAAGCATACGTTCCGGATTTAGACGTGACGGCACAGGAATATACAGATGCGATGACGCTTACCGGATCAAAGGTTGAGGGCTATGTGTGCCTGGATAAAAACTTAGAGAAAATCGTAGTTGGACAGATATTATCCATTGAACGTCATCCGGATGCGGATAAACTGATCATCTGCCAGGTTAATATTGGAACGGAAACCGTACAGATCGTTACAGGCGCATCCAATGTAAAGACCGGAGATAAAATCCCTGTGGTATTAGACGGAGGTAAAGTAGCAGGGGGCCATGACGGCGACGCCCTTCCGGAAGAAGGAATCCAGATCAAGAAGGGGAAACTGAGAGGAATCGAATCCTGCGGAATGATGTGCTCCATTGAAGAGCTGGGCTCTTCCAATGAAATGTATCCGGATGCACCGGAAAGTGGGATTTACATTCTTCCTGAGGATACGAAAATAGGTGCTGATGCTATAGAAGTGCTGGGCCTTCGTGATTCCGTATTTGAATACGAAATTACTTCAAACCGTGTGGACTGCTACAGTGTAATAGGAATTGCAAGAGAAGCGGCCGCTACCTTCCGTAAGCCCTTTGTACCTCCGGTGATAACAGCCACAGGAAACAGTGAGGATATCCATGACTATTTAAAGATTTCCGTAGAGGATAGCCGTCTTTGTCCCCGCTATTGCGCAAGAATGGTGAAAAATATCAAGCTTGCTCCTTCCCCGGCCTGGATGCAGAGACGCCTTGCAGCATGCGGAATCCGTCCTATTAATAATATCGTGGATATTACCAATTATGTAATGGAAGAGTATGGTCAGCCAATGCATGCCTTTGACTATGACCTGCTTGCAAATCATGAAATCATTGTAAAATGCGCGGGAGAAGGCGATACTTTCCAGACTCTTGACGAACAGGAAAGAAAGCTGGACAGCAACGTTCTCATGATCAACGACGGAGAAAAGGCAGTAGGAATCGCCGGCATCATGGGCGGAGAAAACTCCAAAATCACCGATGAGGTGAAGACCATGGTGTTTGAAAGTGCCTGCTTTGATGGAACCAATATCCGACTTTCTTCTAAAAAAGTTGGATTAAGGACCGATGCTTCCGGTAAATTTGAAAAGGGGCTTGATCCAAACAACGCTGAGGAAGCGATTAACCGTGCGTGCCAGCTGATCAAGGAGCTGGGCGCAGGAGAAGTCGTAGGCGGCATGATTGACATATATCCTGAGAAGCGTGAGGGGAAAAGACTTCCTTTTGAGCCAGAAAAGATGAACCGGCTTCTGGGTACTGAGATCGAAGCGGAAACAATGCTTGGATACTTTAAAAAGCTGGATTTGGAATACAATAAGACAGCAAATGAAATCCTTATTCCCACTTTCCGCCAGGACTTAGACTGTATGGCGGATCTGGCGGAAGAAGTTGCCAGATTCTTTGGATATGACAAGATCCCCGTATCCCTGCCCACAGGTGAGGCAACGACCGGTAAGCTGTCATACAAATTAAGAATAGAAGAGGTGGCAAGAGAAGTGGCGGAGTTCTCTGGATTTTCCCAGGGAATGACCTATTCCTTTGAAAGTCCCAAGGTATTTGACCGTCTGCTGATCCCGGGGGACAGTCCGCTCCGTGCGACCGTGAATATATTAAATCCATTGGGAGAGGACTTCAGCGTTATGAGAACCTCCCCACTTCATGGAATGTTAAACTCCTTATCCACCAACTACAACCGCCGCAATAAGAATGTCCGCCTTTATGAGCTGGCTAATATTTATCTTCCAAAGTCGCTTCCATTGACCGAGCTTCCTGATGAAAGAATGCAGTTTACCCTGGGATTTTATGGTGATGGCGATTTCTTTGATATGAAGGGCGTGATTGAAGAATTCTTCGATAAAACCGGAATGCACAAACGGCCTCATTATGATCCAAAGAGCGGAAAAACATTCCTTCATCCAGGAAGACAGGCAGATATCATTTATGATGGGGTGACCATCGGATTTCTGGGAGAAGTCCATCCGGAGGTGGCCGACAACTATAAGATTGGGGACCGGGCCTATGTGGCTGTGATCGATATGCCATCCATGATCCCGTTTACAAGTTTTGACCGGAAATACACCGGAATTGCAAAATATCCGGCTGTTACCAGAGACATCAGCATGGTGGTACCAAAGGAAATTCTGGTCGGACAGATTGAAGAGATCATCGAGCAGCGGGGAGGAAAGATACTGGAAAGCTATGAGCTTTTCGATATTTATGAAGGAACCCAGATTTTAGCAGGATATAAGTCTGTTGCTTATTCCATCACTTTCCGCGCAGGAGATCACACTCTGGAAGAGCAGGAAGTTCTTGCTGTAATGAAAAAGATCCTTAACGGATTACAGGGATTGGGAATTGAACTTCGAGCATAAATAAATGCCGTTTTATAAGAATAACATCAAAGAAAGATGCCAGGAAGAAAAAAATCTCCTGGCATCTTTTTTTCTCTGTACCTGCATGGATGTGATAAATCCCGTCAATCCTTACGGTAAGAATGTAAGAAAGGACAGGAGGCAAAAAGATGTTTAACAGCCTTGATATTATAGAAATAACGGGAAGAATTGTCCGGGATTCCTGGGGGTATCCCGGAGTAGAAGCTGAAGTGATCCTGGAAAACGGCGCTCATGGAAGAGCGACGGTTTCCCTGGGAGACACCGGCAGAGCAGAGAAACAGGCAGAACTTGTGGGTGGCTGGCTATCAGAAACAATATTGTTTGAGGATGCATCAGATCAGGGAAGAATCGATTGGATGCTTTCCCAGGCAGCAGAAGAGAACCGGGTGGAAGAAGACGGGAAGCAGGGAGTTCTTGCTATATCCATGGCGGCTGCAAGGGCGGCAGGGGCAGGACTTCATCTGCCGCTTTACCGTTATCTTGGCGGAACCTCAGCTCCTGTGATGCCGGTTCCCATGATGAGCATGATCAGTGGAGGCGGCGGGGAAAAAGGCCTTGATTTCCAGGAGATCATGATTGTACCTCAAGGAGCAAATTCTTATTCGGAAGGACTTCGCATGGGAGTAGAGATTTACCAGACATTAAAAAGGCTCTTATCCATAAGCGGCTTTAGCACCTCAACAGGAGATGGCGGCGGCTTTGAAGCGGATATGAAAAATTCGGAGGAAGCACTGCATTATTTAATGGATTCCTTTAAGCTTACCGGATATAAGCCGGGGACAGATGTGCTGGTGGCCATCAATGCTGATGCAGACCGTCTGTACGTAAAGGAAGATGGTACCTACTGTTTTTCAAAAGAAAGCAGGAAAGGTGGAATCTCCATAAACAGGGCGCAAAAGGATATGCTCGCCTATTATCTGAGGCTGGCAGACGGCTTTCCCATCTGTGCAGTCCTAAACGGGCTTTGGAAAGAAGATCTGGAGGGAAGAGAGCAGATGATGAAGCTCCTTGAACACCGTACTCTTTTGGTGTCCGATGATTTTGCTGCGGCGAATGCCACAATCATCCGTATGGAACAGGCGGGGACAGTAACCGGGGCGCTGGATATGGTAGAGAAGGCAAGAAAAGCCGGACATAAGGTGATCATTGCCAGTGATGGAAAGGATACGGAAGAGTCTTTCCTTGCGGATATGGCAGCAGCAGTCGGTGCCGATTATGTGAAGAGCGGAGCACCGTGCAGAGGAGAATGCACCGCCAAATACAATGAACTTCTGCGTATTGAAGATTTTTACAGGAAATTTGGACGGGCAGTCATGGAATATTCTTTTTGATTGGTGCAGCATGAAAAAGGCAGCGGTTGTTTTTACAGTCGCTGTCTTTTCATGCTGTTATTAGTAGGATATCGTTACCTATTCTTCGTCATCGTGAGGAGCTTTAAGCTGCGGAGGCATATTCCTGCCGTCACCATGTCTGCCAAAGCGATTGGATCCGTGTCCGTTGAACCTTGGATCATTGTGGCCCGGTTCAAAATGTCCAGCACCGTGCGCACCTCCCGGTCTTCCGTCTGGGCATCCATGAAAGCATTCTCTGCGGCCAAAAGGATGCCTGCCCCCGCGCATAAACATCATGTCAAACCTTTCATCACCCAGTCTTTCACGGGCAGAACGCATCCATTCAAGCCTTTCGTCGTCTTCATCATCACCAAGCTGGGCTTCAAGTGCCGCGGCGACGCGGTCGAGATACTCACCGAAGACCATTTGTTCCTCCTCGTTAAGACAACTGAAAATATCTCCGCAATCCGGGTGGGGCTGTTGCTCATTTTCCCCTTTTTCTGTTAGCTGTACTAACATGACGCGTCTGTCAGCTTCCGAAGGGATGCGGGTGATATAACCGCCTTTCTCCAGTTTGTTAAGAAGCTCGTTAAGAGACTGTATCCGAATGCCCAGCAGATAAGACAGGTCTTTTGTGCTGATTTCAGACTGCATTTTGAGCATTGCTAAAACCCTGCCTTGCCCGCGGGTCGGATCCGCCATGGGACCATGTTCTGCATGTTTCTGTAAATGGTGGCGCTGCAAGAGCCATTGCAGCTTTGAAAATTTTTCGTAAAGTTCTGTAAAGTTATCTTCCATCATATTGAAAACCTCCTAAAATTGAAAATTATTCAGGTACCTTAAATACATTGTAATGGTACCTGATAGAAATGTCAAGAAAAACTTTATCAGGTACCTGTATATATTTGAGGCTTATATTTTTGCCATTAAATAATTTCTTAAAGAAGCATAAGGAGAAGTAAAATTCCAAAAAGTCCGGAAAACCCTTAATATTAGAACAATGGAAGAACATACCTGGAACGTAGGGCCCAAGATGAAGAATAATGATATAATAAGGATGGATACGAAGAAAATTATTTTATAATAAATTTTGCAGGGAGAAGAGGTAAATGCTTATTGACTGATTAAGAAGCTTCTATATATAATAAGCTAGAAAAACAAGGAGGACTTCTTGATGAAACATGATTGTAAGGGGCGTATCAACTATAGAAGATAAAAATATAAAAATATATTGTATTTTCAGAAAAATTATGGTATGATATCCTTTGTTTGACTATAGGAGGTGGGAAACGTGATCAGGATTATTTTATCAATCATATTTGTTATCATATGTGTTGCTTTATCAGCAATAATCCTTTTACAGGAAGGAAAGAGTCAGGGCCTTGGTTCTATCGGCGGTATGGCTGATACCTACTGGGGCAGAAATAAAGGCCGTTCCATGGAAGGGAAACTGGAGAAATTCACAAAATACGGTGCAGTCCTGTTTTTCATTCTGGCGCTGGTACTGAATCTGAATATACTGTAAAGATTAAACACTCTTGTGATATGGCAACAAGGGTGTTTTTTTCGCATTATGGGGAAGTTTCGTAATACCTATTGGTAAAGTGCAGATAATATATTATGGTTAATCGGAACTAGTAAAGCAAGTTTCGATTAAAGGGCTGTTTTTCAGCCCATCCATCCGATTACCGGAAGTGTTTCTTTCTTCCGGTAATATAGAAAAAATAAAATAGATAAAAGTGATAATTAAGAGAGGAAGACAATGACAGAAGAACAATTAACGCAAAGAAAAGCCATGCTTCTCCAGCTGATAAATGATCCTGCCTATGCACCTATGAAATTAAAAGAGTTAGCCATTCTCTTTGATATTCCAAAGGATCAGAGGGAAGATTTAAAAGAAGTATTGGATACTCTTTTGGCAGAAGGAAAGATTGGTATATCACAAAAAGGGAAATATGGAAAGCCAGATATCGGCTCCATTGCCGGAGTGTTTTCCGGACACTCCAAGGGCTTTGGGTTTGTAGCGGTAGAAGGGCTGGATCAGGATATTTTTATACCGGAAGACAAGACAGGCGGAGCGCTTCATGGTGATACCGTGCTGATATCTGCTGAATTAAAGCCAGGAAACGGAAAAAGAGCTGAGGGCCATGTAATCAAGGTGCTGGTCCATGCAAATGAGCAGATCATAGGGTTCTATCAGAAAAATAAGAGTTTTGGTTTCGTTATTCCGGACAACCAGAAAATTTCAAAGGATGTGTTCATTCCTCAGGGCAAGGACATGGGAGCTGTGACCGGTCACAAGGTGGTGGTTAGGGTTACGGATTTCGGCGGGCCGGAACGGAAACCGGAAGGAATGATAACGGAAATAATTGGCCATGTCAATGACCCTGGTACGGATATTCTTTCGATTGTAAGAGCATACGGACTTCCGGAGGAATTCCCGGACAGCGTAATGAAGCAGGTGGAAGCAGTAACTGATGAAGTAAACGGTAAAGATATGCAGGGCCGTCTGGATTTAAGAAATTTACAGACAGTTACCATTGATGGAGAAGATGCAAAGGATCTTGACGATGCAATTACTTTATCAAAAAAAGATGGTGTCTATACCTTAGGCGTTCACATCGCTGATGTTACGAATTACGTAACGGAAAACAGCCCATTGGATGAGGAAGCATTAAGAAGGGGAACCAGCGTTTATCTTGTGGACCGGGTAATTCCCATGCTGCCCCATAAGCTGTCAAATGGAATTTGTTCCCTGAATCAGGGAGAAGACCGGCTGGCCTTAAGCTGCATCATGGACATTGATGAAAATGGCAATGTAATGGGACACAGGATAGCGGAAACCGTCATAAACGTGGACCGTAGAATGACCTATACGGCAGTCAACGCCATTATCACGGACCGGGACGAGGCGGTTATGAAAGAATATGAAGCCTTTGTTTCCATGTTTGATCAGATGAAGGAACTGGCTGATATTCTGCGGGAAAAGCGAAAGAAGAGAGGCTCCATTGATTTTGATTTCCCGGAAACAAAGGTGATTCTTGATGAACGGGGAAAGCCTTTGGAAATCAAGCCCTATGAGAGGAATGCAGCAACTAAAATCATTGAAGACTTTATGCTGATGGCAAATGAGACGGTTGCAGAGGATTATTTCTGGCAGGAGATTCCCTTCCTTTACCGGACTCATGATAACCCCGATCCGGAAAAGATGAAGAGTCTTGCAACTTTGATTAATAATTTCGGATATTCCATCCGTTTTCATAATGGTGAGGTTTACCCCAAGGAAGTCCAAAAGCTGCTTGCCAATGCGGAGGATACGCCGGAGGAAGCCCTGATCAGCCGTCTGGCCCTGCGTTCAATGAAGCAGGCTAAATATACGGTTTCAAATACCGGGCATTTTGGCCTGGCGGCTAAATATTACACCCACTTTACCTCCCCGATCAGAAGGTATCCGGACTTACAGATCCATCGTATCATTAAGGAGAATTTAAGGTCAGGCTTAGCCGGGAAGAGAATCAGCCATTATGATAAAATCCTTCAGCAGGTAGCCGTCCAATCTTCAGCCATGGAGCGGAGAGCCGATGAAGCAGAGCGGGAGACCATTAAGCTTAAAAAATGTGAGTATATGTCAAAACACATTGGGGAAGAGTTTGACGGAGTAATTTCCGGTGTGACAAACTGGGGGCTTTATGTGGAACTATCCAACACCGTGGAAGGCTTGATTCATGTGAATCAGCTCCAGGATGATTATTATCACTTTGATGAAGAACATTATGAGCTGGTAGGTGAAATGACAAGGAAAACCTTTAAATTAGGTCAGCCTATCAGGGTCATGGTATTGGGTACGGATAAACTTTTGCGTACCATCGACTTTATTCCGGCGAAGAGTTTAGAAGAGGAATAACAGGAGGAATGAAAATGGGGAAAGAGAGTTTCAAATTAATTGCCAATAACAAAAAGGCATATCACGATTATTTTATTGATGAAAAATACGAGGCAGGCATTGAACTTGCCGGAACAGAAGTCAAATCCATACGCATGGGCAAATGCAGCATCAAGGAATCTTTTGTGAGAGTTGATAAAGGAGAGGTTTATGTCTGCGGCATGAACATCAGCCCGTATGAAAAAGGGAATATCTTTAACAAGGATCCGCTGAGGGTCAGAAAGCTGCTGCTACACAGGACTGAGATCGGAAAGCTGGATGCAAAGATTGCTCAGAAAGGCTATACTCTGGTCCCTCTGCAGGTATATTTTAAAGGAAGCCTGGTAAAGGTGGAAATCGGCCTTGCCAGAGGTAAAAAGCTATACGATAAGAGAGATGACATTGCGAAAAAGGATCAGAAGAGAGAACTGGAAAGAGACTTTAAGGTGAGAAATCTTTCATAGAGTGCCGCTTTAAGCCTCCTGAATAATCTGTACAGAAAGCTGTTTTAATGCTAAAATAACCTTAGAAAATGTTGGAGGGAAAACGGATGGCATTATATGATTACGTAGGGGCGTTAAAGCGGGGCCGCAGGCAATATCAGGCTTCCGTCTCAAAGGGAGAATATCCGTATCTGCCAGTCTTGGATCAGATTCTGTCCTATACGGATATTGTTTCAGAAGTGAACTTGGGAATCATGGATATTCCTCTTGAAAAGGTGGTAGGCACGAAAACGGAGGGACGCACCAGCGCCTTTGCCAGTAATTTCATGCCTCTATTGTCGGAGAAATCGGAATTTGGGGCGAAATGGGCATATTTATATGACCATCAGATCGAAGAGGGGATCCATGATCCCATCGAAGTCTTTGAATTTATGAACCAGTATTACGTTCAGGAAGGCAATAAAAGGGTCAGTGTCTTAAAATATGTAGGTGCTTTCAGCATCTCTGCCTCTGTCACCCGTCTGATTCCAAAGAGGACTGATGATTTAGATAACAGGCTTTATTATGAATTCCTGGATTTTTACCAGGTTTCCTTTAACTGCGATGTCTGGTTCAGCAAGGAAGGAAGCTACGACAAGCTGATAAAGGCCATGAATAAGAATCCGGGAGAGCCTTGGAGCGAGGATGACAGGATCATCTTCAAATCCGCTTATGACCGTTTTTCCAAAGCATTCCATGCCTTTGGCGGCGACGATTACGATATGACATGTTCGGATGCGTTTCTTGTTTACGTCGAACTGTTCGGATACCGAATCGTGAAAGACCGGATTGAAGGACAGATAAAAAAGGACCTGGTCAGAATAAAGGATGAACTACTCCTGGCCTCCAGAGGCAATAAGATCACTTTGGTTGAACAGCCGGAAGAAATAGAGGAATCATCGGACAATAGTCCTCTTAAGCTCATTAATTGGCTGCGCCCGTTCCAGTCCATTGAACCGGAGATGTTAAAAATTGCATTTATTCATGCGAAAACAGCAGAAACTTCCAGCTGGACTTATGGACATGAGCTGGGCAGAATGTACTTAGAGCAGGCTTTTAACGGAGCTATACAAACGATTGCATTTTTTAACGCAGATTCTGAGCCGGAGATCGCTAATGCCATTGAACTGGCCATTGGGGCCAGGTGCAATGTAATATTTACTACGGCCTCCCAGATGATCAATTTAAGTGTAAAAGCTGCAATCGATCATCCGGAAGTAAAGGTGTTCAACTGTTCCGTTAATATGTCTTATTCATCCATCTGCACCTATTATGGAAGAATGTATGAATCAAAATTCCTAATGGGTGCCTTGGCAGCTTCCATGTCCCAGGCTGAGAAGATCGGATATATTGCTGATTATCCGATCTACGGCACCATTGCCAATATCAATGCCTTTGCCCTGGGAGCCAGGATGATCAATCCTTATGCCAAGGTGTACTTAGAGTGGTCAAGGGTAAAGGACCGGGATGCTCACGCAGAGTTGGAAAAAGAGAAAGTTACCTTTATTTCAGGTGATGACATGATAACTCCTCAGGCGCCCACCAGAGAATACGGACTTTACCAGAAGCATTTGGATGGAAGCCTGAAAAATCTGGCAACTCCCATCTGGCATTGGGGAAAGTTTTACGAAAGAATTGTTAATATCATATGCCATGGGGATTTTGGCAGGAAGGAAATGAAGGGGAAACAGGCCATCAATTACTGGTGGGGGATGTCGGCAGATGTGATCGATGTCATTTGCTCTCATAATCTGCCACACGGAACCAGCCGGCTGATTACATTTTTGAGGAATTCCATACGGGCCGGAAGATTTCAGCCCTTTGAAGGAATTATTTATTCTCAGGACGGACAAATCCAGTGCGGGGAAAACGAAAATCTTACTCCGGAAGAAATAACCACCATGAACTGGCTGACAGAAAATGTGGTGGGACAGATTCCGGAATTTGATGAGCTTACGGAAGAGGCTCGGTCTCTGGTACGTCTCCAGGGACAGACAATATACGAGAACATGGATATGGAGGAACAGCGTGAAGATCCTGGTACTGTCTGACCATGAGTCAAAATCACTTTATGAATACTATTCACCGGAAAAATTGCAGGACATTGATTTAATTATTTCCTGCGGAGATTTACGAGCGAATTATCTTACGTTTTTTGCAACTTTTTCCCATGCCCCGGTCTATTATGTCCGGGGTAACCACGATTGCAGGTATGAGGACTGTCCACCTGAAGGCTGTACCTGCATTGAAGATGATATCATAACCTATAAGGGAATCCGGATTATGGGGCTGGGCGGTTCCATGCAGTACATTCCAGGCTCGCCGAACCAGTACACGGAACGGGGAATGGAGCGGAGAATCAAAAAGATGTGGTGGAAGCTTAAGAAGAACAAAGGTTTTGATATTCTTGTCACCCATGCTCCGGCATTTGAACTCAACGACTTACCGGACCTGCCTCATCAGGGATTTACCTGTTTTAAAGCACTGATGGACAAGTATTCTCCTAAATATTTTCTTCATGGACATGTCCATGCCAACTATGGAAAGAGCTTTAAGAGGGAAGATAAGTATGGCTGCACAAAGGTTGTAAATGCCTATGAGTATTATATAATAGAGTATCCGGGGAATCCGTAACACCCGAAACGCTCTTTTCCAGTCTGTGATAATATAAGAAGATGTATGGCCAAGCCAAGAAAAGAACATGCAATTATATATATAGATATAGAAGAAACAGAAATAAAGAGGACTGCGTTTAATAAAACGCGGCCCTCTTTGCTTTATTTTCAGGTATAACCTCAAATTATAATACACATTCCTATTAATTAGTTGACAAATAGATGCTGGATTGTTATCATTTAAGTTACTATACAAAAAGGCGGGGATATGGATGGAGAGAATCGTATTATCATTGTTGGTTGATAACACCTCCGGCGTTTTGAGCCGTGTAGCCGGACTGTTCAGCCGCCGTGGCTATAATATTGAAAGCCTTACGGTGGGTGTGACTGCGGATGAGAGATATTCCAGAATGACGGTAGTGTCCACAGGCGATCAGGAGATTTTAGACCAAATTGAAAAACAGCTGAGAAAGCTGGAAGATGTCAGGGATATCAAAGAATTAAAGCCAGGTTATTCTGTTTACAGGGAGCTTATTCTGGTCAAGGTACATGCGAATGCCAGCCAGCGTCAGGCGATTTGTGCCATAGCTGATATTTTCAGAGCCACCATTGTTGATGTTGGCAAAGATTCCGTAACCGTCATGCTTACAGGAGATCAGTCCAAGCTTGATGCAGTTCTTAACCTGCTTGAAGATTACGAAATTTTAGAGCTTGCCAGAACTGGTCTCACAGGACTTTCCAGAGGCTCTGACGATATTCGGTATCTGCCTTAGGCAGTCAGGATTTGTAAGCTAGAGGTTATTGCCAAAGGCGGACAGTGAGCCGTCGGCATGGTTCCTTTAACAAAATATATCAAGAGTCAGTATATGAGGAGGAAATAAAAGATGGCAAAGATTTACTATCAGGAAGATTGCAACTTATCCTTATTGGAGGGTAAGACTATTGCAGTTATTGGATACGGCAGCCAGGGCCATGCCCATGCACTTAATTTAAAGGAGTCTGGATGCGATGTCATTGTAGGACTTTATGAGGGAAGCAGTTCCTGGGCTAAGGCAGAGGCACAGGGGTTAACCGTTTATACAGCAGCGGAAGCTGCAAAGAAGGCTGACATCATTATGATCTTAATCAATGATGAGAAGCAGGCTGCTATGTACAAGGAGTTTGTAGAGCCTAATTTAAAGGATGGGGACATGCTGATGTTTGCCCATGGTTTTGCCGTTCATTTTGGACAGATCGTTCCTCCTAAGAATGTTGATGTTACCATGATCGCACCAAAGGCTCCCGGCCATACCGTAAGAAATGAATATCTTGTAGGCAGAGGAACCCCATGTCTGGTTGCTGTTCATCAGGATTATACAGGCAAGGCAAAGGACAAGGCGTTAGCTTATGCATTAGCCCTGGGCGGAGCAAGAGCCGGCGTACTGGAGACAACCTTTAAGGATGAGACAGAAACAGACCTTTTTGGCGAGCAGGCTGTATTATGCGGAGGCGTATGCGCCCTGATGAAGGCAGGCTTTGAAACTTTGGTAGAAGCAGGATATGCTCCTGAGAATGCTTACTTTGAATGTATTCACGAGATGAAACTGATCGTAGACCTGATTTTTGAAAGCGGCTTTGCAGGCATGAGATATTCTGTTTCCAATACTGCGGAATACGGTGATTACATCACAGGACCGAAGATCGTTACCGATGAGACAAAGAAGGCGATGAAGCAGGTTCTTACTGATATTCAGAATGGAAACTTTGCAAAGGACTGGCTGCTTGAGAACCAGGTAGGATGTGCTCACTTTAATGCGGTTAGAAAGAAAGAAGCTTCCCACCAGTTAGAAAAGGTAGGCAGCGAGCTCCGCAAGCTTTACAGCTGGAACGACGGCGGAAAGCTGATTGATAACTAAGTTCTATAACTGCAGGCAGCGGCCTGTTAAATAATAAAGCCCGGAAAAAGCAAATCTTTTTCCGGGCTTTTTATTTACCTGAGCAATGAACCGGCCCCTCTCATGGCGTCAAAAAAGTTCTCCATAGCCGTGGATAATCCATTTGAATTATAAGCGAATCCAACGGTTCTCTTCTTAATCGCTGATTCCATGGGAATCTCAACCAAATCACCACGCTCCAGATCCTCCTGGACAAATTCTTTGATCACACATCCGATCCCCAGTCCGATTTTGGCAAATTCGATCAGCAGATCCATGGTAGTAACCTCCAAAAGCTGATTTGGCACAATCTGATTTTCTTTCATATATTCGTCAATATACTTTCTGGTCATGTTGTTCTTATCCAAAAGAAGGATATTTCCTGTCTGAAAGAAATCTGTATCCGGCCCTTCTCTTAAATAAAGGTTATCCAGGTAAGATTTTGTAGCCACGAAAATATCCTGGACGTCCATAACCGGTTGAAACAAAAGAGAGCGCCGGTTGCTGGGCTCTGCAATCAGCCCCAGATCAATCCGCTGTTGTTCCAACATCGTGATCGTATGGGAAGTGGACTGGCTTTCAATGGAAATCTTAATATGAGGATACTTCTCAATGAATCCCTTTAAATAAGGAAGAAGGATATACTTGCAAAGAGTATTGCTGACACCTAGTTTCAAGTGTCCGATATTAAAATCCTTCACCCGCTTCAGTTCCAGTTCCCCGCGGTTTAATTCTTCAAAGGCCGCTTTTGCATGATTATATAGAAGCTTTCCTTCTTCGGTAAGTTGGACGCCTCTTGAATTTCTCGTAAATAAGGTTACTTCCAGGCTGTCTTCCAGCTTGCTTATGGATTTACTGATGGCCGGCTGGCTGATATAAAGCTCTTTGGCCGCTTTTGATATATTTCCGGCCTTGGCAACTTCATAAAATATCTTATATTGGGAAAGGTTATGATCCATATTAAGTCTTCCTCTCATTGAACGATACTTTTTGTTCCATTTTATAACTAACTATTATATTAAATATTCGTATTATGTATTTCTATTATACCAATAAGTGTGTTAAAATGTAAAGCGAGAAAAAGATGTTACAATTTAAACTGTAATGGTGATAAATTAACAGGAGGACGCAGACAATGGGAATGACGATGACCCAGAAAATATTGGCAGCCCATGCAGGGCTTTCCAAGGTAAAGGCAGGCCAGCTGATTGAAGCGGAACTGGATCTGGTATTGGGGAATGATATCACATCTCCGGTTGCCATTAAGGAAATGGAGAAATTTGATAAAGATACGATCTTTCATAAAGATAAGATTGCCCTGGTCATGGACCACTTTATTCCAAATAAGGATATTAAATCCGCGGAAAACTGTAAATGCTGCCGTGATTTTGCCGGCAAACACGAAATTACCAATTATTTCGATGTAGGACAGATGGGAATCGAACATGCCCTTCTTCCGGAAAAGGGGCTGGTGGTTGCAGGAGATGCAGTCATTGGAGCAGATTCCCATACATGTACCTATGGTGCATTGGGAGCTTTTTCCACTGGTGTGGGCAGTACGGATATGGCTGCAGGCATGGTAACTGGAAAAGCCTGGTTCAAGGTACCGACCGCAATTAAGTTTGAACTGGTGGGGAAACCCTCCAAATGGGTCAGCGGCAAGGATGTTATTTTGCATATCATAGGCATGATTGGTGTAGACGGTGCTTTATATAAGTCAATGGAATTTTCTGGAGAGGGTATCAGGAATTTATCCATGGATGACCGTTTTACTATTTGCAACATGGCCATAGAGGCCGGCGGAAAGAACGGTATTTTCCCGGTGGATGACCTTGCCATCCAGTACATGAAGGATCATTCAAAGCGTGATTACAAAATCTATGAGGCGGATGAGGATGCAGAATATGAGGCGGTTTATACCATTGACTTATCCAAATTAGAGCCAACGGTTTCTTTCCCTCACCTTCCTGAAAATACCAGGACCATCGGCACGTTTGGTGAGATTAAAGTGGATCAGTCGGTTATCGGCTCCTGTACCAACGGCCGGCTTGATGATATGCGCATAGCAGCCGCTGTCTTGAAAGGACATAAAGTGGCAAAAAATGTGCGCTGCATCGTGATTCCAGCTACCCAGGAAATCTATTTGCAGTCCATGAGAGAGGGACTTTTAGAAATCTTTATTGAAGCCGGAGCTGTAGTCAGCACACCAACCTGCGGTCCGTGCCTTGGCGGCTATATGGGTATTCTGGCGGCAGGAGAGCGCTGTATCTCTACCACCAACCGTAATTTTGTAGGGCGGATGGGTCATGTGGAATCAGAGGTATATTTATCCAACCCTGCAGTGGCTGCCGCAAGTGCGATTACCGGACATATATGTGCGCCGGATGAACTGGGATTATAGGAGGTTGTATATATGAAGGCATGTGGATCTGTTTTTAAATACGGAGATAATGTGGACACGGATGTTATCATTCCGGCAAGATATTTGAATATTACAGATGGGAATGAGCTGGCTAAGCACTGTATGGAGGATATTGACAAGGATTTTGTAACCAATGTAAAAAATGGAGACATTATTGTCGCAAATAAGAACTTTGGATGCGGTTCTTCCAGAGAGCATGCGCCCCTTGTCATCAAGTGTGCCGGAATAAGCTGCGTGATTGCCGAGACTTTTGCCAGGATTTTCTACCGGAATGCAATTAATATCGGCCTTCCTATTATAGAATGTCCGGAAGCTGCCAGAGCCATTCAGGCAGGAGATGAGGTTATGGTTGATTTTGACAGCGGCATTATTACCAATAAAACTACCGGTGAATCCTTTGAGGGGCAGGCGTTTCCTCCCTTTATGCAGGAGATCATTTCAGCGGGAGGGTTATTCCCCTATATTAATAAGAAGAAATAGCTTGTTTTTCCATGGAAAATAAGTCCGTAACTGTCAGGAATTGTATTTGACAGTTGCGGACCTTTTTTGCTGTGGGGGATTCTGGCATTGCCAATAAAAGAAATGCGTATTATAATTAGAAAAAATTCAAGGAGTTGATCTATATGGTAAAGACAAATGCAATGAGAATGCTTGACAAGGCAAAGGTTGAGTATACCACCAGGGAATATGAAGTGGATGAGCAGGACCTATCCGGCAGCCATGCAGCGGATATGATGGGGGCGGATCATGGGAGCGTATTTAAAACTCTTGTATTAAAAGGAGAAAAAATAGGATATTTGGTCTGCTGCATTCCGGTTGATGGGGAACTGGATTTAAAAAAAGTGGCGAAGGCTGCCGGAGATAAGAAGGTAGAGATGATTCCTATGAAGGATTTGCAGGGAATCACAGGATATATACGCGGAGGCTGTTCTCCTGTCGGCATGAAAAAACAATTTCCTACATTTGTCGAAGAAACAGCCCGTTCTTATGAGGAAATTGTCGTAAGCGGAGGCTTAAGAGGACAGCAAATCGTCATTTCTCCCCAGGCCCTTGTTGCGTTTGTAAAGGGCAGTTTTGCCCCTCTTACTCATATTTAGTTTACATAACACAAGAAATGCTGTGGACGAGTCATACGGGCGAAGTTGAATAATTAACATAAATGTAACACTATTGTAAAATGTGGTTGCAATAATAGCATAAAAATCAGGGCAGTACATAGGCTTAAATAGTGCATAATATACAAATGAAAAAAGGAGTTGAAAATTTAGAGATTAAAATATCACAAAAATGTTAAATGGCCATTGACTTTTTTGGCAGGCTTCTTCTATAATTACGGACGTCACCAGGAAACGGCTGTGGAATGTAACCCAGCCCAAGCAAGTGATATAAGAGAAAGAGGTGTATATATGCTTACACTACGCTCTATCCTTCAGCAGATTTGTCAATTTTTCAGAGGGATGTCCTTTAAGGTCACAAAGCGGATGTATCGTTCTTCCGCAGTTTTTATGGCGGGTGCGGCAATTATTACTGTTGTGGCGTTTACCTCAGCAGGATTTGGAAGCGGCGGCAGAAATGCTTTAACAGCATTTGCGGAAACGCCGGAGTCAGAAGACTCTCCGGATAAAGAAGATGTGAAAGATGAAACAGTAAAAGAAGAAACCGTTACCCAGGAAAAAGCCCAAATAAAACTTACGGAAGTCAGAATGCAGGCTCAACAGCTGGCCGGTGATTTCCTGGAGAGAGATGTGATCCAGAAACAGGAACAGGCGGAGGAGTCCAAGGCAGAGATTGAGCGAATCAATACGAAAATCGCCATGGAAGAAGAGGCTAAACGGCAGGCAGAAGAAGCAGCTAAAAAAGCGGCAGAAGCAAAGAAAGCGGCAGAAGAGGCAGCAAAGAAAGCAGAGAAAGAAAAGGCCGCCCATTCAACGTCGGTGACTCAGGACGACTATCAGGTCTTGTTAAAGATCGTGCAGGCGGAAGCCGGTATTTGCGATGACAAGGGTAAGATCCTTGTGGCCAATGTAATTATTAACCGCGTAAAGAGCGGAAAGTTTCCCGACACGGTGAAAGGAGTCGTTTATGAACCCTCCCAGTTTTCACCGGTATCAAACGGCAGTATTAATTCCGTAAATGTGACAGATGATACGAAACAATGTGTTGACCGTGCGCTTGCAGGAGAGGATTATTCCAACGGAGCCCTGTATTTTATGAATCGGGGAGGCTCCAGAAGAGGTGCTATCAGCTGGTTTGATTCCCATCTGACTTATCTGTTTCAGCATGGCGGCCATGAATTTTTTAAATAAAAACATTGTAGAATATTCTGCTTTAGGTGTATACTATATGTGCATAGCAGGTAACCCTTGAATCTGCGGCCAAACTAGACGATACATAAAAGGAGAGTAGGATTATGATTTTTGATTCAGCAAAAAACCTTGATTTTTACAGAGGCCTTGGAGTGGACGGAAGATACGAAAAGGCAGTTGATTTTCTTAAGAACACTGATTTAGAGAGCCTGGCGCCAGGCAAATATGAGATTGACGGCAAGAATGTTTTTGCGAATGTAACAGAGTATACAACGGTTCCTTGGGAGGAAGCCAAGTACGAAGCTCACCATAATTACACAGATATTCAATATATGATATCCGGTTCTGAAACCATGACATATGCACGGATCGATGAACTGAATGAAAAGGTACCTTATAACGAAGAAAAAGATGTTGTATTTTACGACAATGAGAATCCAGGCTTAAAAGTAGTAGTAAAAGCTGGAGAATATATGATTTTCAATCCTTGGGATGGTCATAAGCCAAAAGCAGCTGCAGGTGAACCGGCTTTGATTAAAAAAGTGATTGTTAAGATCAAAGAAAACTAATTTAAAAACGGGATCCGATCCTTTTTACAAGGGATCAGCTCCCGTTTTCGTTTTATGGATTCCAGTTGTCCGAATCGGACAGAACTGCTTTTTTTGAGAATCTTTTAAGATCAGTTTCTGTCAGCCGGTGAATCCAGTCCGGTCGTTTTTCCATCACGGCACCAGGGCCGTAACTGCCGTATTCGCCGTAGAAGGTATGCTCATGGGCAGCTTCTTTGTTCCAGTCATGCCAGCCTTCTTTGCAGATATGGTCATCCAGAAAGCAGTTGATCAGCACGGTTTTCCCGTACTCTCTCCATGGACGTCCAAGGTAAGCGTTGTCAGCGGGGCAGTTGCTTTCAAAGCGGCAATTTTCCATAACATAGCCATATTCCTGTCCCTTTGGAGTGGAGGCGGCAGTTACATAGCTGCTGATCCCCATTCCCGTATATTTGGAAAAGAAGGTACAGCCCTCAAAATAAGCGGTCGCGCTGCCGAAAATAAAGTCGATATCCCCTTCTAAGTAACAGTTTTTATAATAGTGCCGTCCGTTGATCCGGGGGGAATGCTGCTTCGGTCCGATAAAACCATTGGGTTCGATTTCCTTTGGAGGAAGGGGGCCTGTAAAAAGAGTATCCTGATTTCCTAAGAAACGGCAGTTTTCAAAGAACAACCGGTCTCCATCAGCATAAAGGGCCAACGCCTGTCCAACATCGGTACCAATTCCCGCGCTGTTTTCAAATGTAAGATTCTTAGCGGTAAAGTCATGGGTATCAATCAGGCAGGAATAAGTGCGGAAGGTGCCGCGCTTCATCCCATCCTCCATGGTCATACGGGCATAAAGGCCGTAAGAGAGAATGGTGCTTTCTGCATCTTCCCCAACAAAAGTTACGTGAGGAACCGTTACGGTAATCTGCTCTTCATAAAATCCCTTGTGTATGTAGAGGACCTGTTCCTTCGTATGATCAGATGGAAGAGAACGAAGTGCCTCTCCAATGCTTTTAAAATCTCCTGTACCATCTTTTGAAATATGAATCATAATTATCCTTTCTTTTGCTTATTGTACACAAAATGCATAATATATATATAATATATCCATTATTTGGGAAAATTGCAATGAAAATCATTGACTTTTTCTTAACAAAGTGAGATAATAGTGACAAATTTGGATTTTATAAAAGGAGGAATTTTCTATGTCAACAAAAGCATATTATCCAATTAATGAAATTGGAAAAGGCCAACCAGGTTTTGCAACTACGCGTTCGATCATTGAAGCTCCGTTTTATGGAAACAACGTAATTAAGGTTACTACACTTAGAGAGGCATATGAACTGGCGAAGAATTCACCAGGAACCGTGGTAACGGACATGCCTGTATACAGGGGAGAGGAATTTGGCCTTGATAAAGATGCCAAGGTTCTCTTATTTAATGATGGTGCGATTACCGGACGTTATGCGACTGCAAGAAGAATCGCAGGAGAACCTGGTGTAAATTGCGGCGCTCTTGATAAAGTTGTTATGGACGCAGTTTATGAAACCCGTTGGAAAACAATGTATCATGCAGAGGTTTATGCCGGACTTGATCCTGAATTCATGGTGAAGGCACATCTCCTTATTCCGGAAGGCGAAGAAAATATTCTGTATAACTGGATGCTGAACTTCCAGTATATGTCTGATGAGTATGCGAAAATGTATAAAGCTTCTAAACCAGTCGGCGATGGAAAAGAAGCAGACATTTATATCTTCTCTGATCCTCAGTGGAATGGTTCCGACCGTCCTGGAGTAGATCTGTCCTGTTTAAGTGATCCAAAATGTTTATGTTACTTTAATACGGACCAGAACTGTGCGGCAATTCTGGGTATGAGATACTTCGGAGAGCACAAAAAAGGCACCCTTACTATGGTATGGGCTCTTGCTAACCGCAATGGATATGCTTCCTGCCACGGCGGACAGAAAGAATACAACTTAACCGATGGTTCCAAATATGTTGCATCTGTATTTGGTTTGTCTGGCTCAGGAAAATCCACCATTACCCATGCAAAACATGGCGGAAAATATGATGTTACCGTTCTCCATGACGATGCATTCATTATCAATACCGACACCTGCTCATCTGTGGCAATAGAACCTACATACTTTGATAAAACACAGGATTACCCGACCGGCTGTGAAGATAATAAATATCTCTTAACTGCCCAGAACTGTTCCTGTACCTTAGACGAAGACGGAAAGATCCAGCTGGTAACAGAGGATATCAGAAACGGCAACGGACGTGCCATAAAATCAAAACTGTGGTCTCCTAACCGTGTGGATAAGATCGAAGCACCGGTCAATGCGATTTTCTGGATCATGAAGGATCCTACCATTCCGCCGGTAGTAAAATTAAAAGGCGCTTCCCTGGCATCTGTTATGGGTGCAACTCTTGCAACAAAGAGATCAACAGCGGAAAGACTGGCACCGGGAGCTGATCCCAATGCTCTGGTGGTTGTGCCTTATGCCAACCCATTCAGAACCTATCCTCTGGCCAATGACTATGAGAAATTTAAAAAACTGGTAGAAGAGAAGAACGTAGACTGCTATATTATCAACACCGGTGATTTCATGGGCAAGAAGGTTCAGCCAAAGGATACCTTAGGCATCCTGGAAGCCATTGTGGATAAGACTGCCCAGTTCAAACAGTGGGGACCTTTCTCAGATATCGAAATCTTTGAGTGGGAAGGATTTGTTCCGGATCTTCATGATGCCACTTATGCGGAGCAGTTAAAGGCCCGTATGGAAGACAGGGTGAAATTTGTTTCCAATATCGCCACAGTTAAGGAAGGTTATGACAAGCTTCCGGATGATGCTTTGGCAGCTCTTCAGAAAATTGTTGATGAATTAAAGTAAAAATTTCATAGAGACGAAAAAGGAGCTTTCCTTTTTCGTCTCTGTTTTTGCTCGGATACCGCAGCAGCTAAGAAAAACCCGCAAAGCGTGTTTTCTTAATTTCACCATACAGGAGGCACCATGAATAAAGAATATTTGTTGTTTGATTTAGATGGAACCCTTACGGACCCCAAAGAGGGCATAACGAAGTCTGTCCAGTATAGCCTCCGGCATTTTGGGATTGAAGTAGAGAATTTAGATGAGCTTTGCTGCTTTATCGGGCCGCCTTTAAAGGACAGCTTCATGGAGTATTATGGCTTTAGCGAAGAACAGGCAAGAAAGGCCATTGATATTTACCGGGAATATTTTTCGGAAAAAGGGCTGTATGAAAATAAAGCCTATGAAGGAGTTTTGGATGTTCTGCAGTCTCTTCTTAAGGCAGGGAAAAAGCTTTATGTGGCTTCCTCTAAGCCGGAAGTGTTTGTCCGGATGATCCTAAAACATTTTGAGTTGGATTCCTGCTTTTTATTTATGGGAGGTGCCAACATGGATGAAACCAGGGTAAAAAAAGCAGATGTGATCCGCTATGTTTTAAAAGAATGCGGAATTACCGATCTGGACAAGACAGTGATGATCGGAGACAGGAAGCATGATGTTCTTGGGGCAAAAGAGACCGGAATGGCATCGGTAGGGGTGTTGTACGGTTACGGAAGCAGGCAGGAACTTACAGAAGCCGGAGCGGATGTTCTGGCAGAAACAATTTTTGATTTGCAGAATCTATTATAGTATGTTATACTAGGTCTCTAACATTTTAAGCAGGAGGAATACAAGAGATGAAAAAGGTGGAGATCGGATTCTGGGGAGTTGAGTCCATCCTGGAATTTGTCTCAATTGCGGGAGCGTGTAAAGAAAAAATAAATTTGGCCTGCGGAGAAAGAACGGTAAACGCAAAATCGTTGCTTTCTGTGCTGTCTTTGGCCACTGCGGAAGGGTTGGAACTGATCATTCAAGAAGACACCAGCGACTCTCTTTTAAGACTTCTGGAACTGTATGTAGAGCATGGAAGACTGCTTGGCAGCAAACATATTGCTGTCTGATCCAATAGATTAAAATCAAAACTGACAGGAAAAGGAACTTGAAAAACAAAACAAAGTAGTGTATACTAAGACCATAGAAAACATGGGAAGGTAATTCCTGAAATGTGCGACACTCTTACCTTTTTTGAACCTACATTATGACTCATGGGATTCCGATATTTTCAGGTGGATGTCAAGCCTCCGTTTGCAGTGGAAGGCAGAAACTTGAGTGAGGTTGCCCACCTAGCAAGGCTAGGCGTCAATAAGTAAGAACCGGCATTTTGGGGTTACCAAAGAAAAAAGCAGCGAGAAATCGCTGCTTTAATTTTATGTAAAAGTATGGTAGAGTATAGGATAGACATTAGTCAATCTTAAAAACTTAGGAGAATTTTTATGAAAGAGACAAAATTTCGGAATTATTTATGCTGGGGAGTCACAGCACTTTCCGTTATTGCCTTGAGCATAACCTTTGCCTTTTTTCTTTCCAGATTCCAGGGTGTGAAGGGTACGGTAAAAATAATTGTGGGGATTCTTATGCCTGTCATTTACGGGACAGTCCTCGCATATCTTTTACTGCCGGTATATAACAAGTCCAGAGACATTACGGTACGCCTGCTTTCTTCCAGATGGAAAAATAAGAATGGGATAAAGTCCATTTCCCGGGCCGCGGCAACTGTGGTCAGCTTAATTTTTCTGTTTGTGATAGTAATCGGACTTTTCTGGATGATCATCCCCCAGATTTATACAAGTGTCATGGGACTCCAGGAATCACTGGGCGAGAATATGAATGATCTGGCTCTGTGGCTTCAGAAGATGCTTGAGGATAATCCTTCTGTGGAACGGGCGGTCATTCCCATATATGACCGGCTGACAGGCCAGTTGCAAAACTGGATGACCTCTGACCTGGTCCCCAACATGTCCATGTTGATCGGCAGCCTTTCCAGCGGACTGCTAAGCGTGGTACTGGTTCTAAAGAATATACTGATCGGTGTAATCGTAATGGTCTATCTCCTGAACATAAAGGGAACGCTTTCTGCTCAGGGCAAAAAGATCATTTACAGTATATTTCCTATTAAAACGGCTAATCAGGCAATCGATGAAATCCGTTTTGTTCACCGGGTGTTTGGCGGTTTCATAACGGGAAAGATTTTAGATTCCCTGATTATCGGGATTATGTGTTTTTTCCTTTTGAACGCTATGAATATGCCTTACACACTGTTAGTAAGCGTGATTGTGGGCGTAACCAATGTGATTCCCTTTTTCGGTCCGTTTATCGGAGCCATTCCCAGTGCATTTTTAATTCTGCTGGTCAGCCCTGTTAAGTGTCTGTATTTCCTGATATTTATTCTTTTGCTTCAGCAGTTTGACGGAAATATCCTGGGTCCGAAAATATTGGGACAATCCACGGGTCTTCCCAGCTTTTGGGTGCTGTTTTCCATCCTGCTTTTTGGCGGACTGTTTGGTTTTGTGGGAATGATCATTGCAGTGCCGACCTTTGCAGTGTTTTACAGCGTAGTTTCAAGGCTGGTGAACCGTTCCCTGACGAAAAAGGATCTCTCCCTTAAAACGGTGGATTATTTTGACTTAGAGCGGATTGATGAAAACAAAAAAACTTATATGAGATAAGAGGAGCGCATGAATAAAAAGACATTTATCGGATTTATAGTCGGTATTCCTCTTTTGGTTTTGATTCTCATTATTATTATTCTGGTAAGTGAACCGGAACCGGAGGGAATATCAAGGGGGGTAGCATATAAGTCAGCTGCTCTTCTTCTTACCGATAGAGAAAACTGTGAAAAAATGCTGAAGGAACATAGCCAGGAATACTTTCCGGAAAAGGAACAGAATAACTGGTATGTGAAATACATGAATTACCTGTATGCAGGCGGTTATCTTGACCCCCATGATATTCCGGCAAAAAGTGATACTGCGGAAGGCTTTTTGACCTACAAAGAGGCGGAAAGCCTGGCGGAAGCTCTGGTTCCCGGATCAGGAAAGAAGATCCATGAAAGCGGCAAAAAACAAAATAAGAAGCTTCCTGCTGATGAATGGTGGTATTTGTATGAAGAATTGAGGCAGGCACTGGATAAAGAAGGCACGATCAGGGTGCTTGACGTGTTTCTTTATGGCACTCCTACCAATGTAAAAACTGCTGCAGCCTGGACTGCCTATACCAGTGAAGGGAATTTTCAATTTGAGGGCATCAGCCTGGATTCTTACATAGACTGGGAGTTAAAGCTCCTGGTAAAGGGCAATGAGATCATTGCATTAAAAGAAGCAGTGACAGATTCCATAACCTATAAAAATGTCTGGCTGACCACAGGAACGGGAGGAACGTTCGGTGTATACTTTGGGTCAGTGGAGCGTACCTTCCCCCTTGAGGCCTCTTTGGGGCAGCCGGAGGATTTTGCCAATAATATTGCGGATATCAGTTTAAAAAGAGGAAGCCTTCAAAAGGTTACCTTGAAGAAAAAGAAGATATCGGGAAAGGTTCTCGCGGTGAAGGATGATTCTATTGAGGTTGAGGGGTATGGCAGCTTAAAACTGGATAAAGATTTTAAAGTATACCGGTTATACGGTCAGTTTGAAGAACGCAGTGTCTCCGATATTCTGGTGGGATATGATATACAGGATTTTGTTGTTGCCCATGGCAGGATATGTGCTGCCTTGCTGGTAAGGGAATTTGATGCAAAGAGCATTCGTGTCCTTTTGATGTCCACCAATTTCCAATCGATCTTTCATCCGTCTGTAACCTTGTCTGCTGAAAGCGGCCTGTTATTGACCTATGGCGAGAAGGCGGTAAAAGTGCCTCCCAAGGCAGAAGTGATTATTGATACCTCAGATGAGCGGCTAAAGGATGGACGGATTGTAATCGCACCTTTAGAAAAAGGAGACTCTATTTCCGTTAATTCCATCCAGAGGTCCTATGGCACCCCGGTCTATGACGGAACGATTGAGATACGTAAGGAAGCCGATGGGCTGCTTTTAGTCAATGAGTTGTACCTGGAGGATTATCTGACAAAGGTTGTTCCCAGTGAGATGCCTGACAGCTATGAAAAGGAAGCCTTAAAAGCTCAGGCTGTCTGTGCCAGAACCTATGCGTTCCGTCAGATCCAGAGCAACACTTACAGCAAATACGGAGCCCATGTGGATGACAGCACCAGATTCCAGGTTTATAACAATCTGCAGTCCGCATCAAAAACAGAAGAAGCGGTACGTGAGACTTATGGAAAGCTGTTGTTTTATAATGATAAACCTATTGAGGCCTTTTATTTCTCAACCTCTTGCGGACATACAACCGACGGGAGCATATGGGGAGGCGATCCGGCTGGGTTTCCCTATCTGGATGGCAGTCTTCTTCAGGATAGCAGGGGAGTATTAAATCTGTCTACAAATTCTGATTTTGATGAATTTATAAAGAAAAAAGATTATCCGGCCTTTGATTCAGGATTCCCCATGTACCGATGGGAAACCACCGTCACGAACCGGCAGCTGGAGGAAGAGATCACCGAAGTAGGATCGATCCTTAACATTACTGTAACAGAACGTGGAGTGGGCGGAATTGTTAAAAAACTAAGGGTCGAAGGATCCGACGGCGTCATGACCATCAATGGGGAAGGACAGGTAAGGGCAAAGCTTGGAAATAAATATATGACCATTACAAAGCTTGATGGTACGCTCATGAAGAATTTTGACTCCCTTCCCAGTGCCTATATTGCAATAGAAAATCAGGGCGTTGATGACAATAACATTACAACCTTTCATATCTACGGGGGAGGCTTTGGGCATGGTGTTGGAATGAGCCAGAATGGGGCTCAGGCCATGGCAAAGAGCGGAAAGAACTTTGAGGATATCCTGAAATTCTTCTATCACGACACGGAAGTGCGGGAAGCAGAGCAGAGTAAGGAATGAGAATGACAGTTCCAGCGTAGGATGATAAAAAAACACAGGAATGTCGTATGCAAGATCAAAAGCTGGAAGTCCTGTTAAATCTTGCCCTCAGCGCAACTCCTGAAGAGCGTGAAAAATCAGGCAATTTAAATGTAGGATATAATCCCGAGGAAAAAACATGGGATGTGATCGTTAAGCATTCCGGAGATATAAGCAATCTTTCCCTTATTGGAATCCGGGTAGAGCAAATGGTAAACGAATACTCCATACTTACAGTACCGGAATCCCTTATTGACCAGTTAAGTGCTTTGCCTCAAATCGAATATGTTGAAAAACCAAAGAGGCTGTTTTTTGCCATCAACCAGGCAAAGTCGGCCTCTTGTGTCAATCTGGTCCAGCAGGGAAGCAATCCTCTTACCGGAAGGGGAGTTTTGGTAGCCATCATTGATTCGGGGATTGATTATTACCACGCTGATTTCCGGAATGATGACGGTACGACCAGGATCGTAGCGCTGTGGGATCAGACACTGGACCGGGTGTTCACTGCAGAAGAAATCAATGCCGCCCTGGCTACCGGAAGCAGGACAGAGGCCAGAAAGCTGGTTCCAAGCGTAGATATCTCCGGCCATGGCACGGCCGTGGCATCCATAGCGGCCGGAAACGGAAGGGAAAACCGGGGACAATACCGGGGAATCGCTTTTGAAAGCCCGCTTTTAGTTGTAAAGCTTGGAGTTCCTCAGGAAGGCGGGTTTCCCAGGACAACAGAACTTATGCGTGCGGTCAATTTTGCAGTACAACAAGCGGTAAGTATGCAGATGCCCCTCGCCATTAACTTAAGCTTTGGCAATACTTATGGATCCCATGACGGCACCAGCCTTTTAGAGACATTTCTTGATGATTTATCCAATTACGGGAAGACCGTGATTGTGGTAGGAACAGGTAACGAAGGGGTGGCTGGCGGCCATATTTCCGGAACCCTGACAATGTCAAGTCCCGAGGAAATTGAGCTGAGTGTGGGACAATACCAGCGAAGCTTCAGTGTACAGTTATGGAAATCTTATGCGGATTTATTTGACATCAGCATTATAACACCTTCCGGAGTGGTGATCGGACCCATCAGCAGCAGCCTGGGACCTCAAACCATAAACTATGGAAATACAAGGATTCTGCTGTACTATGGGAAGCCCGGACCTTACAGTGTGGCACAGGAAGTTTATATGGATTTCCTTCCCCTCGATACCTATATCGACAGCGGGATATGGAAATTCCGCTTAACCCCCAGACAGATCGTGGAAGGCAAATACGATCTCTGGCTCCCGTCCGCCGGAGTGCTGAGTGAGACTACCAGGTTTTTAAGAGCCACGCCTGAAACCACTTTGACCATTCCATCAACGGCCAACAAGGTCATTTCCGTGGGGGCTTATGATGATACTTATCAGTCTTATGCGGATTTTTCCGGCAGAGGATTTACAAGAAGAACCAATCTGGTAAAACCGGATCTGGCTGCTCCCGGAGTGGGGATCATTGCGGCAAGGGCCGGAGGCGGATATGAGTCGGTAACAGGTACGTCCTTTGCAACTCCTTTTGTCACCGGCAGCGCCGCCCTTTTGATGCAGTGGGGAATTGTGGATGGAAGGGATCCGTTTTTGTTCGGAGAAAAGGTTAAGGCTTATTTTATTCGCGGTGCCAGGCCTCTGCCCGGAATTACAAAATATCCCAATCCTGAGCTTGGATACGGCGCTTTATGCGTGAGCGACAGCCTTCCTGTATAACATGGGAAGAACACCCTGACAGGAAGATGAAAAGCCATTGGAAAAATATACAAAATGATTTATAATAGAATCAGTACTTTTGGGGAGGTGTAAAATGGAAGTCAGACATGAACTGGTCATTCCCAATGATGATTTGCCATTCCGACTGTTTATTTTTGAGGGGAGAGATGGAAATTACAAGGTCACGAAACACTGGCACCACTCCGTTGAGATTTTTCTGGTTCAGGAAGGCAGGATTGATTTTTATATCAACAACAGCCACCTATCCCTTGAAAAACAGGATTTTGTGCTGGTCAATTCTAACGAAGTCCATTCCATTGAATGCCCAAATCCTAATATCACCATAGTTCTTCAAATACCGGCGGAAACCTTTGAGGAGTATATGGGAGAAGAAAATTATGTGAATTTTGAGAAAAAAGATGAGGTTCAAAATAAGAGACTGACGCAGCTGGTGATTTCCATGTTTTCCATATATGAGGAACAGGAATATGGTTATAGCCTGAAGGTAAAAAGCCTGTTCTATGAACTTCTGTATCTTTTGGTTACGGAATTTAAGGCGGAGACCATGGATAAGGAGGTCATCCGCCAGAAAAAGCAGCTCGACAAGCTGTCAAAAGTGACTCAGTATATGAGAGAAAATTATGACCAGGACTTAAAGCTTGACGAGGTGGCAGGGCGATTTGGCTTCAGTCCTACCTACTTGTCCAGAATCTTTCAAAAATATGCGCAGGTCAATTACCGCACCTATCTTATTGACCTGCGTGTCAAGTATGCGGTCCGGGAACTGGTAGGGACCGGCGGTGAGATCGGTGAGATCGCCATGAAGCATGGATTTCCGGACAGCAGGGCCTTTTCCAAGGCATTTAAGAAGCGGTATGGCTGTATTCCCAGTGAATACAGGAAACACCTGGATGCAGGCAGATAACGGAAATGCAATTATTTTAATATAGGGTGTTATAATTTCTGAAAATATGATATAATGTACCATAACTTTGGGCGAAGGATGTGATTGTATGAATATCAGGGAATCCACTGAACAATGGGAGGAAGCATATTTAAGTCCTTATGCCGCTTTCAGTAAGAACAGTAAAGGAAGAGAGCGGGAAGAGGACGCTTGTGATATCCGGACTGCCTACCAACGGGACCGGGACCGGATCATTCACTGCAAGGCATTTCGCAGGCTGAAACATAAAACCCAGGTTTTTCTGGCCCCGGAAGGGGATCACTACAGAACCAGACTGACTCATACCCTGGAAGTATCCCAGATAGCCAGAACCATAGCAAAATCTCTGCGCATGAACGAAGACTTAACAGAGGCCATAGCTTTGGCTCATGATCTGGGCCATACCCCATTCGGCCATTCCGGGGAAGCAATTTTGAATAAGATCTGCTCCCAGGGCTTTGCCCATTATAAGCAAAGCGTACGGGTAGTAGAAGTTTTGGAAAAAGATGGCATGGGCTTAAACCTCACCTGGGAGGTCAGGGATGGAATCTTAAATCACCGCACCAGCGGTCGCCCTTCCACATTAGAAGGGGGCATTGTCCGCCTGTCGGATAAGATTGCCTACATCAACCATGACATTGACGATGCCATCAGGGCAAAGATGTTTGTGGAGGAGGATCTGCCGGAGTGCTATACAGGCGTTTTGGGTCACAGTGTTCGTGAAAGACTTAACAATCTGATCCATGATATTATCCGCAACAGCTATGGAAAGCCGGAGATCATAATGTCTCCCGATATGGAGAAGGCCATGCAGGGGCTGCGCACCTGGATGTTTGAAAACGTTTATAAAAGTGATATCCCAAAAGCAGAAGAAGGGAAAGCACAACACCTCATCGTCATGCTTTTTAATTACTATATGGAACACCCGGACAAGCTTGCGGAGGAATACCGCACCTTAATGGAGGAAGGGGAAGAAAGCCGGGAACAGGCGGTCTGCGATTACATTGCAGGTATGAGTGACAGATTTGCCATTGATAAATTTGAGGAGCTGTTTGTCCCAAAAGCCTGGAAAATGGTTTAAAGCAAATGAAACTGAAAAGGAGAAACACCCTGCGGGTATACCTTCATGGCCAAAATACATGGCCTGAAAAGAGGAAAGGAGAAATGAAGCTTCATGCGATATTCGGAAGAAGTAATTGAAGAGGTCCGGATGAAGAATGACATCGTGGATGTGATCTCGGGATACGTCAAGCTGCAGAAGAAGGGAAGCAATTATTTTGGTCTCTGTCCTTTTCACAATGAAAAGTCCCCTTCCTTTTCCGTATCTCCCGCTAAACAGATGTACTACTGCTTTGGCTGCGGTGCAGGCGGAAATGTATTGACGTTTATCATGGAATATGAAAACTATTCCTTTTCTGAGGCCTTAAAAGTTCTGGCAGACCGTTCAGGCGTGAAGCTTCCTGCGGCAGAATACAGCAAGGAGGCGAGAGAGCAGGAAGATCTTAGGTCCACTCTTTTGGAAATCAATAAGCTGGCCGCAAGTTACTTTTATTACCAGCTTAAAAAGCCTCAGGGTGAGACCGGCTACCTCTATTTAAGGGACAGGCAGTTAAGTGACGAGACTATCACAAGATTCGGGCTTGGCTACTCCAATAAAACCAGCGATGATCTTTACCGGTATTTGAAGGGCAAGGGATATGACGATAGTCTGTTAAAGCAGACCGGACTGGTGACCATAGAGGAACGGGGGACCTATGATAAGTTTTGGAACCGGGTCATGTTTCCTATTATGGATGTGAACAACCGGGTCATTGGTTTCGGCGGCAGGGTCATGGGAGCCGGGGAGCCAAAGTATTTAAACTCGCCGGAGACAAAGCTTTTTGACAAAAGCCGGAATTTATATGGTCTTAATTATGCCAGGCTTTCACGGGAAAAGTACATATTGATCTGCGAGGGCTACATGGATGTGATCGCGATGCACCAGGCCGGCTTTACCAATGCAGTGGCTTCTCTGGGAACGGCATTTACCACCCAGCATGCCCAGCTTTTAAAACGGTATACGGATAAAGTGGTTCTCACCTATGACAGCGACGGCGCAGGCGTTAAGGCTGCCCTCCGTGCCATTCCCATTCTTAAGGAAGCGGGAATCTCCATTCGCGTACTTAACATGCAGCCATATAAAGATCCGGATGAGTTTATAAAGAATCAGGGAGCAGAAGAATTCCGTAAACGGATCGATGAGGCCCGCAACAGCTTCCTGTTTGAAATTGATGTACTGAAAAAGAATTATAAAATGGATGATCCGGAGCAGAAAACAGAATTTTATAATCAGGTGGCCAGGAAACTTCTGGAATTCCCGGAAGCCCTGGAACGTGAGAATTATTTGGAGGCGGTATCCAGGGAATATTTTATCAATTATGATGATTTAAAACGTCTGGTCAACCGCTTGGGCGTTTCTCTTGGACCATCGGTTTTAGCTCAGAGGGAAGAAGAGGGAAACTTAAAAAACCAGAGGAAAAAGGAAAAGGAAGACGGTGTAAAGCAGTCCCAAAGGCTGCTTCTCACCTGGCTCATTGAAAATCCATTATTATTTGATAAGATTGAAGGAGTTGTTACTCCTGATGATTTTATAGAAGAACTGTATCACAAGGTGGCACGGATGGTTTTTGACGGACACGCTGCCGGAACATTGAATCCGGCCGAGATCTTAAATCATTTCATTCATGATGAAGGTCAATACCGGGCAGTCGCAGGTCTTTTTCATGCGAGCTTAAAAGAGTCCCTAGATAATGAAGAGCAAAAAAAGGCGTTTTCGGAAACAATTATGAAAGTGAAAAAAAACAGTCTGGATTATGCCAGCCGTCATGCAGCGGGGATTTTGGAACTGCAGAATATTATAAAGGAACAGGCTGCGTTAAAGGATTTGCATATTTCGCTGGATTAGGGTGTACACTATAGGCAGGCTGTGGAAGGATGGAAGAACATGGACGAGAATGTGAAGAAGGCAGCAGATAAAATGGTGGGGTCAAAAAAAACGGAAGAGGAACAGGCTGCAGAGCTTATGGCTTTGGAGTCAGCCGCTGCATTTGAGGAAAAATTAAATCAGCTTCTTCTCCTTGCAAAAAAGAAACGGAATGTGCTGGAAAACCAGGAGGTTCTGGATTTTTTTGTGGGAGAGAACTTAGACTCGGATAAGCTGGATCAGATTTATGATTTTCTGGAAAGCAATAAGGTAGATGTGCTTCAAATCGGCGGGGAGGAACTGGATCTTGATGAGGATCTGTTCATAGAAGAAGATATCGAGGATGAAGAAGAAATCGATATGGAAAGTATTGATTTATCTGTTCCGGAAGGTATCAGTGTGGAAGATCCGGTCCGCATGTATCTGAAGGAGATCGGCAAGGTACCTCTTCTTTCCAGTGAAGATGAAATTGAGCTCGCCAAGAGAATTGAGCTGGGTGATGATGATGCAAAGCAGAGGCTGACTGAGGCCAATCTGCGTCTGGTGGTCAGCATTGCCAAACGTTATGTCGGGCGGGGAATGCAGTTTTTAGATCTGATCCAGGAAGGAAACTTAGGACTTATTAAGGCTGTGGAAAAGTTTGATTACCGGAAAGGTTATAAGTTCAGCACTTATGCGACCTGGTGGATCAGACAGGCCATCACCCGCGCCATTGCGGACCAGGCCCGTACCATCCGGATTCCGGTTCATATGGTGGAGACCATCAACCGCCTGGTTCGTGTGTCCAGACAGCTTTTACAGGAGTTGGGCAGAGAGCCGGTGCCGGAGGAGATAGCGGCCAGAGCGGATATGCAGGTCGACCGGGTCAGAGAAATCATGAAGGTATCCCAGGAACCGGTATCCTTAGAGACACCAATCGGAGAAGAAGAGGACAGCCATCTTGGAGATTTTATTCAGGATGAGCAGGTCGCTGTTCCGGCCGATGCCGCCACATTTACCATGCTCCATGAACAGTTAATGGAGGTGCTTGACACCCTGACCGAACGGGAGCAAAAGGTCTTAAAGCTGCGTTTCGGACTTGATGACGGGCGGCCAAGAACCTTAGAAGAGGTAGGAAAAGAATTTAATGTTACGAGAGAACGGATTCGTCAGATAGAGGCAAAAGCATTGCGAAAACTGCGCCATCCCAGCAGAAGCAAGAAGCTTAAAGACTATCTGGATGATTAAAGATACAAGACGGAGTTTAAGATGAAGTTATCAAGGCGTTTGGAAACGATCGCTTCCTTTGTTCCGGAAGGAAGCGCAGTTGCAGATATTGGAACGGATCATGGTTATATTCCTATCCATCTGGTACAGGAAGGAAAAGCAAAATATGCCATTGCCATGGATGTGCGGAAGGGCCCCTTGTTAAGGGCCCAGGCCCATATCCAGGAGGCAGGTCTGCAAGCTCATGTGGAAG
>DEYX01000367.1:24003-27478 GCA_002365025.1 Hungatella sp. UBA3147 | reverse complement strand
GGAGCAACTGGTCCGACTGGCCCGACCGGCCCTAGTGGTCTTGCTGGAGCGACTGGTCCGACAGGCCCTAGCGGTCTTGCTGGAGCAACCGGCCCGACAGGCCCTAGCGGTCTGACTGGAGCAACCGGCCCGACAGGCCCTAGCGGTCTTACTGGAGCAACAGGCCCGACAGGCCCTAGCGGTCTTGTTGGAGCAACAGGCCCGACAGGCCCGACCGGAGCTGCCGGAGCAACAGGCCCGACAGGCCCTAGCGGTCTGACTGGAGCAACCGGCCCGACAGGCCCTAGCGGTCTTGCAGGAGCAACTGGTCCGACTGGACCGACCGGAGCTGCCGGAGCAACAGGCCCGACCGGCCCCATAGGACTTACCGGCCCGACAGGCCCGACAGGCCCCATAGGACTTACCGGCCCGACAGGCCCGACTGGCCCCATAGGACTTACCGGAGCAACAGGCCCAACCGGACCACAGGGAATAGAAGGACCAACAGGCCCAACCGGACCGGCTGGAGGCAGTGCCGTAAATAATGAGCCATCAAACGCCAACCTCTATACGGTCAACCAATGCAATGGCACAATTGATATTTGGAGTGGAGCCTCCGGAAAAGAACTGGGTTCCATTCAACTGGGCTCATCACCACAGAAGATTACAATCAATCAAGTTACTAAAACTGCATATGTCACAGAACAAGATGGCTCAATTCAGGTGATTGATCTTTTCACTAACCAAATTATTGCTACCATACCAGGAACCTTCGAAGGCTCTCCTGCGATAAATACCGTTACAAACCTCATTTATGTCGGAGATAGCGGTGACGTTTTAAATGTCATCGACGGCGCCACCAATCAGGTAATCACACAAATCCCATTGACGTCGCCGGCGACCAGCATAGCAGTGAACCCGACTACCAATCTGGTCTATGTTGCAGAAGCGGCCTCAGGCGATGTACAGGTGATTGACGCTTCCACAAACCAGATAATTCAAACACTTACTGGATTTACGGATCTGCAAAAAGTTGCGGTAGACCCAGTCACAAACAGAGTCTATATCCTGAGCCATAATCCTGATTCTACTGAGCCAAGCAACCTGGGACTGTTGACCACTTTGGACGGAAACACCAACACAATTATAACTCAACAAGCTTTTCCGGCAACGAGCCTGTATAATGCTGATTTAACCGTAGACCCTGTTAATCATCAAGTTACTGTAAACGGAAGCAATTACAGCGGATCTTCGATGCTATTTGATGAGAACGGAAATCTGCTTAATCTTTTTGGTCCGTTCCAATATAACGGAGGGCTTCCGGGCGGGGCAACGGTCAACCCTGAGACCGGCAATGTATATGAATCAACCTATAGCAGTGGAGTACTAATCTTAAATCCAAATGGAACATCGATACAGGTCATTCCCGCGCCCTGTGTCGGAGCTATGGACATGACAAACCTTTAGCGGTGAACAAAGCGGGCGGCATCTCCCAAACGCTTTGCCAAAGGCTTTATTAAAAGCTTCATCAAAGACTTTGTTAAAGCTCTGCTAAATATGAGGTTAAACAAATAACAAATAAAACACGTCTTGAAGCGGGCTTTGAAAGTCCATTCAAGACGTGTTTATCTCGTTCTTTTGGCAAATTGCTTTTGCCGCTTCTCTTTCACAAAGTATCAGGTTAGAAAACAGCTCCTCTGTTTTCTCCAGCACTGCGGCATTGTCCCTTAGGACGGAAGCCTTGAGCAGCCCGTTTTTCACCGCCTGCCAACGGTTGAAATAGTCGGCGTTGAAAATTGTAAGCTCATTTAAAAGGGAAAGCTTGTGATTTTGGAGGTAATATTCATAAAGCAGACGGCTGTGAATCAGACAGTCTACATATCTGGCCGCTTTTTCGGCAACCCTGCGGTCAGTGTTTTGTTTGTTTCCGCTAGGAGGTGCAATGGAATATGTACTGTAGTCTTTCACTCCAACGGGTGGAGTTTTACCTGCTTCCATTTGGGAAAGCAGCTGCCAGAATGAGAGAGCATCCCCCTCTGCAACATTTAAAAGCTCGGCCAAATCATCTGTTTCCAAAGAATTCTTCTGGGAACGACAAAAGCTGGTAATGTCAAATGCGTGTGTAACAATTACCTCTTGCGTCATTGGTTCTTTCTGGTTTCCGTAAGTCGGATCATAGCACAAAAAGTCATTGCCGCCCGCAGGCTTGGCAAGAAAATAGTGATAGCCGTTGAACCTGCCAAAAGACGGGGTCCAATGAATGTGGAACGGGTCCATTCCAATGATGAAATACATTTCTTTGTCGCATTGTAGGAAACTGCTTTTGTTTTCTTTTGGCATACCGCAGGCAAAAACTTCCGAATGTGCGCCCATATGGTTCAGGTTTGTAAGTAGGCGTTTGGAAGAAAACGACTTACTACAGGGATTAAAATCAAAGTCAGTTTCCGAAAACAACGTTGCAAATGCATCAATAATAGGAATACCAAAGGCATTTGCCACACTTACAACACTACTGTAATAGCAATTCAAGCCTGGAAAGTTGAAAAGCTTCATAGAACAGCACCTCGTGTTCTTTCTGGTGATAGTATTTAATTATATGTATATTGGCAGTGGCTTGGAATTATACAACATTACTTTTGGCCGAACGAACATTTCTCCACACTTCTAAAAGCAGTCTCTTACCCACGGGGAAGGCTTAATATATTTGCAAATATTGGCTTTCATGTTATAATATTAAGTGAAAATATTGGGTTTTGGAGGTATAATTTGGCAAAACAATATACAAAAAAGATGATTCGGGATATGTGCATTAAAATGCTGAATGAGCGGCCCTTGAATAAAATCACAGTAAAAGATATTGTTAAAGCCTGTGATATTAACAGAAATACTTTTTATTACCATTATCCGGATATATATGCAATTCTATCGGAAATTTTCCAGTCGGAGCTTCAAAATGCTATTGATGAATATAACGATACCCTCTCATGGGAGGAAGGTTTTCTTGTTGCGGCTAAATTTGCAATGGAAAACAGAAGAGCCGTTTATCATGTATATAATTCCATGCAGAGAGAGGAATTGGAAAATTATATTTTCAGCGTTGCCGGAAATGTTATGTACCGTTATGTTGAAAGCGAAAGCGAAGGGATACAAGCTTCCACTAAAGACAAAAAACTCATAGCCTCTTTCTATCAATGCGCTCTTACTGAAATGGTGCTGCGCTGGATAGGCTCTGGAATGAAAGAAGATCCTAATGTAATTATCAGACGCATCGGCGAGCTTTTTGATGGTCATATTACACTGTCTCTTAAAAGGAGCGGAAAACATAATTTTTAAAATATTGCAATAATTAATGGATAATTAAGGTAAATGAACTTAAGAATAAGCAAATAGGCCGGAAAGACAGGGTAATATTTCAATCTGATTTTTCTGAAGCATTTGCCGCTTACGGAATCTGATTATTTTAAGGTCTAAATGTTAGACAGATAAGCCCCAGTGT
>DEYX01000367.1:0-23916 GCA_002365025.1 Hungatella sp. UBA3147 | reverse complement strand
ACACTGGGGCTTATCTGTCTAATGAAAGGTTGTAAAAAAAGTAATATGATGTAGGAAATAAGGTTGCCGGCGTTCATAAAATTGAAGGGGTATTGCCTATTGCTAAGACCGGGTGAACGCTCAAAACTCTAATTACAGCAAAATAACATGAAGGGAGTAACAAAAGCCTGTTTTTTCATAAACGGCTTAGATATATAAAATCTCTATATTTTAGTCATTTAAAATATACAGATTTTGTTGCTGTTATTATTCTATTTTGCTATACATAACTTCAGTTAACATTAAAAATAAAATCTTGAAAGAGGGGCTAAGAATGAAAATTAAAACTCATGATGAAAGACTTACTCTTACAAACGGCACATATCATGCTTTGGTTCATGCAAGAAAGCCGAAAGGAATCGATGATAAGAAAGCTTATTTAATCGGTACAGGCATCGGTGCCTTGGCTGCAGGCTGTTTTTTGATTCGGGATGCCCATATGGACGGCAGCAAAATTGTTTTTTTAGAACAGCTTGATATTCCAGGAGGTTCTTTAGACGGTGCAGTTATGCAAAACACAGGTTATGTAGCACGCGGCGGCCGTGAAATGGGCCAGTGCTTCGAGGTTCTCTGGAACTTGTTCAGCTCTTTACCTTCTACAGAGGATCCCAATATGACTGTATTGGATCATCTGTATTATACAAACCTTGAAGACCCCAACTACAGCAATTGCCGTATTACAAAAGAACGCGGCGTTCGCTATGACAACGGTAAATTTAATTTAGGCCAGGAACTTGCAAAAGAACTTGCTATGTTTGTAGCAACATCCGATGAAGAGCTTGAAAACAAAACCATAGAAGACGTATTCTCCGACGCGCTTCTTGACAGTGATTTCTGGGCATATTGGAGAACTATGTTTGCCTTTGAGAACTGGCACAGTGCACTTGAAATGAAGCTATACATGAACCGTTTCATACATCATGTGGGCGGTTTGCCTAATCTTTCAGCTTTGCAGTTCTCACGCCATGACCAGTATACTTCCTTCGTAATGCCTATGGTTAAATATTTGAAGGAAAATGGAGCAACATTCAGATATGGAGTTACCGTAAACAATGTAGAGTTTGCAATCTCTCAAGATAAGAAAGTTGCAACAAAGATTGTTGCAGTAGATAAAGAAGGAACAGACATATCCATGGACTTGTCGGAAAATGATTTAGTATTTATTACAAACGGTTCCATGACAGAAGGCTCCGGATACGGTGATGACAATACGCCTGCTCCTTTCAATAAAGAGCTTGGTGGATGCTGGACACTTTGGAAAAATATCGCTGATCAATGCGATGAATTCGGAAGACCGGATAAATTCTGCAAAGAGCCTGAAAAATCCAATTGGGAATCCTGTACTGTAACATGCCATGACGAAAGCGTGCCGAAATATATTGAAAAGATTACAAAACGCTCACCTTATACAGGCTGTACAGTAACAGGCGGTATAGTTACCGCATTGGATTCTTCATGGCTTATGAGCTGGACAATAAACCGTCAGGAACAGTATTACGGACAGCCTGAAAAAGACGTTGTAGTTTGGGTATACGGTTTATTCTCCGATGTTCCGGGAGACTATATTAAAAAGCCCATGAGAGACTGTACCGGCAAGGAAATCACAAAAGAGTGGTTGTATCATATAGGAGTGCCTGTTGATGAAATAGAAGAGTTAGCCAATACATGTACAGCTATCCCAGTAATGATGCCGTTCATAACTTCTCAATTTATGCCCCGTGAATCTGGTGACCGTCCTTATGTAGTACCTAAGAATGCAGTAAACTTTGCTTTCCTTGGACAGTTTGCTGAAACACTGGATGATCCCGGCCGCGATACAGTATTTACCATTGAATATTCCGGACGTACAGCTATGGAAGCCGTATATGTTTTAACCGGAGTGGAAAAGGGTGTTCCCGAAGTATTTGCTTCCCGTTACGATATTCGTTATCTTCTCAGCGCAGGCGTATGTCTGCTTGACGGTGAAAAGCTGAAAATAGACTTACCCCCTCTTAAAAAAAGCAAGATTATGAAGCAATTAGCAGGAACGGACATTGAGGTAATGCTGAAAGATTGTGGGGTTTTATAAAATAACCAAAGTTGAGAAATTAGATAAAAAGGTTGAAATCCCGGTTTTTTAAAAGCCGGGATTTTAATTTATAGCCAATCAAGTTAAAAAATGTACAGATACCGTGTAAAAAAGGTTCTAAATGTCCTGTTACTTTTTTCAATTTCATTTACTGTACAAATAAAAGTAACAGGAGCCTTTATCAAAACAGACCTTTCCCAAGGAACCGGGATGATGAACTGTGGAAAACAGGCTCTTGTTACTTATTTGAATTTTTTGACTATTAATATCGTGCAAAGGGGAATATTCCATGAAGGACAAACACGACATTGAACCGCGCTGCATTCCCTCAATTGAAGACATCCAGGAGCAGTATGAAAACCAGCTGCGAAAGGAAGCTTCACAGTTATTAGAGGAAGAGCAAAATAAAATTACAGACGGGCAAGAAGGCTTTTTCAAGACCTTTAGAAGATTTGAACAGATAAGCGAAAGATCTGTGACAGATGAAAATACAGATATTGAATATTTTGAAAAATACAGGGCCTATGTTGAGAAGGAAACAGCTAATCAAGGTCTGACAATAACGGAAATTGAATCTCTTATTGAATACGAGACTTTTTATCTTAAATGGGAAAGGCGGGTTAGCTATGAGAGCAATAATTATTCCCATCACAGAAGCAATTCCGCTACGAGATACAGGGTTGACCGTATAGAGCGTCTAAAAAAAGAGATAGAAAAGCTTTTGGACAGCTCTGCCGAAGCATGGGAATTTTATCATACCCGTCAATTGCTGAGTGATATAAAAACCCAGCATCAGCAGCGCCTCGTAACGGTTCCTTATGTAATGAAAGCAAAGGAAAAGGTAATAGATTCTTTAAACCTTGGAAAGCCGGTATATATTGTAGGGCATTTGGGAAGCGGAAAGACCCAGCTTGCCACGGAAGCCGCCATGGACTTTTCAATACAGAATAAAATTCAGGCAGAACTTGAAGATCAGTTGGAGAAATGGTATTGTGCCAATCCAAAGGCCGGGGAAAAAGAGGCTATTGAAAAATTCAAGGAGATAAATACACAGCGAAAGCAGTATTATAAGGAAATATTGACAAATGGTACGCAAGAAGAAATTGAATCTTTGCAGCCGCTCTTTATATCCGGATCTCACAATCTGACCTATGAAGATATGTTTGTGGAGAAGACACTGACGCTCAAACATAGTTTTTCTCAAAAATCCTATAATGATTATCTGGATATGATTATCGGAGATTTTTATCAGTGGCTGAATGAGAACGAAGATAAGCTTCAGCAGATGAAGGAAGAAGAAAAGCTTCAGCTTAAAATACAGATATGGAACAGCTTCTCCGATTTATTGGTTGCAAGCAACAGTGCCTTCGGTACGGAAATCAAGAAAATTGAGAAGGAAATATTAATCGCGGTAAAAGAAGGCCGGCCTGTGATTATCGATGAGATTAACACCATCGCAATGCAGAATCTCATCGCATTAAACGATATACTGCAGCACCATGCAGGGCATACGGCTTATATTACAGGGGTAGGCCCTGTATTGATTAAGCCGGGGTTTGCATTTATAGGGACAGGAAATCTGTCTACCCAGATGGTTAATTACGAAGGCACAAACGAGCTTAACCCTGCGTTTAAATCCCGGTTTGTAACTATAGAATATAATTACGTTTCCCAGAATACCAAAGGCTCTATGGAAGAACAGGCAGACCCGGAAAAAAATGAACTTTTCAGAGTGATTATTGCAAGACTTTCGAATGCCAACGGAACAATTCAAATACCCAATCCCAAACGGACCCTTGAAGAGCTGTTTCGGTTTTCTCAGCTTTGCCGTGTTACCCAAAATGTATTTATGGGCAAATGGAAGGATGAAGAGCAGAAGGATTTTTCCGGCGGGGAGCTGGAGCTTAGAGAATCCGTATTGTCCATAAGAAATATTCTGCACGTTTTGGACAATTGGAATCAAGGAGAAGAAAAGGATTTAAGCAAGGCCCTGTGGGACGGATTTATAAGCTCGATCACTTATTCCGACGATCAGAATTATATTCTTTCTCAGGCGGTGCGCTTTGGCTTTTTTCCGGCAGAGGAAGGTTGGGAGATTGAAACCAAAGGCATAGGAGAATCAACCACCACTTACGACGAAATCAGAACCCACCCTTATCGCTATGTTCGCCCCGAAACCCAGACCATGAGCCATTTGGATGTAGTTCATATGCTTTTTGGAAAGGGGACCCAAAGAAAAAATATACCGGAAGAATTAAAGAATATTTTTCAATCGGACCTGGAAGATACGCTGAGGATTGATGCAAAAAAATTTCAGCTGCTGGATCAGAAATTATCCCATTTAGAACATTCAAAAGCTCTACTTGAGAATTTGGAGAATAAGGGAGGCTAAAATGAAGCTGAATTTATCGGTTGATGAGGAAGGATTTAAAAAGCAGGTAAAAGACCTAAGGCAAAAACTAAATAAAACTCAGGAAACAGGCATTTTAGAAGATGATTTTGAAAAATGTCTTGAAGTGCTTTCAGCTAAGGAGGAAAAGCTTCTTACGGAGATGATTCCCCATTACAGAGCATATGCAGGAAATTCAAAAGATGCCATAAAAACAGAATTTATAACAAGGCTGGGAGCCTATGGCTTTGAAGGATTTTTACAAAGTGTTTTAAGGTTTTCCGAGGATATGTTTATTACCGGAAGCACAGATTGTGCATTGCGGTTTTTTCAGATAAGCAAAAGAACGGACCCTTTCGGCAAGGAACGGATTCAGGAGGAATGGAGTCCGCCTTTTAAAGATATTAAAGAAAGAATCTCAGCCTTTCACAGGCTTAATAAGAATGAAATTATGCTCTTTGGAAACAAAGGCGGCGGCTATTTATTATCATGCAGCAATTTTAAACAAATCCCCAATGGAAGCGGGGAGATGCATATAAAAAAAATAGAGACAGAAACAGGAATGAGCTGGTTTGGCCAATGCCTGTCCGTAAGCGATAATTTGATAGCCGCGGAAAGAGAGCAGGAAGAGCTGGTTTTGCTGGAAGTAGTTAAAGAAAAAGAAGAATACCGCCTGATACTCCATAAAGATGCTTCTCTTCCTATTTCAAACATAATCGGAATGGAGAAAACAGGAGCTGATAATTTTACCGTCGGCACCAAAACAGGAGAAATATATTTTATAAAACAGATCTATAATAATCTTTCTATAGTAAATAAAATTAAAATTCCTGATTGTGAAATACGCAAAATCCATTGTCTCAAAAATGAAAAGGGGCAGAAGGATACTCTTTTGACCATAGGGAATAATGGTAAGCTTCATATCATCTCTCTTGACGGGGCGGATATAAACATTCTTGATGAAGGAAGTTTTCTTAAAGGGAATCTTTTTGATGCAGAGTCTTCAAAAGGAACAGCCGTAATATTAAGCGAAGACGGAATTATATATTTGCTGGAAGAAAATTTCGGAAAATGGCATATCAATAAGGAGTCAATTATGGAAGGGGCCTTTTTTACCGATGTGCTGAAGCTTTATCCATCAAAGTATTTGCTGATGGGGGTAGAAGGCGAATTATGCACACTAAATATTAACAGAATCGATACCCCAGAAGCTTTGTGGGATTTGCCGTTATATCTGTAGGAGGGGAAGGGGTTTGCCTAATTATGATGAACAGAAGCTGATAGAAGAGTCAACAAAACATGTGGAATCCTTTTTGCAGAGAGAGCAGCGTACGTTAGCTACCTTTACAGGGGATTCCAGCCTGATGTATTTACCTGATCCAAAGCTTGAAAGATTTTTGTTAAATCCGTCCAAGGGCATATTATATCTTCCACTGGCTGCTTTTTTGGACAGGGACTTAGACGAAAATCAGATTCTATTGCATATTTATTATGAGCTTGCCATGTACCCCGATTGGAAAAAACAAACGAAAGCCTATCTGTACAGAGGTAAAGCGTGGAAAAAAGAAAATGACAGAATGACCGGATATATCCTGCATCGCATTGAGAAAGAAGGCCTTGGAGAAGATCGCGCATATCAGCCGGATATTATAACCGGATATGTTAAAAAGGAAATACTTGATGCTCTGCACGGGCTGGATAAGCTGACTTCCTTTTTAAGGGTACTGCAAATGTGCCCAGTTTACAGAGATGAAGCTAATTTTAAAAAGATAGCTGCATATATGGAGCAGACAGGCAATAAAAGGAAGGCTATTGATGATATGCCGAAACACAGGGCATTTATCAATAGTTTTATCCTTAAAGAAATTTATAAAACAACGCCTGAGATGAAAAGATGCGGTGAGAATCCATTCAGCAAAAGGATATTGAATCAGCCTTTTTTGGATTTCATTCATTCTCAATTAGTAAGGCAGATAAACAGCGAAGAAGGTGTTTTAGATAGAGATTCCCTGATTCGTTCTTTTATTTATCCTGTATTTGAGCAATTATGGAAAGAAGAAATAGATGCCATGGACTTTTTTAAATCCCATGGCGCATCTCAGGAACAGGTAAGTGAAAGAAAAAGCCCCCTTCAATCAAAAGAAGAAAAAAGGGATACATTGGAATCAACTGAGGAAGAAGTAAAAAAAATCCTTGAAGAGATGCTGGACCAGCAGGAGAAAAACAATGAAATAGTTCAAAATATAATGACTGGAAAGGTCGACTTAACATCTTACGGCATCAACCAGAATGATCAGCAGCTTTTTCAGTATTATTCAAATAAAATGAAGTCAGAAAGAGAGAAGATGCGTCAATTCTGGAGTAAACTTATTGGAGATGCCAAAAAAGAAATCAGCGTAAAAAAAGACGGGCAAATAAAAGGCAAGCTGGACGTTAACAGCTTTATTGCCGCCTATCCGGATTTTGTAGAAGCGGAGAGAAAAGGAAACTACAAAAATCTTCCCGTATTCAGCAGATACTTGCTGGAAACCCAGGCAGATAAATTGCCGGAGCGAATCGAAATTTCTTTTGTTATAGATAATTCAGGCTCCATGAATGCTGCAAAGATTGAATCTGCAAGAGAAGCGCTGGCCGTAACATTGCTGTCAATTGATGATCTGAACAGATATCTTAAGCGAAATGCTGAACAATTAAACCAGAAAATAGAAGTCTTAAGTGAAACATGGTTTTTCGGAAGTCAATATTATCATATGAAAGAATTTAACGACACGACCTCCGAAGAGAAAGAATCGGCGGATATTATCCGTTCCATCGTAAGGCTTAATTCCACCGATGGCGCTACAGACGATGCAAGCTGCTTGAAAGAAATATCCGGAAACATCACTCCTGAAGAAGAAAGGCTGCTTAAAATGGGAAAGCATATAAAGATAGTTTTTGAAATTACTGACGGAGCCTCCAGTTTTCCCGGACTGACTAAGGATGCTGTCCAAGAGCTTTTATCGCAAGATGTTGCCCTTTACGCTTTTCAAATCGGAAAGAACAGTACAGCCAGCGAAAGAACATTTAATTTTGTATGGAATGACGGCTACAAGGAGCCGCACGGCATAATTTTAGGAGAACAAGTGGAGAAGATTCCTAAAGAACTGCTAAAAGCCGTAAAAAAGAATATGCAGACTATTTTCAAGGGCTTTAGATAAGTGAATATGAAGAATACGAAGAAAGTGCGTTTCCAGGACATGGGACCGCGCTTTCTTCGTATCAGTATGAAATCAAAAATAAAGCCGCATTGTAAAGTTTTTTATATAAAATTGCAGAAATGCTGAGATACGGCTTGTCCTGGCAGATTAAATATCAATACAAATCATATATTTAAACAAAACAAAGTACCTAAAGGTGTGAAAGTGTATTTTATGAGAGTAGTAAATGTGTATCCAGACTATAAAGATGCCTTTGAAAGAGAGAAAAGCGTACAAGATACATATACAGAGCTTCAATTAATTTTCTATAATAAAGAGAGGGAGGGTAAAAAAGACAGCTCTATTTCTGACAATGGGCAGGTCATTAATTCTAAGAAGGAAGGGAATTAATTGAAAAGATATGGATGCTATTTATGCCAGACAGTCAATTGACAAGAAAGATAGTTTATCCATCGAAACGCAATTGAATTTTGCCAGGAGCATTGCAGTGGGTGAACCAGGAATATATATTGATAGAGGAATTTCAGGAAAAGATGTCATTCACAGACCTGAATTTAAGAGACTTTTAAGTGACATAAAAAAGGGACTTGTAAGCAGAGTATTGGTTTATAAGCTGGATCGCTTTACCAGGTCTCTTCTGGATTTTGCAAATATCTGGGACTATATGTGCAAGTATGGAGTAGAATTCGTTTCTGTTACGGAGAATTTTGACACTTCAACCCCTATTGGAAAAGCAATGATTTTTATTATGGCAATCTTTGCACAGTTGGAGAGAGAACAGATATCAAAAAGAGTGTGCGATAATTACTATGACAGAATTGAATTAGGCCGTTGGCCCGGTGGTCCGGCCCCATATGGGTATAGCAACGCCATAATTGTGCAGGAAAATAAAAATGTATCCTCTTTGAAGCTGGACGATACTATAAATATATTGGAAGAAATCATGAAAATGTATGCCTATCCGACAACAAGTCTTGGTGATGTACGGCGTAAGCTAACCAAGAAGAATTGCCCCGGACCAAACAGTAAAAACTGGTCCTCCACCGCCATTGCCCGTATACTACGGAATCCGGTTAGTGTAAAATGTGACCATGCCGTTTATACCTACTTTAAAAAGCTGGGTGTAAGCATTTTGAATCCATTAGAAGAATTTGACGGTAAACAAGGTGGCATGTTGGTTGGTAAACAGGGAGCTGCCAATAGGGATACTTTAAAACCACAGGAGACTACATTCGCTATTGGTAACTGGCCTGGTTTTATAGATTCAGAATTATGGTTAAAATGCCAGCAGAAGCTTGATTCTAACCAGCAAGTGGTCCCTAATGATGGACCACGTACTAGCTGGTTGACTGGATTATTAAGATGCGGTGATTGCGGGCGTGCGGTCATGGTTAGAAGATATAACCGAAAGTCAGATGGTGTGACAATCCGCTACTTACGGTGTAGGGGAAAAGATTATTTGGATTGCAATATAGCTCTTGAAATGAGGATTGAGGATATTGAACAATCTGTACAAAAAGAGCTGGAGGCTGTTTTTGATAGGTGTAAGCCGACACCAATCGAAGCAGTTCATGGAACAAATGAAATCGAACTTAAACTCATTAGGACTGATGAAGCCATATCCAATCTTCTGCAAGTGCTTAAAACAAAAACGGTCAGTGCATTGACGATGGAATACGTCAATAAAGAACTGGAAGAGCTTACTGAAAAAAAGAATAAGCTAACGGATCAAAAGGCTAAGGTGATCCAGGAGTTAGTAACTCCGCAAAAGATCATATTTTCGGAACTTAACAAAGATGATAAGAGAGCAGTAGCATTCTCCTACATTGAGAAAATTGTTACATATAATGACTATATTAAGCTGGTATGGAAGAAGTAGGTGAAGATGTAACTATGGTATATCAAAGGAAAAATACGACGAACCATTAACGGCTTCGATAATGCCATCGAATATCTCGGAAGGTATACACTTGAAAGATGTCACTTTTTCTTGTAGAGAATTCACCCGCTGGCTGCTGATGGGAAAAGCGATTCCGCCTTCTGAGAGTCTGACATTTTACTGTCAAAAACTTCTCTTCACCATGGAAAAAGAAGGATTCAATTCCCATACATAAGGGCTGAAGTTTCGCGAATTGGTACCAATATGAAGAATCACATTCAGAGCAGTTTCAAATACATTCAAAACTGCTCTTTTTGTCTGCTCTAAAACTGATGTTTCACTTAAGAATTATACCATTAGAGACTGATCGTTTCTGTTTATAGAATTGTTTTTAAGCCGGGAGTAAACTTGTAGTAAAAAGTCAGGTAAATGCTTATGCAGATAAAAAATCTTTATTCTGGGTAGCCTCAGGAGTCATGGAATAAATGTTTGTCATATAGGAAAACAGCATCGTAGAATTGCTTTCTGCATAGCTAAAGGTGCTGTTATCTCTTGTGAACAACAGGTCCTGAAGCGTACGGTTTAAGTAAACGCCCTTATTTACTACATCGATGCTGGTAGAAAGTGAATGCTCAATGTTGTTGGCAACAATCTGCCATGTATTCTTGGTATCTTTGATATAATTTTCTTCAGCAGATTTTCGTATGTTATAAGAAAAGAAAAAACAGTAAATCAGCATAGGAAGCATAGTAGCGGCTACCAATGTTGATAGCAGTTTGTAACCAATACTCTGAAATCGTTTCTTCATCTTACCCTCTCTTTCTTAGATGCAAAAGTGTAGATTATATGTAACTATTATAGTAGAAAAGTAGTTACTAATGTAAAAATTATATTTAACTCAACTATAATAATTAATGATATAATTTCATACTAAAAATCACGAAAAAAAGTAAATTAAAATAAAACATTACCAAAATATAAGAAAAAACATTATCTTTTTTATGATAATTGCTTATGCTATAATTTATAAAAGGTTATTAATCATTTATTAACATGATTTCTGCAGCTGACTGCAGCAGCAGCAGATGAGGCCTTTGGGATACAGAATAGAGAGGTGAAAATTACTTGATAGTTAATTCAAAAGAGCTGTTCAAAACAGCTCGGAAGCGAGATTACGCATATCCAGCACCAAATTACGTGGATCAGCTATCGGCCTCTTCCTACATAGCCGTAGCTGAAAAGCTGAATCTTCCGGTCATTTTGGCATATGCAGAGGCTCATCAGAAATATTTAAGTTTTGACGAAGCCGTGGAAATCGGATTGTACTATGCAAAAAAGGCAAAGGTGCCTGTAGCACTGCACCTAGATCATGGCCAGACAAAGGAGTTGATATTTGAAGCCATAAACCGAGGCTTTAAATCTGTCATGATTGACGCATCTTCCCAAAGATTTGAGGAAAATGTCCGGCAGACCAGAGAGATCGTTGCATATGCCCATGAAAGAGGCGCTGTAGTTGAGGCTGAGATAGGACATGTAGGCGGCGGTGATGAGTATAAGGATTCCGGTAATAACGATAATGTCTATACCTCGGTAGAGGAAGCCAGAAGGTTTGTGGAGCTTACGGAGGTGGATTCTCTTGCCATATCCATAGGTACAGCTCACGGTGCCTACAAAGGGACACCTGTTATTGATTTTACAAGGCTGGAAGAGGTCAGAAAAGCCATTGAAACACCTCTTGTTCTTCACGGCGGTTCCTCTTCAGGCGAATATAACCTGTCCAGATGTGCCACGGAGGGAATCAGTAAGATTAATATCTATACGGATCTGATTACAGCCGCGGCAAAAGAGGTTGAGACGGTATATCCATGTGACTATTATACTTTAAAAAAAGCCCTAAAGAACGGTTATGAGAAATGCCTTGAGCATTACTATGGCGTGTTCAAGACCTTCCGTTACCGGTCATAAAAGCAGGAGAATGTATAAAAGAGCCATAGGAGAGGCATAAGAGAGGAGGAAAAAGATGGCACTGTTATCTCCATTTTTAATAGTTAACCCGAAGTCATATCTGTATGGCCCGAAGTTGTTGGAGCTGGCAAAGGCCGCTGACCAGGCGGCGTCGGACACCGGCCTTGCCATATATTTTACGGCGCCCTATGCGGATTTGCGTCTTGTAAAAGAAAATACCAGCTGTCTGATTGTTACCGCACAGTCTATGGACGGACTGAAGCCAGGCAGGGGCATGGGGAGCGTGCTGCCTGAATCGCTGAAAGCGGCAGGGGCTTCGGCCGTATTTTTAAATCACGCCGAGAATACCAAAACAGTAACAGGCCTTTATGAAGCGATAAATCGGGCAAAGGAGCTGGAACTTACCACTATCGTGTGTGCAGATTCCATTGTAGAAGCAAAGGCACTTTCCTGTATGATGCCTGATATTGTCCTTGCAGAGCCTACGGGGCTTATAGGTACCGGAACTGTAGCTGATGATTCCTATACGGTAGAAACTGTGAGAGAAATAAAAGCAGTCAGTCCGGGTGTCCTTATAATGATAGCATCAGGCATCAGTACGGCCGAAGACTGTTACCGGGTGATTAAGCTGGGGGCTGATGGTACGGGTGCGACTTCAGGCATATTAAATGCGCCTGATCCGGGATTGCGGATCAGGGAAATGGCGGAAGCCATAGTAAGGGCAAACAAAGAGCTGAATGATGATTAGGAGGATATAAATGTCAGTATACAGGGAAGTTATAGGGCTTACATCCCATGGATGCACCCCCACTTACATTAATATTACCGATTGGGTCAGGGAAATTATAGCAAGAAGCGGAATAAAAGATGGGATCGTTTCCGTAATATCGCCCCACACCACCTGCTCTGTTTTTTTTCAGGAATTTGTCCATGACAAGACGGAGGATGGCACTGAATTTTTACAGGTTGACTTAAACCGGGTGCTGGATAAGATCATACCGGACCAGACCAGCCTTCCGCCGGAGGGTGAATATATGTATCCAGGGCCAGAGCATTTTGATGAGGTGTTTTCCTGGCCTGATGCAGAAAGTTACTTACCCGGCATGGATAAGCTGCAGCTGTTGAATGCTGATGCCCACTTAAAGGCCACCATATTAGGCTCCAGCCAAGTGTTTCCGGTAGAAGATGGCAGCCTTGGTCTAAGCGTGACAGGCTATATCTATTTCGTGGATTTTGACAGGATGCGGGCACGTACCCGAAAGTGCAAGGTTGTAGTTATGGGAGATTAGACGGATAGTCCTGAGAAAAGGATGGACCGGTTTGATGAGGTATAGTACATGAACAAGCGAAGTGTTGATATATTACAGACCCTGATGGGGAATAAGACCCTGATTAACCAGCTGGCGGAAAGATATGGTGTTTCTGTCAGGACAATTCGTAACGATATCAATACAATCAATGAGTTTCTGGAAAATAACAGCTTTGCTATTATTGATATCGACCGCCAAGGCTTATGCAGCTGCTTTGTGGAGCTGTCAAAGGTGAAAGGCCTGCTGAAGCAGAATGATTTTTACAATTACAAGCTGTCAAAGGATGAACGCAGGTTCATGATCAGTAAGATGCTTATGTTCGCTCATGATTTTATCACTCTGGGAGCTATGGCTGACAGGCTCCAGGTCAGCCGTGCCACCGTAGTCAATGATATGGAGAATGTCAAGGAGCATCTTGAAAAATACCGTATCAGTGTTATTTCCCATCCAAATAAGGGCTTTAAGATTGGAGGCGCCGAAAGTGCCAAGAGGATCATGCTTTGGCATGAATGTAATTTAAACAAGGAGATGCTTCATGAGCAGGTTGTGGAAAGCTCCATGGACGGAGTTCATGAGCAGCAACTGAATGTTATACGGAAGATTATCCATGAACAGGAGCATGCCCATGGCCTGAGCCTTACGGATGAGTCTTATGAGTCTTTGGTAAATTATATCTGGATTGTGCTGAAACGCACAAATGAGGGGATATTTGTTGAAAATTGTGACGATTCAAAGACCATATATGACAGCATGGCCCGGGATATTCTAAAGTATGTAGGACAATACTGCCGACTGACTGTGACAGAAAGTGAAGAACTGTTTCTTGGTTCGGTCTTAAAAAGTCTCCGTTATATAGCACGTAAGAAAATGGACAAAAAGATCCTAAGCATTCAAATAGTTACCCGCCAGTTCTTAAGTGCAATATCAAAGGACTTGGGCAGTGACTTAAATAAGGACTATTATTTATTTGAAAATCTTTCAAGCCACCTGGCCATGAGCCTGGAGGTGGATTCCAGCATGTTTTCAAAAGACTCCATGTTTTTTGAAATTACCAGAGAGTATCCTGATATTTATCAGGTGGTGCACAGGAACCAGCAGATTTTGGAGGCCTATATAGGAAGAAAGCTGGCGGAAATCGAGAGTGTATATATTATCATTCATATCTGTGCAGCTCTTGAAAGAAAAAAAAGCTCCAAGTCCTTGAAGGTGATTCTGGTATGCAGCGGTGGCGTAGGCACGTCCCAGCTGCTGGCCGCTAAATTGGAGAACCAGTTTGATTTTCAGATTGAGAAGGCCATATCCTCTCATGAAGCGGTTTATCTGACGGCAACTGACGCTGATTTGCTTATCTCTACAGTCCCTTTGGGAAGCATGCCTATTCCGTCTGTGGAAATTTCGGTCATGATGGAGATCAAGGACTGCCAGCTTGTAAGGCAGGCGGAGGAAAAGGTTCGGGCAGCAAAAAATCCCCTTCCCGAACCGGAGGGACTTCCTTCTGCTTCAGGAAAGGAGCTTAAAAAGAGGATTGATACTCTCATAGGCAGGTTCCAGCTCGACAGTCCGGAAGTATTGTCAAAGGCAATCTTCGACGAAGTAACTGCCTTATTCGAGCGCAAAGATAAAAAATCCGTTTTGAAGCTGAGAAATTTCCTGACGGAAGATTTTATTGAACTGGATGTGGAATGCAGAATCTGGCAGGAGGCCGTGGTCAAATCGGCAGAAAGGCTGCTTGTCCGGGGATATATAGAAAAACGTTATGTTGATGCTATGATTCGGGGTATCGAGCTCAATGGGCCATATATAATCATCAGTCCCGGCTTTGCCTGCCCTCATGCCGGTCTGGACGAGGGGACGAAGAAAACCGGAATGAGCCTGATCCGCCTAAAAAGACCGGTGAAGTTCGGAAACGGGATTTCTGCGAAGTTTTTCTGCTGCTTAAGCGCTGTTGATAACGAGACCCATCTGCCGGCCTTTATTAACCTGGTCAACCTGCTGGAAAACGAGGAATTTAATATGAAGCTATCCCGTGCGGAGTCAGCTTTTGAAGCAGCCCGAATCATAGCTGACTTCGAATATGCGTTAAAGTATACTACAATTTGAAAGGAAAGAAGAAAATGGCTGATAAGGCAGAGAACGTATTAGATGATATTGCTGTTGTACCCGGACTGGTCATTATGGATCTTCAGGCGGAGACGAACCAGGATGCCATCAAAGCCATGTCCTCCCTGCTTTTTGAGCAGGGGTATGTGAAAGAGAGCTATATAGAAGCCGTAAAAGAAAGGGAAAAGGTTTTTTATACCGGTTTGGGCTTCGAAGAGCTGGGAGTGGCATTGCCCCACACGGATGCCGTGCATGTGATCCACCAGGCTATCGCAATAGGGATTCTTAAAAAGCCAGTGGCGTTTAAGACTATGGGAGAGTTAGATGGTACCGTAGATGTAAAGCTGATGTTCATGTTAGCTATCAATAAGCCGGATAAGCAGCTAGACTTTTTAAGCAGCATGATAGACTCCTGCCAGAAGCCTGGCAAACTATTAAGTGTTTATAATGCATCTGCCCCGGAGGAGGCAGTAGAGCTGTTTAAGGGATTTTTTAAGAAGGAGGGGAATGATATATGAAACGGATTTTTTTAGTATGTGGTTCTGGCATCTGTACATCCACTGCTGTGGCCCAGAAGGTATCGAAGGCCCTTGATGAACGGGGGCTCAAGGGAAAGTATAAAATCGCCCAGGGTAAGGCCAGTGAGGTTGCGGCCCAGTCTAGCGGCTATGATTTGTGTATATCCACCACGGTCCTGGGCGGCGAATGCCATTGCCCGTTGGTTATCGGGACCCAGTTTCTGCTTGGCAGGAATACGGAACCAATCGTGGATAAAATAGTGGAAATACTTCAGAAATAGGACCTGCTTTGTGAAGGCAACAACGATTTTACGGATTTTGCATCTATCTGATAATATCATTGCATATGGAGGTAACTATATGAATATTGTTTTGGAAATTTTTAATTATATTAAGGATCTTGGCGCAACCACCATGATGCCTATTATCATCTGTATTATGGGCCTTATTATGGGAGCGGGCATTGGAAAGTCAATCAGGGCTGGCCTTACTGTCGGTATCGGTTTTATAGGGTTGAATTTGGTCACAGGACTTATGGGCAGCAGCCTGGGTGCCGCTGTTCAAGAAATGGTTAGCCGCTACGGGCTTTCCCTTTCCGTCATTGATGTAGGCTGGCCGTCTGCTGCTTCCATTGCTTTTGCTTCTACGGTAGGCATGGTCATCATACCTGCATGTCTGCTTGTAAATATTGTTATGCTGCTGACTAATACCACTCAGACTGTTGATGTAGATATATGGGATTATTGGCATTTTGCATTTACCGGATCTCTTGTGGCTATTCTTACAGGAAGCCAGGTATACGGCATCATAGCTGCCATTCTTAATATGGTTATTATCATGGTGCTAGCCGATTGGACAGCAAAGGGCGTTGAAGAGACGCTAGGCCTTCCCGGTGTGTCTCTGCCTCACGGCTTTACTACTGCCTATGCCCCTATTGCTATTGTGCTTAACAAGATCATAGATATGATTCCGGGCGTTAACAAGATCAGTTTTGATCTTGAAAAAATGCAGAAGAAATTCGGCGTATTCGGTGAACCAATTCTGGTCGGAACAATCCTGGGTCTTATTATCGGCTTTCTAGCTGGCTATGATGTGGCTCCCTCTAACGGTAACCTGGGAATCCTAGGCCTGGGCGTTAATTTGGGCGCAGTCCTGGTGCTGATTCCCAAGATGGCAGCCCTTCTAATGGAAGGCCTGCTTCCCATTTCAGATACCGCTTCAGAGTTCATTGAGAAAAAATTCAGCAACAGGGGCAAGATTTATATAGGTCTTGATTCGGCAGTGGGTGTGGGCCATCCCCTTACCCTGTCCGTAGCCCTCATTCTTGTTCCTTTGGCAGTTTTCCTGGCAGTGATACTTCCAGGCAATAAGACAATGCCCTTTGCAGATTTGGCAGTTTTTCCGTGGATGTTCGTTCTGATCACTCCTGTAGTCAAGGGAAATGGTTTTCGTGCCCTGGTCATCGGCTTTGTAACCGTGGCGGCAGGACTTTATATTGCCACAAATCTATCACCGCTTATTACAGAGGCAGCCAAGGTGTCCGGCTATGATATGGGTACGGCTACCGCCATAACCAGTATCTGTGACGGTGCCAATCCCCTTACCTGGGCTGTTGTTCGTCTCCATGGCATCAATCCTCTGGTTGGCCTTGGTTCAGTGGGCGCGGTTGCCGCGGGCCTCGCACTTATAAACAGAAGAAAAATTAAAAAGGAAGCGGCTTTGCTGCATACAGGAGAATAATAGATTCCGGATGTTTGAAACGGCACAAAGGAGCAGCAGTTTATGGGCAAATATAAATATGATCCGAAGGTATATGGAATGAAAGTTACTTTTACAGGCTTTTTCTGCACAGTACTTCTGTTTTTTTCCGTTGTTAAAATGCTTACGGCCAGCGCCTTAAGTTTGTGGTTTTTGGTATGTGTCATCTGTACCTATACGGTATGGGAAACTTTCATATCCTTAAGCAATCCTTCTGTTGTCATAATGGATGGAGGGCAGATTGTCTTTGAGGCTTTTGGCCGCAGGCACAGTTACCGTTGGGAGGAAATAAGCTGTTTTAGAGTCAGGGAATTTACAGGAGCGAAAAAACTGTTCTTGCGTATCAACAACGCCGGGTTTTTAAAAGGGAGATACTGGCTTAACTGCTATTATTTCAATAATTCAGATCTGTTATATAAACAGATTGTGGATATAGAGCTGTCTTTTCATCCCGATTCCATCAAGGCCAGGGCAAGAAGAGGTGCCTCAGAATCTGCAGCCAGGGCAGCAAGAGAGACCGTAGCGGACAGAGAGACGGAAAAAAATTGACTGCACTGCCTATCGGTGCGGATTGGAGATCTATATGTTTGAAGATGATAAAAAGAAGGTTATAGAAGCCGGTATAAAGCTCGACCATTACGGCCTTATCGCTTTATCCGGAGGAAACGTTACGGTAAGGCTGCCGGGTGGAGAAATACTAATTACACCATCCGGAACAGTTTACGGGGATATGGTACCGGAGGATATTCTGGTCATGGATATAGACGGAAGTATTATTGAAGGCAGCAGGAAGCCCTCCGTAGATACGAAGGCCATCCTTTATATACTGGAGCATATGCCTCAGATAAATGCTGTGATACATACCCACCAGCCATATGCTACGGGAGTAGGACTGATTGTGGAGGAGCTTCTCTGTAATTTAACTACCCTGGCAAATGCCACCCGGGGTTCCGTAAAGGTCTGTCCCTACTCGTCGGCTGCCAGTATTCAGATGGGGGTTGAGACCGTTAATAATATCGGTGACAGACTGGCGGTCATATTAAAGCACCATGGCGTTATCGCCGTGGGAGAGAACTTAAAGCAGGCGCTCTATGCCTGTGTCTACCTGGAGGAAGCAGCAAAAACCTACAGCATTGCCTATTCCATGAATAAAAATGTGCCTGAGCTGACACCTGAGCAGGTGGACCGTGCGGTGGAGATTTTCAGCTATTATGGTCAGGGTACGGCTGATCTGCCCCCTCACCTTCAATAGGATGCTGAAAAAAGAAAATCATAAGGGGCTGCTTTGAAGCCAGCAGCCTTTTTCCAGAGGAGGGGAACAGATGTTTAAATTAAAAGACCTTGTATTTCATGTAGAATCTGCTGTGCTTACCGGAAACTATAAAGACAAAGGAATAAGTGAAAAAATGGAACATATGCAAGCTTCCTTCATCTGGAAGATAGACATTCGAATGTCAGAGGGAAGCTTTATGTATACGAATAAGAATGCCTATGAGCCGGCAAGGCCTCATCTTTATCATGATAACGGGTTTACCCTTGGTGTAAGGTCCTGGAAAGCCATAGAAGGGCAGGTAAAGGAGTGGACTTTTCCACAAAATAAGAAAGGAGAGGAGGCTGGAAAGCTGTATGTATTTGAGCATGAGAAGGTGAATAATGGAAAAATTGAATTTATAAAAAGAATGGGTAATATTTTTTATGTGAGATGGAACGGTACTGCTGATGTATTTTGGAATGAATCCTATGGAAGGGATGTACCTTTTCTCTTTGAAGGTGAAGTTGTGTTTGAAGGAATTAATGCTTTTTGTAATAAAATATACAATCTGAAAGAATTGCAGGCTTCTATGGTTAAATTTGCGGATTTAAATGAGTTTGAACTAATATCTGAAAAAAGCTATAAATATTCATCAGGAAAACAGTCTCAGGACTGGTTCTTTAAACCGGCAAGCTGATGCAGGATAAATGGACTCTGCGGCCCTCTCTCTTTCCTTTGCGTACCGTACCTCATTGGATTGGCCATGCGGAGATATCTTATTTTTGGGTTTAGTGGATAGAATATTATATAGAAATTTTGTATTGTACTTCAATGTACCAAAACACAGCTCTTTTGGCTAAAGCGGTACTTGTAAACTGAATGCTTGACTTGGCAATGGATTAAGAACAGGCGAGTTGCCGATCATACACACTGATCGTGGCAGTCACCTTAGATGGCCAGGTTGGATAGAGCGAATGGAACTCGTTCTATGTCAAAGAAAGACTAACTATTAAAAGTCAAGCCCCCCAAATAAGGAATGAGGTAAAAAAATCAGATAGTTCAAAAAAGGGTATAGCAAAACAGGCGTCTACAAGACGCCGTGCAGGCTATCGTGTGGAAATTAGGCTGCCAGATGGTATGGCTCCCCGGATTTCGCTAGGGCGTAAATGAACCTTACCAGCTTCTTAGCGGCATGGGAAATAGCAACATTGTAGTGCTTGCCCTCGGCGCGTTTCTTAGCGAGTTAAGCTGAAAATGTGGGGTCCCATAGGCAAACAAACTTGGTGGCGTTGAAGATGGCAAACCGTAAGTACCTGGAGCCACGCTTCTCCATATGGGCATAGCAGTTGGTTAGCTGCCCGGATTGGTATGTTGAGGGCGACAGACCGGCATAGGCCAGTACCTTGTCCGGGGAATCAAACCGGGAGAAGTCGCCTACCTCAGCCAGAATCATAGCGCCCATACGAGTACCGATGCCTGGGATAGTGGTAATGGGAGAATGCAGATCGTCCATGATGTTTTGGATTGCTTTTTCAATTTCCTTGATCTCAGCATCCAGTTCCCGAATGAGCCGGATTGTATGTCGCAACTCCAATGACTTTGCAGGCACAGTCTTCGTCTTTCGTAGGGTGAGGCTTTTCCGGTAGAGGTTGGTGTGCAATGGGTTCAAGACATAGGTAGGAAGACCGTTGTCAAGAAGAAATCCAAGGATGTTGTAGCCGTAGTGTCCGGTAGCCTCAAGCCCTACTTCAACTTTGTCATGAAGGGTAAAGCAGCTTTGGATCTTTTGAAGTAGACAGTTGAAGCCTTCCAGGTTATTGGGAATGGTAAAGACATCTGCGAGAACTTCCCCCTCCGAGTTAAGGATAAAACAGTCATGCTTATCCTTGGCGACATCAATTCCAACACAAATCATAATAGAACCTCCGATGGTAAGATTGTGATGCTGTATCCCCAGGGAGCTTTGCTCTTGTAACCTTGTTCTAAATAAACCGTCTGGCGGTATCTAACTGATCAACAAACCTGCAAAGGACTGTGGTTGGAGCCTTTCTTGAACCATCGTGTGGTAGGAGGCGCGAACCAATCCACAGCATCCCTTACAGTGTAGCACATAGCCCTTGGAGAGGGGCTCTAAAAACTACTACTCTATAATACAAGGATATCGCCTGATTCGGCATGTGAAGGTTTTCGGCAGATTAAAAATGAAATGTTCTATGGAAAGCCATGAATCGGCGTTTCCATAGAACATTTTTAAGATGATTCTTATTTCGAGATATATTTTCCAACTATATGCAATGTGAAATCGCCTGGGTGAGAAAATAAAATAACCCATTGTCCTTTGAAATCGGACAGCTTAAGCGGTCCGAATGTTGTCATAGCAGTAAAATCAGGGGCTTGCATGCCAATGTTAACGTTCATAACTGATCCTTGAAATTAGCTCATGTTATTATATGACAATATTAATGAGGTGTTTCTAGATTATTATCGTTTATTCCCAAGTAAGGGAAATGTGGTATTCCTTTTTCCCCTCCACATAAGGGATTTCCGTTCCTTCCACAGGTTTCCCATCCACCAGCATGGAACGGGTTCCATGATCACTCCTTTTGGTATGATCCACATGGATATAATAATCCGCTCCCCGGAATTTCCGGACGGCGGAAAATTCTCCGATGGAATCCGGCAGGCATGGGTCTACGATTAACCCGTTGAAACCAGGACGGATCCCTAAGATATACTGGGAAATACATGCAAATGACCATGCAGCCGTTCCGGTCAGCCAGCTGTTCTTGGCTTCTCCGAAATGAGCCGCATCCCTACCGGCAATCATCTGTGCATAAACATAAGGTTCTGCTTTATAGGTTTCACTGTTTTCTTCCATATAGGCAGGAGAAGTGCGCCGATAGACTTCAAATGCCCGGTTACCCCTTCCGATCATGGTTTCTGCAATGGAGATCCAGGGATTGTTGTGACAGAAAATGCCTGCGTTTTCCTTGTAACCAGGGGGATAAGAGGAGATCTCTCCAAGGCTTTCCTGGTAACCGGTGTATGCCGGCTGCAGCAGAACGATTCCACAGGCCGTATCCAGTTTCTCTTTTACACTGTCCAAGGCTTTTTTTGCATGGCCTTCTTTAATACCGATACCACCCATGACGCAAAAACCTTGTGGTTCAATAAAGATCTGTCCTTCCCTGCATTCTCTGGATCCCACCTTCTGGCCGAATGCATCATAGGCACGTAAAAACCACATGCCATCCCAGCCATGTTGAATCACGGCATCGTATACTTCCTGTACAGAAATATCTGCTTCCTCAGCTTCAGTTTTCAATCCCATCAAGCGGCAAATTTCAGCGTACTCTTTTCCGTATTTTACAAACAACCCTGCGATCATTAGGGATTCTGCTACAGGTCCTTCCGAGGGGCCGGTGGTTTGAAAGGACTCTCCGGGCTCCGTGGAAAAGCAGTTTAAATTCAGACAGTCATTCCAGTCAGCCCGCCCAATAAGAGGCAGACCATGGGGGCCCAGGTGGGTCCTGGTAAATTGGAAGGACCGCCTCAAATGCTCCATAAGCGGCTGGCTTTTCTCCAGGTCATTATCAAAGGGTACAGATTCCTCTAAAATACTTAAGTCCCCGGTTTCCCTGATATAAGCCGATACACCGGCAATGAGCCACAAAGGATCGTCGTTGAATCCGCTTCCGATGTCCATATTCCCCTTTTTTGTAAGAGGCTGATACTGGTGATAGGCGCTACCATCCTCAAACTGGGTGGAAGCAATGTCGATGATTCGCTCCCTGGCCCTTTGCGGAATCATATGTACGAACCCAAGAAGATCCTGGCAGGAGTCCCGAAAACCCATGCCGCGGCCGGTACCTGACTCGTAATAGGAGGCGGAGCGGGACATATTAAAGGTCACCATGCACTGATACTGGTTCCAGATGTTTACCATGCGGGCTGTTTTCTCATCGGCCATGGTAACAGAGTAGTTGGAAAGCAGCTCTTCCCAGTAATGCTTTAATGCGGCGAGAGCCTCATCAACCTGTTGGTCCGTCTGATATTTTGACAGAACAGCCATGGCAGGTTCCTTGTTGATGACATTGGGAGCAGTCCATTTTTGTTCCTTGGGATTCTCTGCATATCCCAGCACAAAGATGAAACTGGTCTCTTCCCCAGGTTCTAAGTGGAGCGTTAAGTGGTGAGAGGCGATGGGAGACCAGCCGCTTGCCATGGAATTTCCTGAGGTATTGTTTTTCACCATAAGCGGCAGCTGGTTGGAGCCATATACACCGACAAATGAGTTTCTGTCCGTGTCAAAGCCCTGAATATCTGAATTGACAGCGTAATAAGCGTAATGGTTGCGCCGCTCTCTGTACTCTGTCTTGTGATAAATTACTGAGCCTTCTACCTCTACTTCTCCGGTGCTTAAATTCCGCTGAAAATTGGTCATGTCATCCACAGCGTTCCATAAACAGAACTCCACATAGGAGAACAGGGTAAAATCTTTTGATTCTTTGCTTTCGTTTTTCAGGATAACCTTATGGATCTCACAGGTGTCATGTAAGGGCACAAAGGCTGTAACTGCGGCAGATAAGCCATTTTTTATTCCCTGGTAACGGGTGACTCCCAGTCCGTGCCGGCATTCATAAAAATCCAGGGGGGTCTGGGTGGGCTGCCAACCAGGATTCCAGATGGTACCACTATCATTGATATAATAGTAGTGTCCGTTGCTGTCCAGAGGGACGTTGTTATAGCGGAACCGGGTCAGCCTTAACAGCTTTGCATCTTTATAGAAGCTGTAACCGCCTCCTGTGTTGGAAACCAGGGAAAAGAAATCCTGGCTGCCCAGATAATTGATCCAAGGAAGGGGAGTATCTGGGGTTGTAATAACATACTCTTTTTCCTGGTCGTCGAAATATCCATATTTCATAATCGAATAACCCCTTTCTGATTAGGTGATAAATTTACTTAATTCGACATTTTACGAAAACGATTAAGAACAGAATCAGGGAGATATAGGGCCATAATAACTCATTAATTTTTAAATTACAATAGGTATTTATAAAAATTAATTGTCCCATGTTTGAGTATTAGAAGAATTGCATAAATAATGTTGGATAAAACTATATAAATTAGATAAAAAAACAAAAATATATTGCTTTTTCATTTGAAAAGGAGTATATTGAGGTTACGAAAACGATTAAGTAAAAGGAAGAGACATATGATTTCAATGAAGGAACTGGCACAGCACTGTGGAGTCTCTGTTGCCACAGTAAGCAAAGCACTTAATGACCAGAGTGACATCGGGGAGAGTACAAAAACCAGGATCAAAGAAGCTGCGGTAGAGCTGGGATATTATCCCAACGCAGCTGCAAGGTCTTTAAAGACAAACAGAAGCTACAACATTGGCGTTTTATTTGTTGATGAGGCCAACAGCGGCCTGACTC
>DEYX01000065.1:1212-3861 GCA_002365025.1 Hungatella sp. UBA3147 | reverse complement strand
CTAAGCCGGTGGTTCTGATTATTTGAACTTCTGAAATTGATTAGAACCAGAGGGAAATAATCCATATGATACGGGGAGGAAAATATGAAACGAATCTTATCCGCAGGGGAGAAATACCAAAAAATGGTAAAGATGTAATACAATCTGAGTGGGAAAATGTATGACAGACCTTTGTTAGTTTTGCATAATTTTAAAAATCCTATTGACAAATTTCGATAAAAAATGTATTATTTAGTTGCGATATTGTATGACAGCAGACAAAAACGCAAACCCGGGAACGCAATAGAGAATGATATCATACAATGGTTTAAACATTTGTAACAAAAACTAGTGTATAAAAACAAAAACAAATCAAAGTATGCTACAAAAGAATGAAAAAATGTTGAGAGGTGGATTATTATGAGAAAAGTTACTGCAATTGTATTATCAGCTATGATGGCCTTATCTTTAAGCGCTTGCGGTTCCACTGCAAAGGAAAGCAATGTAACGGAAACCACAGCAGCAAACTCTGGATCAGAAACAAGCGCAGCAAAAGCAGAGGAAACCAGAGAGCCGATTAAGATCGGAGTTTCTGCACCGGATTTAACCAATGTGTTTTTCATCCAGATCAAGGATGCCATGCAGGCAGCCCTTAGCGACCCGAAAGATGAACTGATCATTCAGGATGCCGGCGGTGACCAGAATAAGCAGATGAATGACGTGGCTGATATGATCAACCAGGGCTGTGACGTTATCTGTATTTCCGCGATCAACTCAGAAGGAGTACGTGCCACTCTGGAAGCATGCAAGGAAGCTGACATACCTGTCATAGCATTCAATACCTCAGTAAAGAACCCGGAACTGGTTCAGTGTACGGTTGTTTCTGATAATAAAGAAGCCGGAAAACTGTGTGCACAGGCTCTGGCAGATTCTTTAGGCGGTAAAGGTAAAGTAGTAGAAATTACATATAGTACCACAGAAGTTTGTTATGACCGTCAGTTCGGTTTTGAAGAAGAATTAAAGAAATATCCAGACATTGAAATCATCCAGGCCAAAGACGTTGAAAAGCCAAAGTCTGATTATTCTCAGCCGATCATGGTAGACTTTATCAACGCAAACCCGGTAATCGACGGAGTATTCACAATCAATGACCCTACAGCCCGCGGTGCCATCGCAGCCCTTAAAGAAGCAGGCCGCTTAGACGCTACCAAGGTAGTTTCCGTGGACGGTTCTGATGAAGGAAAAGGCTTTATCCGTGCCGGCGAAATGGTAGCATCTGCAGCACAGGATCCTGCAGGAATTGGTACAACCTGTATCGAAACTGCTTATCGTCTTCTGTCCGGACAGACCATTGAGGAGAAGGTAGTTGTACCGATGTCTATCATTACAGAGGAGAACGTAGATCAGTAATCCGTAAAGTGTTGACCCGTAGCGAAGAATGCAGAACAGGAGTGTTAAAAACATGTCAAATGAATATGTTTTTGAAATGAAAGATATAACCAAAGCGTTTGGTCGCAATGTTGTACTTGACGGAGTCAGTATTTCCATAAAGCCCGGAGAAGTCCGGGCTCTTATGGGAGAGAATGGAGCAGGAAAATCTACCTTAATGAAGATCCTTGGCGGAATTTTCAGTGCTGATTCGGGCACCATCTACATGGACGGGAAGGAAGCTTCCATAAAGACCGTAGACGATGCCCGCAAGTATGGTGTCAGTTTTATTCATCAGGAAATTACCAACATTCCTGAGATGACGATTGCAGAAAATATTTTTCTTGGCCGGGAACCCAAAAACCATTTGAAGTTGGTGGATTACCGGAAAATGAAGCACGAGGCGCAGAAAGCTCTTGATGCGCTGGGACTGGATCTGGATGCTGGGATGCTGATTCGGGGGTTATCCGTAGCACAGCAGCAGATGATAGAAATTGCAAGAGCGGTGAATGAGGGGGCAAAAATCCTGATTCTGGACGAACCCACAGCATCTTTGTCAAAAAGCGAGACAGACAATCTGTTTGCACAGATCGACCGTTTAAGAAAAGCCGGAGTTGCGATGATCTACATCTCCCATCGTATGGAAGAGACCTTTAAGGTCTGCGATTCGGTAACGGTACTCCGTGACGGTAAGTTTATAGGAACCAGAGATACAAAAGAAACAACAGAAAATGAATTGATCAGTATGATGGTAGGCCGTGAATTTAACAACATGTATGGAAACAAACGTGTCATCGGCGGGGACGTCATCATGGAAGTGAAACATTTAACAACCGATAAGGTATTTGATATCAGTTTTACATTGAGAAAAGGGGAAATACTTGGATTCTCAGGATTAGTAGGGGCGGGGCGTACCGAACTGGCACTGGCGTTATTCGGCATTGACAGCATTCAGTCAGGAGAGATCTGGCTGGAAGGGAAGAAACTTACCATCAGTAAACCGGGGGATGCAATGAATGCAGGCATCGCACTGGTGCCGGAAGAGCGCAAGGAGCAGGGGCTTTTCCTTAGCCATAGCATTGCAACCAATCTGACATTCCAGGTGCTTTCTGATTTTATACATCAGTTACGAGTGGACAAGAAAAAGGAATCGAATATTGTAGATGAGTTCAAGCAGAAGCTTTCTATTAAGATGGCCTCCGTGGAACAGACGGCAGGAGAGCTTTCCGGCGGCAACCAGCA
>DEYX01000065.1:0-1108 GCA_002365025.1 Hungatella sp. UBA3147 | reverse complement strand
GCAACCAGCAGAAGATCGTCATATCCAAATGGCTGGCAGCAAAGCCGAAGGTACTCATTCTGGACGAACCGACCCGAGGGATCGACGTAGGTGCAAAGGCAGAGATATATAAGCTGATGCACAGCCTGGCCAGTGAAGGAGTTTCCATTATCATGATCTCTTCGGAGCTTCCTGAGATCATCAATAACTCCAGCCGGGTTGCCATCATGAGGGAAGGACATCTGGCCGGAATCTTAGACCAGCAGGAGACGGAAACTACACAGGAAACGATCATGTCATTTGCAGTGGGAGGAGAACATACAACATGTTAAGCAAGAAGAATCAATCAGAGACATCTGAGATACAAGCACCAAGCCTCTGGAACACCAATCCCTTGATGATCTGGCTGAAGCGCAATATGGCAGCCATGATCGCGTTGGTATTCCTGTGTATTATTTTATCGATTACAACCGATACCTTTCTTGTTAAAAATAACCTGCTCAGCGTATTGCGCCAGGTCTGCGTCAATGGTTTTATTGCATTCGGTATCACATGCGTTCTGATTTGCGGCGGCATTGACTTATCCGTAGGCTCCGTTGTAGCGGCTGCCGGTGTTATTGCCGTACGCTGCGGAAATGCGGGACTGCCGGTTATCCTTTGCTTTCTGATCCCCCTGTTATTTGGTGCGGTCATCGGTCTTTTCAATGGATATGTTATTTCGCACACTACTCTGCCGCCATTTATCGTAACCTTATCCATGCAGATTATCGTACGAGGTGTCAGCTATATATTAACAGGCGGTCAGCCCGCACAGTCCAATAACGAAACATTCAACAACATGGGTGTAGGAAGCTTCCTTGGAATTCCCATTCCGGTTGTATTTGTAATCGTTGCATTTGTAATTCTTTATTTCATCATGAACCGTACCTCCTTTGGACGTCATGTCTATGCCACCGGCGGAAACAAGGAAGCAGCTAAATACGCAGGTGTTGATACCAAATGGATCCAGGTAAGGGTATTCGTCATCAGTGGTGTGATGGCAGCCTTAGCCGGTGTGGTTCTGGCAGCAAGGCTGTATTCCGGTCAGCCATCCGTAGGAGAAGGCTTTGAGCGAGATGCAATCGCAGCT
>DEYX01000106.1 GCA_002365025.1 Hungatella sp. UBA3147 | reverse complement strand
AAGCATCAAGTTTCTTTCAATATATGCCATTGCATCATTAAATTGAGCGAGCGTATTCATTGCCTGATTCCTCCTTTCAAAACAATCATACCTGAGTTTCAGATATAAATCCTGATATTTTTGATGCGGATAAACACAGATTTAGTTATCAATAATGGACTCCTTGCTTTCATGAGGTATTCTTCCTCTTCCGGCTTCATTATATCATGCTATGCTTCTGGTTAAAAGAAGTAATCTATGCCGGAAACTATATCACTACCGGCATCACTCATTGCTCTGTAACCGGTCAATCACCACTGCAATGAGAATAATAACTCCCATGGCAATGGTCTGCCAGTAAGAGGATATGCCTAACAGACTCAATGCATTATTTATGATTCCAATGACAAAGAGTCCAAAGATCGTCTGCACCATACCGCCCCGTCCTCCGGACATGCTGGTGCCTCCCATAGCCACAGCAGCAATGGCATTCAGCTCATATCCTGCTGCTGCAGTTGCCTGACCGTTTTGCAGTTTAGAAGCCAATACAGCACCTGCAAGGGCCGCTAAGATACCGCAGATGATATAAACAGACATTTTGATCTTCCTGACCTGGATTCCGCTGAGCTTTGCTACCTCCGTATTGCTTCCTACCGCATAAATGTATCTGCCATAACAGGTTCTTCCAAGAATAAAAATAGCAGTACCGATCACTAAAAACATGAGTATGACAGATACCGGCACCGGACCAACCGAGCGAAGTCCTACCCAGCCAAAAGAAGCCGGAAGTCCGAATATCGGTTTTGCATCTGTAAAAACATATCCCAGACCTCTTGCGGCATTCATCATCGCCAGTGTGGCGATAAAGGGCGGAACATTTAAAACAGATACAAATAATCCGTTGATGCTGCCGCAAATTCCTCCGACCACAACAGATGCTGCCACAATCACACACAAGCTCAGCCCTATGCCGGCTTCCGGAAACAGCTTGATGCAGGCTGCTGCTGCAATACCGGCAAGTGCCGCAACAGAGCCAACGGATAAATCAATTCCATCAGAAAGAATCACAAACGTCATGCCGGTTGCGATCAATGCATTAATTGCAATTTGAATCAATACATTCTTAAAGTTACCGATGGTTGCAAACCTGGGAACAAACATCAGGCAAAGTGCAAATAAAAGGATCAGGAAAATCAGCATGGTATTGTCTTTTACAAATGTCAGATATTTATTTGGTTTTTGTGTATTCATTCTTTTTCCCTCCCGGAACTTTCTGTGCTGATGCTTGCCAATCCCATGATTTTTTCTTCCGAAGCCTCTTTGGTGTCTATAAATCCTGAAACAGTCCCTTCCCGCATTATCATAATCCGGTCTGCAACTCCAAGAATTTCTGGCAGATCAGAGGAAACCATGATAATGCTGCCTCCGGCCTCTACAAACTCCTTCATCAAGTTGTAGATTTCAGCTTTTGCATTGACATCAATCCCCCTGGTAGGTTCGTCCATGATCAAGATACGGGAGCCTGCAAGAAGCCACCTTGCAATGACCACCTTCTGCTGGTTACCTCCTGAGAGATTTTTAATCCTTGTCTTGATCCCGGGAGTTTTCGTCCCCATCTTTTTCACATATTCCTCTGACGCCGCCCTTTCCCAGGCGAAGTCGATCAATCCCTTTTTAGATCTTTGAAACAAGCTGGATAGCGTCGTATTGATGGCTACATTCTTTTCAAGAAGCAGCCCCTGGCCCCTTCTGTCCTCCGGAACAAGGCCAATCCCGGATGTAACCCCATCCTTTACAGATTTCGGCCGGTATGGTCTGCCATGGACAAACATAGAACCAGAGTCCGGGGCATCCGCTCCGAAAACAGTTCTCATCACTTCTGTCCGTCCAGCACCGATCAATCCTGCAACACCCAGGATTTCTCCCCTTCTCAGCTGAAACGAGACATTGTGGAACATGCCGCCTCGTCCCAGGTTTTCTACGGATAACACAATTTCATCCTTCACTGCATGTTCTGACCGGAAATAGAACTGCTTCATTTCTCTTCCGACCATCTTGTTGATCATTTCTTCTTCTGAGATTTGAGATAAAGGCAGAGTTACTACAACTTTTCCATCTCTTAAAATCGTAATATCATCCCCTATTTCACGTATTTCCTTCAAACGGTGGGATATGTAAATAACCGCTACATTTTCTTCCTTTAAAGACTTTATAACTTTAAACAAGGCCCCCACTTCCTTTTCCGACAAGGAGGAGGTAGGCTCATCCATGATGACCATTGAACTGCTTTGGGATACCGCCCTGGCGATTTCGATCATCTGCTTATCCCCATTGGCCAGCTTTCTGATAAATGTCCTGGGGTTTATTTGCATTCCCAATGATTCCAGCAGCTTACCGGCTTCCTGATTCATCTTCTGCTTATCAATCAGCCCTAAGGGAGTTTTGGGTTCCCTTCCAAGGAAGATGTTCTCAGCAATCGTAAGATCCGGTATTACACTGAGTTCCTGATGGATCACACTGATTCCTTTTCCTAAGGATTCTCTGGTGTTTTCAAATCTTTCTTTATTTCCTCTGACTATCAGATTCCCTTCATCCGATTGATATACCCCTGATATAATTTTAATAATTGTAGATTTCCCTGCACCATTTTCCCCCAGCAGAACGTGGACTCTGCCAGGGGAAAAATTGA
>DEYX01000186.1 GCA_002365025.1 Hungatella sp. UBA3147 | reverse complement strand
ATAATTCCTCCTTTGCCATCTCCCGCATCTCCTCGTCGCTCTCTTCCTCCAGCAGTGCCAGGCTGTCTTCCACGGTCTGCTTTGCCTTTTTATACTGGGTATAAGTCTCTACTAAATCCGCCAGATCCGCCTGCTCCTTCATCAGCTTACGAAACCGGTTCTGATCCTCTGCTACGGAAGGATTGTTAAGCTCTTGCATCAATTCTTCATAATGAACTAAAATATCATCTAATCTATCAAACATTGGTAACCTCCTGAATTTCATGGAAATGACTGTTGTTCACATTGTATCATGACTCCGCAGTACAGCCCTTAATACCTGCGGTTTAAGGGCTCACGGGCAAACGTGAACAAACCACGCGGTCCAGTCCTGCCGCATCTTTCACCACCTGGATCTCTCCAAAACCGGCATCCTTTAATAAGCCGCTGACAGCCTCTCCCTGGTCATAGCCGATCTCAAAATAAACCGCACCTCCCAGGGTTAAATGATGGCGGCTTTCCAAAGCAAGCTTCCTGTAAAAATACAAACCGTCTTCCTTCCCGTCAAGGGCCAGCATCGGCTCATGGTCCCGGACTTCCGGCTGCAGTCCTTCTATTACTTTCGTTGGAATATAGGGAGGATTTGACACGATCACATCAAACGTTTTCTCTTCCTTTAATGAGGCAAATAAATCGCTTTCTATCAAAGCGACCTTTCCCTCTCCTAAAAGCTTCCCCACATTCCTTTCCGCCACCTTAAGGGCTTCCCTGGAGATATCCACAGCAGTTATGCGGTCAAATCCACCAAGTTTTGCAAGGCTGACGGCGATGCAGCCGCTTCCCGTACATAGATCAAGTACTTCCGGCTGCTTTCCTTTATAATCCTTTAAGACCAGCTCCACCAGAGTTTCCGTATCCTGCCTTGGAATCAGCACATGCTCATTTACAAAAAATTCAAGGCCCATGAACTCCCGGCTTCCTGTAATCTGCTGAAGGGGGATCCTTCTGGAACGCTTCTCTATCATAGACCGGTATTTGGAAACGGCATCAAGATAGGAGTCTTCTTCCGGAAGCACTCTGTTTCTGTCTATAAGAAAATGGACCATATCCGTGCGGAATGCCTCAAAAAGCAGGTATCTGGAATCAAGAGACGCCTCTTCCACTCCTGCCCTTGACAGCTTTTCTGTTCCTTCTTCTAATAAATGCTGTAAAGTCAGATTCATGCCCTCTTCTCCGGGAAATTCCTGTCAAGAAATCCCCTCCAGTCAAACACCGCCTCTACAGAAGCAATACCCACCTGTATCATATCATCGTCCGGTTCCTTGGTGGTCAGTCCCTGCATCCACATTCCCGGACGGCTTAATAAGTCCACCAGTTTGGAATTGCTGCGCCCTGCCAGCCGTAAAAATTCATAGGATACTCCGGCTATGACCGGAATCAGTACAATCCGGCTGAGGATCCGAAGGGGCAGCGTATTCACTCTTACCACCATGAAAAACAGGATGCTGATGATCATGACGATCAGGAGAAAGCTGGTTCCGCAGCGCTTATGTTCCTTGGAGCTGCTTCTGACATTTTCCACAGTAAGATCAAGCCCGTGCTCCAGGCAGTTGATGCACTTGTGCTCTGCTCCATGATACATAAAGGTCCTTCGGATATCCTCCATGCGTGAAACAAGACCGATGTAAGCGATAAAGATTCCGATACGGATCACACCTTCTAAAATCGCCATAACCGTCTGGGACTTTATAAAACTATGGAATATATTAGCAAGAAACATCGGCAGCACCATGAAAATCAGGATGGCCATTACCACAGAAAATGCCATCACTATACTCATCAATGCCTTTTCCATCTTCTCCCCAAACAACCGTTCCAAAAACTTTTCAAATTTGGAAGGCTCCATATCTTCCTCATCATCCTCAAAAAAGCTGGCTGAAAAGGTCAAAGCCCTCATACCTAACACCATGGAATCCACAAAACTGAATATACCTCTGATAAATGGCAGAGAAAAAAGCTTCACCTTTTCTCCCATGCTGACATAAGTATCCTTTTTCACTTCAATGGTGCCGTCCGGCTTTCGGACTGCTGTGGCATACTCATCCCCGTTTTTCATCATAACGCCTTCAATCACGGCTTGCCCGCCGATTCCTGAATACTTCATACGCCAAACCACCTTTCTGTTTAAAAAATGGAAGCTTTTCACTAGTTAAAATCCCAAAAAAGGCTGAGCTAAAGTGTTTCCACCAAACTCAACCTCTTCTTTGCCCCTGATATAATAAGGAAGTTCCATACGCCCAATGAGCACATAGAACGGCTGATTTCCTGAATTCATGAAGGAAGTCCGATTCACCCGAGGCTCCTCGAACGGCTAATTTACTAAATCCAGGCTGTACAACCTTTGCCTTCATAAGTAAATTATGCTTCAGCCTTAACGCCATATTTACGATTGAATTTATCAATACGTCCACGAGCGGAAGCAGCCTTCTGCTGACCGGTGTAGAATGAATGGCATTTAGAACAAACCTCTACGTGGATATCTTCCTTTGTAGAACCAGTTACAAATTCATTACCGCAGTTGCAAACAACTTTTGCCTGGTAGTAATTTGGATGGATTCCCTCTTTCATGATTTTCACCTCACATACTTTGATTTCTATTAAATCGCAGTCCGTAAACCGACTTTGTCTAATAAACAGCTTACATAGTATAACATAGATTTTTTTTTAATGCAAGCTTTTATTTCTACAAAAAACCCGTATTCTCTAGTAAAAGCGCATCTTTTTGGAGGTTTCCACGAATTCCCTGTTGTTTCTTGTCCTCGAGAATAAGTCCAGTATTTTCTCCACTGCATCTTCCGGTTTCAGGGTATTAGTAGCCTTTCTTATGATATCAACCGCTTCCGCTTCTTCCCTTGTTAGCAGCAGGTCATCCCTTCTGGTGCCAGACTTAAGAATGTCAATGGCAGGGAAGATCCTCTTCTCAGACAGCTTCCGGTCGAGAACCAGTTCCATGTTGCCGGTTCCCTTAAATTCCTCATAAATAACGTCATCCATACGGCTGCCCGTATCCACAAGAGCGGTGGCAAGAACGGTAAGGCTGCCTCCCTCCCTCATGTTTCTGGCGGCACCAAAGAAACGCTTTGGCATATGAAGGGCTGCCGGATCCAGACCGCCGGATAAGGTACGTCCGCTTGGAGCAACCGTCAGGTTATAAGCTCTTGCCAGACGGGTAATGCTGTCTAACAGAATCACCACATCCCTGCCATGCTCAACAAGACGCTTGGCCCTTTCGATCACCATTTCTGATACTCTCTTATGGCGGTCCGGAAGCTCGTCAAAGGTGGAGTAGAGCACTTCCACATTATTTCCGTAAATGGATTCCTTAATATCCGTAACCTCCTCAGGACGCTCATCAATCAATAGAATCATGAGATGAATCTCCGGGTGGTTAACGGTTATGGCCTTTGCCACATCTTTAAGCAGGGTCGTTTTTCCTGCCTTTGGCGGGGATACGATCATACCCCTCTGCCCCTTTCCAATAGGAGCTAAAAGATCCAGGACACGCATGGCGGTGGTATTCTTTCCTCCCTGAGTTTCCATATGAAGCCTTTCATCCGGAAATATGGGGGTCATATTTTCAAAATTCGGACGACGTTCCGCTGCACTGGTTGGATAACCGTTGATTTTCTTTACATATAGAAGGGCAGCAAACTTTTCTGCCGCTGTTTTCACTCTGCGGCTTCCATGAATGATGTCTCCGGTCTTCATGTTGAACCGGCGGATCTGAGAAGGCGCCACGTAAACGTCATTTTCACCTGGAAGGTAGTTTTCACAGCGGATGAAACCAAAGCCATCTGGCATGACCTCCAAAATTCCATGAGCCTCGATCCCGCTGTCCAGTTCCTGCAGTTCAGGGCTTGGCTGAAAATCTCCTCTTGGTTCTTCCGGAGCAGTTTCGGGCCTTGCCTCATTCCTGGCGGATGGCTCTGTGCTGTTTCCCTGTGACGGCCGATAGCCTGTGGGCCTTTGCTGCCCTTCCGGCCGATAGGAACGGACAACCGTCTTTCTTTGGCTGCCGGCAGCTGACTGCATCTGCTGATCTCCGTTCGCCTGCCCCTGCTGGCCTGCAGAATCCGTATGAGGCTGGGTCTGTGCAGCTGGTTGTGCCGTTACAGTTTTAGAAACCTCTTTTTTTACTTCCTCCGCCTTTTCCACTGAAACATTCCCCGGCGAAGCAGGAAAAGCAGGAGCCTCCACTTCCTTTTCGCAAAGTAAATCTATAATTTCAGCTTTTCGCATGGAACTGCACCCCTTGATTCCCTGGGCTTTGGCAAGCTCCTTTAATTCCGCTAACGGCAATGTTTGTAATTTTTCACGCATATTATTCTCCTTCATGATTCCTTATAACAGTTGTTTCGTAATCTTGGGAATGCTTCACGATAGAATATCGCAACAGATGGCCGGAAATGTTATTCCGGCCCAAATCATGATAAACCAGGTCGTACGATACGCCTATTATATACCTTATAATTAAAAAAGAAAAGTTATTTTTTCAGTTCCTTTAAATGCTCTTTGATTCTGCGCTCATAGCCATTTTCCGTAGGATGATAGAACGATATGTCCTCCATCCCGTCCGGAAGATACTGCTGTTTCACATAGTTACCCGGATAATCATGGGCATAAAGATAGCCCTGCCCATGGCCCAGCTTTGCGGCTCCCTTATAATGGGAATCCTGCAGATGAACCGGCACAGGCATGGTTTTCTGGTTTTGTACTGTATCCAAAGCCTCAAACACCGCCATGCAGGCCGCATTGCTCTTAGGTGCTGATGCAACATAGGTGACCGCTTCCGCCAGAATGATCTGGGCTTCCGGAAGCCCGATCCTTTCCGCTGCCTGGGCTGCTGCCACTGCCAAAATAAGAGCCTGGGGATCTGCATTTCCTACATCCTCCGCAGCACAGATCATGATTCTTCTGGCAATGAACTTTATATCTTCACCCGCATAAAGCATTCTTGCCAGATAATACACGGCCGCGTCGGGGTCCGATCCCCGCATGCTCTTTATGAAGGCCGATATGGTATCATAATGATTGTCTCCTGTTTTATCATAGCGCACTACCCGCTTTTGAATGCACTCTTCTGCCACCTGGAGACTGATATGGATTTTTCCGTCTGACGGATCCCGGTCCGTGGTCATAACTCCCAGCTCCACCGCATTTAAAGCGGCTCTTGCATCTCCATTGGAAACATCCGCCAGAAATTCTTCCGCCTCTTCGTCAATCACGGCGTTATAGGAGCCCATTCCCTTATCCTTGTCATATACCGCCCGGTGGACCAGTTTCCTGATATCCTCCTTTTCCAGGGGCTTTAACTCAAATACCCTGGATCTTGAAAGAAGAGCGCCATTTACTTCAAAATAAGGATTTTCTGTAGTGGCCCCAATGAGAGTAAGCGTCCCATCCTCCACAAATGGAAGCAGATAATCCTGCTGTCCTTTGTTAAAACGATGGATCTCATCCACGAATAAGATCGTCTTTTTGCCATACATTCCCAAAGAATCCTTGGCTTCCTTTACGATTTCTTCCATGTCTTTTTTTCCGGCTACCGTGGCGTTGATCTGCCTGAACTCTCCGCTGGTGGTATTGGCAATCACCCTTGCCAGAGTGGTTTTACCGGTTCCCGGAGGACCATAGAAAATCACAGACCCCAGCTTGTCCGCCTTAATGGCCCGGTAGAGCAGTTTATCCCTGCCAATGATATGCTGCTGCCCCACAACCTCTTCAAGCGTTGACGGCCGAAGCCTTGATGCAAGGGGGGACTCTTTTTTCATGGTATCTTCTCTCATATAATCAAACAAATCCATTATTATTCTCCCGTATTTTAAAATCCCTTGAGGAAGAACCTCTTGCGATAATCCGAAAGAAGCCTTCCGGCTGTAACAAGAGTATATCCCTGCTTTGATAAAGTGTCAATGATATCCCGCTTTCCCGCACCTTCGTAAGAGAATTGGTTATAATTCTTCCGGATACTTCATATTCCAGTCATTTCGTATTTTTGTCATAATGTTCATGACATCTACCGTATATTCCAGCCGCATTTCCTCAGATTCTCCGGCAACAGCTTTTTCCATATCCAGGATTTCATACAATAGAGCATCGTCGGTGGTTCCTGCTTCAATCACTTCCCGGCGGTTATCTTCCGTATAAGTGATCACCGCCTTGTCAGCCCTTGGGTATTCATATATTTCTATATAGCCCTTGTCAAAGGCCACTGTTCCCCGCTTAGGCTGCTTTGCATGAAGGGACAGGGAAATGGAAGCCATCTCCTGCTGATTGTTCATTAGCAGGATTCCCGCCTGTTCATCAACGCCGCTGGGGGCAAGCTTTACCTGTGACAGGATCTGGTCCGGCGCCTCTGACATAAACCATCTTGCAAAGGAAAGGGCGTAAACCCCGATATCAAGCAGTGCTCCGCCGGCAAGGCTTGGACTAAAAAACCTGTTTTCCATATTATAGTCCTTATAGCTTCCAAAGTTCATCTGGATAAAACGCAGAGGGCCCAGTTGACCGATTTTCGCAACTTCCTGCAATTTTTTATAAAGAGGCATATGATAAATGGTCATTGCTTCGGCAAGTACCAGGTCATTTTTCTCCGCAAGACTGACTGCCTGGGAAAGCTCCTGGGAATTCAGCGTTATTGATTTCTCACACAGTACATGCTTTCCATTCTTTAATGCCTCTTTTAAATAAGTAATATGAGTATTATGGGGTGTTGAAATATAAATAATATCCACATCATCATCATGGAACATATCAAAGACATTATGGTAAACCTTCTCCACTCCGTATGTTTCTGCAAACTTAACCGCATTTTCATAGGTTCTGTTGCCGACCCCGTATAAAGTTCTTCCCTGCTTCTTCAAATTTTCTGCCAGCTGTTTTGCAATTACTCCACAGCCTAATGTTGCCCAGCGATACTCTTTCATACTCAATCCTCCTTAATGCTCTTGATTTCCTCATGTGCCCTTATAATTCTGCCTCTTCAAAACTTCTTCTATATAATGTATTATGGGCAGTACCTGTTCCTTTGTCAAGTATTGCAGACAGAGACTTATGATTTGGAATACAATATTGCATTTTGCATACAAAAAAGCCCTATTTACTTTGACATAAAACCTGCCTGCCAAATAGGGCTGAACCTTGAGCTTTTACAGTTTTTCTTTACTTCCACTTTTCTTCATATATGATTGAGAGATTAAAATGCTGTTTATGCTTCTTACCTGTCATCTCGTAACCTTACTTTTATACTTTTTAAGGCCCGGCCGAGATCTCATTAATCTGCAGAATTTATGCTTCTTTTTCGCACTCTTTTAACAATGACCAGCAATAAAAGTATGATCAGTAGAATTGCAAGGATTGACATGGTAACGGAATTTGTCAGAAGCCATTTTAGGAAATTCCACCCCCCCTTTCGCCCATCCCTCACATAAGTTGCTGTTATTTCTTTCTTATAGATGATCTGCTCTGTCTGATTCTCAGCTTCTGCATCAATATAAGTTCCATGATAAGCATTGGCTTCTATAGAAGGAAAGGTGACATCCCCTCCATAAATTCCCCTGATATTCTTTACAAATTTACGCCCATAAGCGATTGCGTTTCTGATCACTTCTCCATCCTTTGACACAGGATCTCCGTCCCACTCAATGCTTGAAATCTTATAGTACTGTGATGGCAAATTAAGATAACTTAAAAATATTATTGCGTGATCGATTAAAGGGGAACGGTTGGAAATCTCAGTCTGACCCAGCATGTAAAAGTCCGCATCATATCCGCTCACGGTTATAGGGAATGTAAAATTATAATCCCAGTAGGCACTTTCTTCTTTATAACCAACCGCTGGAAGTGTTACATTTAATTCCTGCTTTAAATCCTCATTAATAACCTTAACCTTGGCATCTTCCGGTAGAGAATCTATGTATTCTACTCCTTCATACAATACGGAAGCTTCTGAATATTTCGTAGTCTCTTCCGTGAGTACCTTTGAAAGCTCACTGGTTTTTAAAGTATACCTTTTTCCTTCTTTCTCAACTGCTTCATTAGGTGCATATACTTCAGGATTTCCAACAAAGGGATCGGAGTCATATGTAATAATATTCCCTGGATAGATTTCCTCTACATTATCTGTACGAACGGATTTTAACCGATAGACAATACCGTCCTTTTCATAAACTTCTTTAAACTGGGACCTTCCATCTTCCTCTTTTATAGAGGTCCTATACTCCTTTTTTATTTCAATGAACGTTTCTTCCGCACATGCTATTCCAGCATCCCCTAAAACAAGAGGGGCGACAAGGAACATTGCAACAAAACCTTTCTTAACCCTATTAATCTTATTTTTCATCCTTCTTATCTCTTCTTCTCCTCACGATTGCAATGGAAGTAACCATACCAGCCAGCCCTAAACTAATGAGCA
>DEYX01000084.1 GCA_002365025.1 Hungatella sp. UBA3147 | reverse complement strand
CTGATGATTTTTTCAAGATGGGGATGAGGTCTTGGAATGACTACGGAGCTGTAAACATCCGCTCCCATATCCTTTACTGCCTTAATTCCAGCTTCTACAGCCGTCTTGCAGGCTCCCACATCTCCCCGTACCAAAACAGAAATATAACCGGAAGCTACATTTTCATAGCCGATGAGTTCCACATCTGCCGCCTTGCACATTGCATCCGCCGCTTCGAGAACAAATACCAGACCAAATGTTTCTACCGCGCCTATGGCTTCATATCTTTCCATATACTGTTTTCCTTTCTCTATGCGTCTATATCGTGTACGGATACAATGTCTCCGACCTCTTTAATCGGCCTTGGCATTACGTTCTTTGCTGTCAGCTTGCCGATTGCTGCTGCCGCTTCCGCGCCTGCCTCTACAGAGGAGCGTACCGCTGCCACATCACCCTTTACCATAATGGTCACCAGGGTGGAACCTACGTTTTCATAAGAAATCAATTCTACATCTGCTGCCTTAAGCATTTTGTCTGCTGCTTCCAGTGCAGGAACCAGTCCAACGGTCTCTACCAGGCCTAAAGCTTCTTCGCCGTAATATCTCACCTTTGTAAACCTCCTCTATGCTATTTGCGGTATTTCTTATCCACATATTTGTCAACTGCGCTTCTTCCGTCATCATTGATTTCGTAACGCATGCGCAGCTCTCCGTTCTGATCCAAGTCATAGCTGCTTAAGTTAACCATACCGTTTGCTTCCAAAGACATGACATGATCCATGTAACGATCTTTGGTAAACTGGCGTTCTCCGCCGTAAAGCGGTTTTAAAGCCTCCATGATCTGGGCAATATCCGCATTTTCTACTCCATATAAATAATTTAAAACCGCTGTTCTTGCAGGTAATAACATTTCCTTATTCCCCTTTCCTGAATAAATCCAGTGGATTCATGGTAACCAGAATCGCACCAAATACGATTACAAAAGAACCGATTACAATCGTAGGTGTCACTGCCTGTCCCAAAAACAGGATACAGAAGAAAACTCCCCAGAACGCATAGGTTACATTTAAGGACATTCCCACAGCACATCCAACGGTGGAATTACTCTTATACCAGCAAAGGAAAGATACTGCGGCACTTAAGCCGGATACTACAAGCCAGATGGTTGGTATACCTGCCATAAGTGTTCCGCCAAGAAGTCCTAATCCACCAACGATAGGCACAATTACGAATAAATCCACAATACCGGAAATCAACTGGCGTAAGTTAACTGCAACATCGGTATCGATCATGGCTCCGCCGTAAGTGGCAAATACACCTTCTAATGCCCAGCAGATTGCTGCAACAAAGGAGAAAATAATTCCCAGTGTGAAGTTGTCGCTGCCTTCCGGCTTTGTCCAGTTGATGATGATGGCACCGGCCACACATACCAGCATACCCATCATGACTCTCTTGGTGATTTTCTGTTTTAAGAAGATCCATGCAAAAATTGCTCCGAATAAACTGCATAATGCGGAAATCGGAATCGCATAGGCACCGGCCATGGCAAGACCTACCAGATAAGCGCCATTGGCAATCGGGCCTCCGAGAATGGATCCGATGACTATCATTTTACCAGGGAATGTATTAAGACTTCTTCCCATCTCACGGATACGGCCGCTTTTTGCATTATAAGCAGTCAGCCAGATTCCTGCGAAAAGATCGTTTAAGCCGGAGCACACATATGGTCCTGCTAAAAGTCCTGCCGCACTGACAAGAGGTTCATAATAACCGGCCACCAGTACAAGTACGGTATAAATCCCGTATGTCAGTCCGGAGAATGCACCGGTTGTCATACCGGTTGTCCTGAATTTTTTATTGACCGCCGCCATTTTTGCATCCGCGGATGCAGTTGTCATTCCTTGGTTACTCATTATTTACACTCCTTTTTCTCTTTCGGAAGAATGGTTTCAACCTCAGCATGAGGACGAGGAATTACATGAACGGAAACCAGTTCTCCAACTCTCTGGGCTGCAGCCGCACCTGCATCGGTCGCTGCCTTTACCGCACCGACATCACCTCTTACCATAATGGTAACAAGACCGCCGCCGACAAATTCTTTTCCAACCAGAGTAACATTTGCTGCCTTTACCATTGCATCTGCAGCTTCGATAGAACCGATCAGGCCCTTTGTCTCAATCATTCCTAATGCATCAAATTTCATTGCTTACTTCCTCCTTTTTCATGAGCAATTCAAATGGGTCTACGGATACTAAAACCGCGCCCAAAATAATAATAATGGAACCAATGATAATAGTCGGGGTCAATGGCTGTTTTAAAAACAGGATACAAAACAGCACACCCCAGAACGCGTAGGTAATATTCAGTGACATTCCCATGGCGCAGCCTATTGTACTGTTGGATTTATACCAGCACAAATAGGATATTGCGGCGCAAAGTCCGGAAACCAGCAGCCACATAACCGGCGGCAGTGAGAACAGGGTGCCTTTTAAAAGTCCCATGCCTCCCACCATCGGCAAAATAACAATCAGATCCACAATACCGGATAATAGCTGGCGTATGTTGATTACCACATCGGTATCCAGCATGGCACTTCCGTAAGCTGCAAATACACCTTCCAAAGCCCAGCCGATGGCCGCAACAAACGCGCAGATGATCCCGAGGGTAAAATTAGTGCTGCCTTCCGGCTTTACCCAGTTGATGACAATCGCTCCAACCACACAGATCACCATTCCAATGCCTACTCTGGGAACAATTTTCTGTTTTAGGAAAATCCTTGCAAACAATGCTCCAAAGAGTATGTACATGGCGGAAATCGGTATTGCATAAGCTCCTGCCATGGCAAGTCCCATGAGGTATGCTCCACTTGCTATGGGTCCGCCAACCAGAGAGCCTATAAGAATGATTTTTCCCGGGAACAGGCGTAAGCTTCTTCCGATTTCCCGGATTCTTCCGGTCTTTACGTTATAAGCGGTCAGCCAGATGCCTGCAAACAAATCATTCAGGCCCGAGGTTACATAGGGAGCAGCAAACAACCCAACCGCTCCGGCAAGAGGCTTGTAATAACCGGCGATCAAAACGAATGTGGTATATAACCCATACATAAGACCGGATATCAAGCCTGTTGTAACGCCAATTGCTTTAAATTTTTTTCGTGCTTCCGTCATTTAAGTTTTCCTTCCCCAATTGGTGCTGCACAAAATTCAAGTTAGCATGTTTCTCTGCTTTTTTCTTCACGCTCAGCTGAAAACGTTTAGAAAACACATCACGCCTGTTAATGTTACTAATTTTACGGAGCCGCTTTGTGTTTTTCTATGCATTTAGTATAAATCTTCCCCCTAGGGGAAATGTCAACAGGTTTTTAAACTTTTTTATGCTCCAAAAATTGGGAGAAACGCTACCAGCCCGGAAAACAAAAAAGGGCCCCCCTGGTACAGCATCTTTCTGAATACTGTAACCAGGGAGGCCAATTGCTAAAACATGCTCCCTTATTCCCTGTATATCGGAACAATGATCTCTGAAACAAACTCCTCCCGGCTTCTGGTGGTCCAGTAATCCACCACATACCGTTCGAAGCTTTCCTTCCCGCACTTATAGCCCCTTTTAGCCGCCCATTTAAGTATTTTCTCATATTCTTCATCAATCGTTTCATGCCTTCCGATATGATAAACCGACGCAGCCATAAATCCTCCAAAGACCTGCCGGTTCAAACAGTTCCTGCATGGATGAATGGCCTGCTGCATGATTCTGGTGCGGCTGCATTTGCCTGCCATCTTTTCCTCAAATGAATCAAATTTTAAAATTACCGGTCCTGTGATCTCATTCTCTTCTTGCTCTAAGTGATTGGTCCATTCTATATTTATAATAGATTCCATATAATTGTAGTCAAAGTCCTGCTCCATGCCGCAATAAGTCGCCGGCTGTATATATTTTACGGCAACATCATGAACATCATTCTGGAGCACCAGTTTGGCTTCCTGTATCAGTTCATACCAGTCCTTAACCGCAATATAGCTGTTATGGATCTGCTGCTCCTGAAGGCATAACTGATCAATCTTGTTCCGGAAATTCTGTTCCAGGTAATAATAAGTGTTTCCTTCGACCAACCCCTGCATCTCTTCCAGTTTAAATCCCATTTGCTTGTAGTATTTCACCACCGGAACAGTCAGAAGGGACTCTTTGTTATAATACCGGTAGCTGTTTTCCTTGCAGATCATATCTGGAGATATGATACCGATCTTATCATAAAACCTCAAAGCTTTTGTAGAAATGTTGCAGATCTTACTCACTTCCCCAATTGAGTACAATTTTTTTTCTTTCATTGAAACCCCCATAAGCATATGCCTTGTCTATGTGTCCATTAATAGTTTCCCTCTTCAATTACGAGTTTATTTGTACTGATTAACTTAGTATAATCCTTCCTGTATAGGGGAATGTCAATAACTACTTATTTTATCTATTTTATACGAAAAAGATGTCAACCGGAAGCAGTAAAAAACTGTAAAAAAAGACCACCAGACGTTCCGGTTAACCGGAAGACCCGTGGCCTTTGCTGTATTTATCGTAATTTCTCGATCATATCAAGGACTTCTTTTTTGGATTTCACTCCCACGGAAGTGACTGCCGCCTTACCATCCTTAAAGAGTACAAGGGTAGGAATGCTCATAACCCTAAACTGTCCTGCTAAGTCCGGCTGCTGGTCAACATCCACCTTGCCTACCTTAACGCCGGGAAGATTCCCTTCAGCAATTTCGTCTATCACCGGTGCAAACATCTTACAGGGTCCGCACCAGGTCGCCCAAAAGTCCACCAGCACAATGCCGCTGTTATCTGCCACTTCTGTTTGAAAATTCTCCTGTGTTAATGTTAAAACTGCCATATCATGTTCCTCCTTCTTGACTTGCTTTTTGTGTATTCACGAAAAGCGCCTTTTATTCATAATTATCTACATTACTCCGAATCCGGGAATGCGCCGATCATATAATGAACAGTACATCCTTTGCAATGTTTTCCAACCGGCGGTGCTCTTTTTATAGTTTTATCATAATTATCTTAAATATCCCCGCTTTTTGGATTATTGCCTGGGATAACTGTAACTTTGTGAGTTTCAGTATCTTTACTGTTATTATAAAAGTTACAGTTGTATTTGTCAATAGATTTTTTTATTTACTTATAAAAGTCAAGGCCTAATTGCCCGGTTCTTTTTAAGAATTCGTCCTTGACCTTCTGCAATCCGTCACCGGAGGATTCCTCACCTGTCTCGGACAGTTTCCCATATTCCAGAGCATCAGAAGAGATCTTACCGCCTTCATATCCTCCGCTCAGCTTCAGTCCAAGCTCAAATCTTTCATTATGATATGTAATATTAAACTCAGGGATCTGGAATGCCCTTTTCCCTTCCTGCCCATTGCCAAAATAGACCTTTGCGCTCATATCAAGCTTCCGTTCGCGGAGCATTATATTTCCTGCCACTGACAGCCCTCCATTAGACTCCAGTAAAAGGCTCATATCAGTCAGCCCCTCCACTTTAATATCCGTAATATGCAGCCCCTTGTCAATGGTAAAGAATATGTCCTGAGTCTCTCCCTGGGTCTTCCGTTCCTCTAACATCTGTCCCCATTCTTTCATATCCTTTCCAGGCCCCTCCTTGAGCAGTTCTCCTACCTTACATAAATAGGTGTCAAATAGACCGGAAGGGGCTGATGCCTTAATGGTTACGCCACTCTTATCCCTACTGACAAATTCCATATGGCTCTGGTTCATCATGTGGATGGTATCCTTTTTTAAGGTTTCAAGCTGATCTCTTAAATGGTCTCTCTCTTCCGGGATAATGGAAAAACCAATAACCTCTTTTAATGTGTCCTGGCTGGTTCTTATGGTCGGTCCTTTTATCCCAGGTATGGATATTACGGCATTTTCTTTGTCCGCCCAATAATGGACTCCGTCCCTTATGGCCCCAAGAAAATACACGTCAAGGCTTCCCTGGGAAAAGGTATGTTTTTCATCCCTTTGCTCCTTCCAGCTGATGCCAAACCCTCCCGGAAGTATCAGCACAGAGCGGCCATTCCAATCCACTTCATCCGCTATGAGCTTCAGGGAATCTTCCTCTGCCCCTTCTCCTTCCTTGTCTTTGCCCCATAAGTCCATTAACCGTCCCCTGGTTTGCAGTGCCGAACGGGTCAGGTAAAATCTTGCATAATGGATCGGAAGATAGTTCCATACCCAAACGCCAAGAACTATTAAAAGCAGTACCACTCCGCCGGCCCAGACCAGCCGCCGTCTGATTCCCGGCGGCTTTTTTTCCTTTCCCATCTTACATGATCCCTGTTTGGCTGAGTTTTTCTTCAAAAAATTCATTCAGTTTTAACACCTTCTTCCGCAATACGATTCCAACCAACAGTGATATAGGAATATAGACCAGCACATTTCGTATATCTTTCCAATAATCATTCCCATAAGTACCTCCCACACACTCTCTCATTGCATTGATGAGATGAGTAAATGGAAGCAATGGGTTCACCATCTGGAAAAACCGGGGAGTTACCTGTATGGGAAACGTACCGCCGGAGCCTGCCACCTGAATGACCATAAAGACTACTACAATCGCTTTGCCCACGTCCCCAAAGGAAACCGTCATGGAATAAATGATATTGGTGAATATAATACTGGCTGCCACAGCTGCCAGCACAAATTTCCCAGGATAAAGGCACTGGATCTTTAACATATACAAATCTCCCAAAGCCACCACAAGTGCCTGGGCGATTCCAAACAGCATGAAGGTGAGATACCTTCCAAAATAGGTTTCATAGAGCTTAAGCCCTTCCGATCTGTTCTCTTCCACCTTAGTCTTTACCAAAGCCACCAAAATGAGTCCTCCCACCCAGATGGCCAGAATGGTATAAAACGGAGCCATGGCGGAACCATAAGTTTCTACCGGGTAGATTTTATTGGTAACCATATCCGTAGGCATCTTCATAAAATCACTGAGCTGATCCGGGTCATTCTTCATGATGTCCATGATCTTATTTAACTTCTCATTATCCGCCAGCTTGTTCACGTTGTCGATCATATCAGCCACCCGCTCCTGGCTCCTGTTCATCAGGCTGACGGCGCTGTCTAACGCTTCGATCAGGCTCTGGGATGAGGCTGTTACACTGTCAAGGGTGGTATCGATCTGCCCTATCATGTTTCCAATGCTGTCTAAAGCCCCCGCAGTAGTGCCCAGGGCATCATAGGTCTTATCCAGGCTGTCTTTTAAAGGAAGTTCCACCTTGCCGGTATAAAAATTCAGAAGGTCTGATATGGAGTTGGTGACCCCGTCCAGAGAGTCTCCGATATCCTTCTCCATGGTATCAGGCAGCCGTTTTGTCTGTTTTACAGTCTGCTGTGCGGTCTGCAGCTTCCTGACCAGTTCCTGCTGCTGCTTAACGGTATCTGTAAGCTTCTGCTGAAGAGTTGTTATATCTTTTAGGGGAATGGGCAGCTTCTGGTTAATTGTCCCTAAAACCTTGTTTACGCTATTGCACTGGTTGATGCTTCCTGTGACCAGATTTTCCGTGGCTTTTAATGCATCAATTGCTCCGTCAGCGGAAGTGTCCGTCAGCTTACCTATCACCTGAAAGGATTCATACACGGATTCCTCTACCTTGCTGATATTATCCAGGGTATCTCTGATACCTTCTGTCATTGTGTCAGAGAATCCTCTGGAGGAATCGATCAGGGTTTTTGCGCTTTCAGCCGTTTGTCCGCCGGAACCGATCATTTTGCTCACATCCGGGAGAGTTCCCTTCATACCGCCATTTAAGCTGTTGACGGAGCGTAGAGTGGACTGAAGCATGGTAATGGTATCCACCAGCTGATTCAAATCTGTTTTTACATCCGTAAGAGTACTGACGGCATCGTCTCTGTCCGTTTCCTTATCAGTTTCCCAGTTGTCTGAATATTTGTTTAAGGCCTTCCCAGCCACCTTTGAGGTAGAATTAATAAAGGTTTCATTAATTTGCTGCTGTACGCTCTCCACCCCTTTGCCTGTGATCTTTGTGGCAATGGCGTTTTTCTTCTCATTTACATAGTATTCAAGCACCGGGCGCTCAATGTTAGAGGTAAGGACGCTTGATATTTTCTGGCTGAAATCTTCAGGAACGATAACTGCCGCATAATATTTCCCGGATTCCACTCCATCGATTGCTTCTTCCTTATTGACGAACTGCCATCCTATCTGTTCATTCTTTCTAAGTTCATCAAGAATCATTTCACCAATATTAATGGAAGAATCATCAATTTCCGTGTCAAATATATCATCAATAGAAGCCCCCTTATCCAGGTTGACAACCGCAACCTTAAGTCCCTTTGTATTCGCATAAGGATCCCAGCTTGCAGCGATGTTAAACCATGCGTATAAGGCTGGAATCAGTGTAAGTCCCAGCGCAATAATGACTGCTACCGGATTAAGTGCAATGCGTTTTATATCACCGGCGAAAATTTTAAATATGTTTTTAACATGAACCATGTGTGCCTCCTTGGTATATCAGTTAAGAAATTTAGCATTTCCGTATTATAATATTTTCCTGCAGCAAAAGCAATGCCTGTTTCCCATTATCTTATTAAAAGGTGTTAAGAAAGGTGTTAAAAAGCTGTTAAATGACCGAATGAGCAGAACACAATCGGTCATTTAACAGCTTTTCACTTCAGGAAATAAAAAATACTTTAATATTCCCCATAAATAGTCTCGTTTTAAGAATCAATCATCATCATCCTGATTCTCATAATTTTCCGTCTTGCATGCTGCAGTATCTTTCATCTTCTTTAACAGAGGATGCTGCTTCCAGCGGTTTAGTGTTGTCGTTGCCTGATATGCAAGGATCTGGAAAAACGGCAGGAAGCATAAAGGGGTTAAAAGCTCCGGCAGCTTCACCGGAAGGTTTAAAATCCCTTCTCCGGTAAATCCAGGCTGATTGGTTATTAAAAACGCCCTGTCAGTTACCTCCCTGCATGCTTTAAAAATGGTCTGGATCCTGCTGCTGCTGTTTCCTCCGTCAATGAGAAATACGGTATAGCCGGGAGTCATCTGAAGATTAGGTCCATGAAGGAATTCCTCAGACTCATAAGCAACAGAAGGGATCTTTACCGTTTCGCCCAGCTTTAAAGCACCTTCCAGTGCCGTGCCGTAATTAGCGCCTAATCCGCACACATAAGCATTTACCATGGAGGTGAATTCCTTATAATGATCTTCATAGAATTTCATGGTTTCCTTTTGCACCGTCTCATGAAACCGGGCCGCCTTCTCCATATCCCGGCATACCGGCTCTGCCTCTTCCTCTGTCATCAGTCCTTTTCTTACGGCAGCTTCAAGAGTAAACAGCATCAAAAACAAGGCAAACGAAGTCACACCCTTTGTCACATAACCTACGGTTTCCACTCCAACCCCATAATCGATCAGCACATCCGCATAATCTTTCATATCACTGGAAATACTTCCTGTAATTCCGATTGAGGTGCGCCCCTGTTCACGGATCATCTTCAGCGCATCAATGGAATTGGTGCTGTAACCGCTCTGGGAAACAACAAAAACAAAATCACCGTCCGTAAAATCATGTTCACTGCTAAGAAAAGTGAAGGGGGATACGATCTTTACCTCAGACTTTAAATAATACCTCATAAACTGGCGGGCGCAGTACGAACCATTAAAGGAGGACCCGGAAGCCACGATCCAGACGGTTTTGTAATCTCCCTTTTCATATTCTGTGATCAGCGGAGCTGTCAGCTCCTTCCGGTTTTTAATATTATTAAGCATTACCTCAGGAGACTCTTCCACATACGTCATCATTGTTTCTTTTATTTTTTCATTCATTTTGTTACCGCTCCTTTTTTATTTTGGTAAAAGTGAGTCAGAAAGTATTTTGTGCAATAATTATATCATATCCCTAAGTATAGTCAATAATGTATCGAAAAAATACAAATAAATGTAATTACATATTGACAAACTTTCCCCATGATACTATTATTTATTTATACATTATTTATACTTTTTTAATAAAAAAGAGTGGAAATACGAAAAATAGCACAATATATCAGAGGGATACAAAATTTCAAAAGGAGTGACAAACATATGCCCAACATTCTATTAACAAGGATCGATAACCGGCTGGTACATGGTCAGGTTGGATGCTCCTGGGTGGGAGCCATTGGATGTAATCTGATCGTAGTCGCAGACGATGAGGCTGCAGGTGATTCGGTTCAGCAATCTCTGATGAAGATGACCGCTGATTCCACCGGTGTGGGGATCCGGTTCTTTACACTTCAAAAAACAATTGAAGTCATCCATAAAGCAGCGCCAAACCAGAAGATATTTATAGTAGTAAGAAATCCGCAGTCTGCAAGAGCTCTGGTTGAGGGAGGCGTTCCCATCGATAAGCTCTGCATCGGCAACATGCATGTAGCTCCGGGAAAGAAAGTATCCAATGAGCCTCATGTTTATCTGGATGAACAGGATTTAGAAGACTTGAGAATGATTCGGGGAAAAGGCATTGAAGTGTATATCCAGATCGCACCCGGAGATAAAAAGCATGATTTTGAGGTGAAGTAAAATATAGACAGGTTTAGGAAGAATGAGATGAAATACCCTGCGGGCATACCTTTATGCCTGGAACTGCATAAGCAATGATGATGAAAACCGCAGGAAGAAACCTGCGGTTCAATAAAAGGAGGGTTTTTTATGCAAATTACTTTAATCCAGGGGATTTTGCTGGCTTTACTGGCCTTTATCTGTGCCTGTGACGCCTGCTGGGAAGCCTTTTTCTGGTTCCGCCCCATCGTTGTCGCCTTCTTCGCCGGAATAATCCTGGGTGATGTTCAGGTAGGCCTGGCTGCGGGCGCCGTTGCAGAGCTTTCTTATCTGGGACTGCTGACCGTAGGCGGTACCGTTCCGCCTGATCCTCTGATGGCAGGCATGATGACAACAGTCATCGCTTTCACGACTGGCCAGAGCGCAGAAACGGCTCTGGGACTCTCATTGCCCTTCGCTTTGCTGGCACAGTGGGTCGGAATTGTCTGCAACACCACTTTTGCAGGTTTCTTACGTCCCCTGGATCACGCATGCGAGAACGCAGACACAAAGAAATTTACACAGATCGTTCTTCTTGGACTTGTAATTAAAGCGGGAATCTACGCTCTGATCACGTTCCTTTCTGCCTATGCATTACAGAACCAGATCGCAGGATTTGTAAACATGTTCCCGGAATGGCTGATCCACGGATTCGAAATATCCGGCGGCCTGCTTCCTGCAGTCGGTCTTACCCTGCTCCTTGTTGTCATGCTTAAGAAGCAGAACGTGGCATATCTTTTTATTGGCTTCTTAATGATGACATTCTTAAAGCTGGACAATATCCTTCCTGTTGCTATCGCAGGAATCGCCGTTGCATTCATTGGTTATCTCAATGATGAAACGATCAAAAAGAATGCCATAACTGTAGGAGGAGGTGCTGACGATGACGGTATCTAGAAATAAATTAGACAAAAAAGATATCAATAAGATGAGCATGCTTTCTATATTAGAACAGTCCTGCTTCAGCTTTGAGCGTATGCAGGCTCCCGGCTTCTGCCTTGGATTGCTTCCCGGATTAAAGAAGATTTACGGTGACCAGAAGGAAGAAATCTCAGATGCCATGAAAAATAACATGGACTTTATCAATACCGAACCCCACATGGCAACCTTTCTTCAGGGTCTTGTCCTTTCCCTGGAAGAAAATGGTCAGGACAGGTCTCTGATCAAGAGCATAAAAACCGGTCTGTTCGGCCCTCTGGCCGGACTGGGAGACGCAATCTTCTGGTTCACCCTGCTTCCAATATCAGCAGCAATCTGCTGTTCCCTTGCAAGCGGCGGGTCTGTACTGGGTCCTATCCTTTATATCGCTATCTGGTTTTTAGGCGCCATATCAAGATTGTGGTTTGGCCGTATGGGATATAACATGGGTGTGGGAGCCGTTGATTTAATCAGTTCCAATGCCAGCGCCATTACAAAGGCAGCAGGCATCCTGGGCATGATGGTGGTTGGCGGGCTGATTCCAAGCTACGTATCCCTTCATTTTGCCGAAACGCTGGTAGCTCCCGGCGGCGTATCCATACAGGCAATCTTTGATTCCATTATGCCGAACATACTGCCTTTAGGGTTTGTATTTACCCTTTACTGGCTGTTTAAGAAAAAACATGTTAATACTCTGATGCTGATTATTCTTATCATCCTTGTATCAATCGTATTGTCTTTCTTTAAAATCATGTAACCAACGGAAGGAATCAGATAGAATTCTGCCGGGGGCCGTACAGGAAGAGCTGGAAGAATTTACCTCCTCCTGTATGGCCCCTTCCGTTATGTGGCAAAAACCACATGGTAAGAGGCAGCCTCTGATACCGTTTAAAGCACCAAGAGGACATCAATATGGATATCCGTTAAAATAACATTGCAGGTAAAATTCCTCAATGATATACTGTACTAATGGGATTACCCTGCTATGGAGGTGTATACATGAAGTTTGAATTTATACAAATTGATAAATATAGTCCGGTTCCATTGTATGAGCAGTTAAAGGGCTGCCTGATTACGGCAATCCGGAGCGGAAACCTGATTCCGGGACAAAAACTGCCCACAGAGGATGAACTATGCCGCAAATTCAGCATCTCCCGCCCTGTTGTCCGGCAGGCCTACGGAGATTTAAACAAGCTTGGAATGCTGGTGAGGAAGCGTGGCTCCGGTAGCTTTGTAAGATCAAATACAGACCGGGGAATCTATTTAATGCAGCTTGTCAGCTACCGTGAAGAACTGGCCATGATCGGCATGGTGCCTGGAACCGATTTAAAAAAGAAGGAAATCATCCCTTATAATGTCCCGGTTTATGAAAAACTTCGTTTGGATCCCAAACAGCACTGCCTTCATCTGGAGCGCATGCGCTATGCGGACAAACGTCCTTTTACTTTTATTGAAAACTTTGTTCCCATGGATCTATTCCCGGGAATTGAAGCCTATGATTACGGAACAGACTCTCTTTACCGCATCATGAGAGATGTGTATGGCATCTATCCGGCCAAGGCGGTCAGATCCATACGGGCGGAAATCATCAACCCGGCACAGGCTCTCCTGTTTCATATAGAAAAAGGCTCTCCTGTACACATGCTGGAAAGCATCGCCTACGACCAATATGAACGTCCTATCGACTATAGCATTGAAACTTATCCGGGCAACACACACCGATTTGACTTTGTCGTATACAGGGATTAGAAATCAATCATGAAATGCCCGGAAGTCATACCTATATGCCCGTAAATCGAGGGCAGGAAAGAGGAAACTATGATTGGAATCATTATTTCAGGCCATGGAACATTTGCAACCGGAATCTCAAGCGCAGTGGAACTTCTCACTGGCCATCAGGATTTTATCGTACCGGTGGATTTTAGGGAGGAGCATAGCGAGGAACAGCTAAAGGAGAATCTAAAGGCCGCCTTCGACCGCTTACAGGACTGCGAACAGGTTCTTGTTCTATGCGATATTCTGGGAGGCTCCCCTTTTAAAAATGCAGTGATGTTAAGCATTGGAGATGAACGGATAAAGGTCCTTTACGGAACAAACCTGGGCATGACCGTAGAACTGGCAATGCGCTGCATGATGGGCCGGATACCGGATGCAGATATGCTGGCAGATGAAATTATTGAAATAGGAAAAACGCAGATCGGAAAATACAAATATGAACCGGTAGAAGCGTCTGAGGACTTTGAGGAAGGAATTTGACCAATGATAAAAGCAGTTATATTTGACATGGATGGGGTTCTGATCGACAGTGAAATCATATATTTGGACCATATGTACGAAAAGCTGAAGCTTAAGTACCCCCAGATCAACAGAGAGGCGCTGTTTGCCGTAGTGGGATCCACCACAAAAAGGACGATGGAGATTATAAGCGACGTGATCGGTGAGGATGTGAATTCCCACACGTTCCAAGAGCTATATGCAGGACTTTGGGCCGATTGCCGCCCGGATTATCCTTCTATTTTGAGAAAGGAAGTCCCGGAGATTTTAAAGGAGCTTCACCGCAGAGGTTATCAGGTGGCACTGGCATCTTCAACCAGCAGGGCAGGGATTGAAGATGTGCTTACATCCTGCGGACTGAAAGGTGACTTTGACTACATTGTAAGCGGAGAAGAATTTAAGGAAAGTAAGCCTAATCCGGAAATATATCTCCATACAGCAGATACCTTAAAGCGGGAGCCAAAGGAATGCCTGGTGGTGGAAGATTCTACCTATGGGATCATGGCAGGTCATGGTGCGGGAATGACCGTTGCCTCCATCATTGATAACAGGTTTGGTTTTGACCGCAGTCTTGCGGATTATTCCATAAACGGGCTTTTTGAGGTATTGGATTTATTGGATGAGTTGAATAACAGATAAACCAAAAGCAGGCTCCCAATTACGGGAGCCTGCTTTTAAAAAATACTTAAGCTTGATTTTGGAACTGACTCATATACAGTTTTTCATAAAATCCTTTCCTTGCTATTAATTCATCATGGGTTCCCTGTTCAATAATTGATCCGTTATTCATAACAAGGATTAAATCCGCATTTCTAATCGTAGAAAGGCGGTGTGCAATAACAAAGCTTGTTCTGCCCTTCATGATATTTTTCATAGCTGTCTGAAGCATTAATTCAAGTCTTGTATCAACAGAACTTGTCGCCTCATCAAGGATTAAAATAGCCGGATCTGCCAGGAACGCTCTCGCTATTGTTAAAAGCTGTTTCTCACCGACTGATACGTTTGAGGATTCTTCATTTAATATCATATGGTAGCCATCTGGCTGTGTTTTGATAAAATGATTTACATTTGCTGTTTTTGCAGCGTTTTCAATCTCCTGCTGCGTTGCATCCTCTTTTCCGTATTTAATATTATCGGCGATCGTTCCGTTAAATAGCCAGGTATCCTGTAACACCATTCCAAAGATAGAACGAAGATCATCCCGTTTCATATCCTTAATTTTCACTCCGTCAACCTTAATCGCACCTTTATTTACGTCATAAAAACGCATCAACAGGTTAATAAGCGTGGTTTTTCCGGCGCCGGTCGGGCCTACGATTGCTACCATCTGACCGCTCTTTACGTTAATATCCAGATGCTCAATGAGCATTTTATCTTTGTTATAACCAAAAGAGACATCTTCAAAGGTAACATTTCCCTTTAAGTTTTCTATTCTTACCGGAGCAGATACCTCCGGGACCTCTTCTGTTTCAGTAAGGAACTCAAATACTCTTTCCGAAGCTGCAATCGCAGACTGAATGGAAGCAGACAATTGTGACACCTGCTCCAGCGGCTCATTTAACTGCCACATATATCGGATAAATGCCTGAAGCTGTCCAACCGTAATGGCACCTGTTATTGCAAATGTCGCACCTAATATACAAACAGCGACAATTGCAAGATACGTAATGAATGAGATTAACGGCGACATCAATCCAGATATAAATTGTGCCATAAATCCATTTTCACAAAGATTGTTGTTAATCTTCTTAAACTGTTCTATGGAATCTTCCTGCTTTCCATAAAGTTTGATTTCGGTTAGCCCGGTATATCGTTCCTGAATGTAACCATTTAAGTCACCAAGTGCAGCCTGCTGTCTGCTAAACATAACGGAAGAACGCTTCATAATAAATTTCATGATCAGGGCACTTCCCGGTATCAGCAAGACAGCAACAGTACCCATCGTCGGATTAATATAAAACATTAGTACTATAGCTAAAATAATGGATAAGACAGCACTCAATATTCTTGATAAACTCTGCTGAAGCGCATTTGACATGGTATCGATATCATTTGAGATGATACTGAGAATATCACCGACGGAACGTTTATCAAAATAGCTGATTGGCAGCTTTGCAATCTTTCTTTGGACATCGTTTCTTAAATCACGCATTGTATTTTGTATACCATTGGTCAAAAAATACTGTGAACCAAAGCTGCTAAGTACGTTTCCGATATAAATAGCAAGCAGCAGCTTTAGGATTTTAATAACGTAGGGAAAACTGATGGCCGCTCCAGGAACTTTGTTCACGATATCTACAACATCATCTTTTAGTCTGGTTGTAATTAAACCTTCCACCATTGGCGCTGCTGATAAAAAACCGGAGTATGCTATCGTAAGAAGAATCGCCACGATAAAAAATTTCAAGTATGGTTTTATATATGGATATAATTTTCTCATCGCTCCAATTCCTCCTTTGTTAATTGTGAATCTGCAATTTCATAATATATATTGCACGACTTTAATAATTCTTTATGGGTCCCCATACCTACCACTTCGCCCTCATTCAGAACGATTATTTTATCCGAATTCATAATGGTACTAATTCTTTGTGCCACAATGAATACAATGGATTCTTTTGTTTCTTCCTTAAGGGCAGCCCGCAAGGTAGCATCTGTTTTATAGTCAAGCGCAGAAAAACTGTCATCAAAAATGTAGATTTCAGGCTTTCTAACCAATGCTCTCGCAATCGAGATCCTTTGTTTTTGTCCTCCTGATACATTTTTTGCACCTTCACTTATAAATTCCTGTAATTTGTCCGGCTTATTCTGAATAAACTCTTTCGCCTGCGCTATTTCAATTGCATGATCTATTTCTTCCTGCGTCGCATTGGGATTGCCGAATTTAAGATTGTCTTCTATGGTTCCTTTAAATAAAAAGGCCTTTTGAGGGATAAAACCAATTTTTTGACGGAGCGCCTTTAAGTCATAGTCACGTGTATCCACACCATCAATTTTGATAGAACCGCCTGTCACATCATAAAATCTTGGAATTAAATTAATCAATGTACTCTTTCCGCTGCCCGTACTGCCGATAAATGCTACGGTCTCCCCTTTGTTCGCAGTAAAAGATACATCCTTTATGACCGGAAGCTCACCATCCGGATACTGGAATGTAACATGGTCAAATTCAACCACACCTTTATTATCCGCTTTAATGCCCTCAGAAGGATTATTTACTAACGGTTCCTCATCTAATAATTCCTGAATGCGGTTTGCAGAAACCTGCGCCCTTGGATACATGACAAATACCATGGAAAATAGCATGATAGAGAACATTGCATGAAACTGATACTCTAAGAAAGCAACTAACTGTCCAACCTGTAAAGTTCCTTTATCAATCATTAAACTGGATATCCAAAATACGGCCATCATTGCAAGGTGTAATAAGAAGAAAAAGGCCGGCTGCGTAAATGACATGATTTTAAATAATTTTTTCGAATTAGTGGCATAGTCGTCATTGGTCTCTGCGAAACGTTCTGATTCATATTCACTTTTTCGAAAAGCTCTGATTACACGTACACCAGTTAAGTTTTCTCTTGAAATCCGATTCAGACGGTCCATCCCCTTTTGCTGTTTCTCAGAAAGCGGATTGGTTAATTTCGCAATGATAATGACTCCCGCCACTATAAATGGAAAACTTCCTCCGATAACCATAGAGAGATTAATACTGGTCTTGATCGTCATAAAAACACTGATAATAATCATGACTGGTGCCAAAAGTGCAGTTCGAAACAACAAATTGGAAAACAACATTAACTGAAATGCATCATTCGTTGTTCGTGTAATCATGGAAGACACACCAAATTTATTATATTCTGTGTGGGAAAATTTCTGCGATTGTGCAAAAACATCATTTCTGATATCCCGAATCATATAGGTTGAAATTCTTGATGAAGCGAAAGTTAATAAAATGGTTCCTGCACCTCCAAGAATGCAGATAATCAGCATGATTCCTCCCATTTTCTTAATATAAGCTATATCACCATTGCCGATTCCGTTATCAATCATCCACGCCATAACCGTGGGAATTCCCAGCTGTACTGCAACGAAACTAAAGATTCCTATGATGTTTAACAGAATTAGCTTCGGATATCTTTTCAGATATTTTAACATTAATCTCATAACATGACTCCTTTCGCTTTACTGTATAAATACATATATAAATTCAGCCGCAATCCTTGACAGAAAAAGGCTGTTTGACTATTATAAACTATAAGGTTGTCTTATAGTCAAGAAAAAAAAACTCTAAAATATTTCTTATCATTATTGTTTGATATTTCCTGTTTTTTTAATACCTGCTTTGTTAATATAAAACATATATGTTATGAAAAAGTTTGTGTCAATGCTGCGGCTGCAAACATGAAATCCGTAATATGCAGCATAGAACTGAGGTAATTTTATGTCTAAAGATAAAAATGAATACTTAACAACAGGAGAGTTTGCAAAAATCTGCGGAATTCCTAAACATATTTTATTTCATTACGATCAGATAAAGCTTTTTCAGCCTGAGATCATAAAAGAAAATGGTTATCGTTATTACTCTTTCCGCCAATTCGATACGTTTTCTATTATCTCCGCATTAAAAAGGCTGGGAATGCCATTAAAAGAAATTAAAAAGTATATGGATGAAAGAAATCCTGTAAAGCTGGTAGATTTACTGGAACAAAAGTCAAATGAAGTGTCTAAGGAAATTAAAAAGTTAAAAAACACGAAACGTGAAATTGACTCCCTTAAGGAATTAACAGAAAAGGCCTTATCCGTGGAATATAATACCATAGGGACGGCTTATCATAAAAGCATGAAAGCGCTATGCAGTACCTTAATGGATAATGACAATGACAACTCATACCCGAATTTTTTAACAGAGCTGATCGCATTCCGTAATAACAGCAATGCAAGTATGATAGATTTTCTGGGAGCATCGCTTACCATTGATAATATCCGTGATAAAAGATTCGACAGCTTTTCCTATCTGTATACAAAAACGAATAATGCTGATAAGAAAAACAACACTCTGGTGCGAAAAGAGGGCTGGTATCTCCAGGTTTATTATAAGGGAAGTTATCCAAAGATCAGTGAAATGTATACAGAGATTATGCAGTATGCAAAGGAACATCAGATAAACCTCGGAAAAAATGTGTATGAGGAGTATCTTATATTTGAGATAGGCACTAAAAACAGAGACGACTATGTTACGTTAATATTGGTAGAGATTGAGGATGAATTGCCAGCCAAAATAAAAGGCCCGGATAATGATCAGAGCCTTTTATAGCAGTAAAAATTATAAACTTTGAATTAACAGCATCTGCAGTTATTTTCTGCGGCTATTGCGGAAAGTCTTGCGTTTGTAATTGTAACAGCAGCATCAGCTGTAGCTGTAGTCGCCACCACTGAATAGGTGCAGCATTCATTGGTACAGATCTCACAATCACAAACAAAGAAAGAAAACGTTGAAGTACCAGAAAAACCAGGTGTTGCTGGCGGAACTATTACAGTTGTATAAGGTACTGAAAAAACCAATTGCGGTCCAACTGGTATTGGGTTAAGCTGATTGTCGCAAAGTTTAAATACCTGAAAGTTTACAACGGTGCTATCCATGGTGGTAGGGCTTGAATAAGCTATCGTGCTTGCAAATTCAAGCTTTACGCATGGATTACATAAACAGGAGGTATTTAAAGTAAGAGTACTGATGGTAGATGCAGTACCTGCCAAAGTATCTGGAGTGATTGATACACTGCCTATTGTTCCGCATTTTAAAATAGTCCTGTTATCTTTACTGCAAAGTTTATTACAGGTGTGGCAGTCATCATCATGGTTCGGTTTATCTGCAATAATTGCGGCCAGCCTTGCTGCGAAAACACCGGCATTACCAATAACCGGAGCAGATCCACCGGCCGAAACAACAATACTATAGGTGCAGCATTCATTAGAACATAAATCACAATCACATACAACAAATGAAAACATATCGGCCAAAAAAGCTGGTATCGGCCGTGAAAAATAGAATTGTGGGCCAACAGGAATTGGCAGTTGATTTTTACAAGACCGATATAATTGAAAATTTAATGTTCCTTGAAATAGTGTTCCAATTATATTTGATGAAAATTCAAGCATGATACATGGGTTACAAAATTTAGAGGTATCTAATGTAATTGTAGCGGCTGGTACAGTAGTTCCTATCGTTGCACCATTAAATAATAATGCTTGACCAACCTCTCCGCATTTAAGAATTTGTCCGCATGAGTCACTGCTTTTAATACTATTTTCATAATTATCCTTAAAATTTGCTATTGATGATAAATTCATATTAATTACTCCTTCCATTGAAAGTTCTTAAATTTTAGCTTTTAAGTACTATGTACTTATAAAGAACCGATTAATGGAATAAGCTATTTATTCATTTATCTAATATAGAATATGAGTTACATGAATATAGGTGATTATTTTTTATAAACACTCACGACTAAAGGGTTGCTGACATAAAACAGGACACTGATATGCCTCTGATGAGGAACAACTGGAAGGCATGTCTGTGATTCGTGACGTTTTAACTATAAAGTTGATCACTTTAGTTTATGTAAACAAAAAGAAGGTTTCCGAAAATCGGAAACCTTCATAAATACTGCGTACTCTATAGAGCGCGAGACGGGACTCGAACCCGCGACCCCGACCTTGGCAAGGTCGTACTCCACCAACTGAGCCACTCGCGCATATAAATTATAAATTTTGTTCATTTGCAGCAACACTGGGATTATATCATAGGTTTTTAATAAATGCAAGAGGTTAATATCATTTTTTTGTTGTTTTGTACTATATATTTCCATAAATCCCTTTTGATTTCAACTCTTTTAGACATACACTTCTCAGTGAGAACATAGCCGATGAATAATGGCAGATCTTATATACGATGCCAAAGGAAAATCTGCGGAAGAAATGATGAAACTGCGGCGCATAAGCAGTATGAATATATTTGGAGGCCGCTGCGGTACAGATGGCAGACATATGGAACAGGTAGCCCGTATATTACAGGCATAATCACTGGCTCGTTCCCGGCGCCTGCGGCATCAAATTCAGTAGCTTTTTTCAGTAAAGAATGATAAAATATAGAAAGATATTGCATACAAGTTTCCATTCATTCTGTCCTGTCCATATCTGGTACTCATATAAAACCATGTACCAGAAAAGCCTTATGTTAATTTTTGATGGCAAACAGGACAGACACCAACGCCCTTGGCGTTATTTATTTGATTTGTGCCGCCAGTCAAGGCGGCAGAACGGAGTTTTACATGTCACTCATACCGTTTCAAAAATTGCCGTCCCGGAGACATACGGAGGATGCACGCCAATATGCATACCGGATTATCCGGCATTTCATTTTGAACCTTCATCTGCCCCCAGGCCGTAAGATGAACGAGGTAGAACTTGCAGATGCGCTGAGCATAAGCCGGACGCCGGTCCATGATACGCTCTACAAGCTTTCCCGTAAAAATCTGGTGGACGTCATCCCTCAAAAAGGAGCCTTTGTATCCAGAATTGACATTAACCGGATTGAACAAACCTTATGGATTAACAAGCAGCTTGGGACAGCCATGCTTCAAAACATCTTCATCCGAAAAGTGAAACGGCCTCAGTTTGATATTCTTTATCATAACCTGATGCAGCAGGAGGACTATCTGGCCCAGAAGGACTTATCCCAATCCGTCCGGCTGATCACCGAATATTATCATCTGCTTTATGATCTGGCGGGCAAGATGGACTTCATCTGGGAACCCGTCCAGAAAGCCGGAATGGACTTACAAAGGCTTCTCTACTTATCTGCCTCCGACGCATCCGCAATGGAAGACTTTCTCAGGGATTTAACTGCGCTTACTGATGCGCTTGCAGAACGGGATACAGACCGGGCATGCACCATTTACCATCATCATCTGGCCCGGATCCTTTTGTTAATATCCCCTCTGAAGGAACGTTATCCGGACTATTTTATTGAAAGTAATAAAGAACAGACAGATACCAGTTTACAGGAACAGAAAGGGCTTCTTTATGAAAAATGAGATCTATCAGAATATGTTCACACTGGCCGGAAAGAAGGCCCTGATCCCGGGAGGAACCGGAGGTCTGGGAAGCGCCATTGCCAGAGCCTTCCTGCAAAACGGAGCAGATGTGGCTGTATGTGGCGGGCATCCGGAAAAGGCTGCCCATCTTGAGGAAGAGGCAAAGCAGACAGGCCGCAGTTTTCTTTCCCTGCGCTGCGACATCCGTGACCGGGATGACGTATCAGATATGCTTGATCAGGTGGACAAGGCATTTGGCCGAATCGATATCCTGGTTAACAGTGCCGGGATGAACCGGCTGCTGCCGGCGGAGGATTACGACGAAGATACCTTTGATCAGGTAATGGACTTAAATGTAAAAGGCATTCACACAGTAACCCGTGCTGTAGGAAAACGTTTCATGATTCCCAACCGGTATGGGCGTATCGTCAATCTCTCTTCCGTAAAGGGCTTTATCGGCGCAAAACAGGATTATATCGCTTATTGCGCCAGCAAAGGCGCAGCCAATATGTACACAAAGCAATTAGCCTGCGAATGGGGAAAATACGGTATTACCTGCAATGCTATCGCACCCACTTTTGTGCGGACACCTATTAACTCATTCCAGCTGGATGATCCTGCTTTTTTAGAAAAGCTGACGGACCGCATCCCTCTTGGGCGCATCGGCCGTGAAGAGGATATTGCCGCCGCCGCACTGTATTTATGCAGCGATGCCTCCTCCTTTGTGACCGGCCAGATCCTTGGTGTGGACGGAGGCTTAACGGCCATGCAGTAACAGGCGCCTGCAGATGAAAGAATCCATAATCCATGAAACAGGAGGAATTACCCATGATTTTCGGAAACATATATAAACCCATGCTGGAGGAACAGCTTGCCGTGCTTCCGGCTCCCCTGCGCAATGCCATCCGCTTTTTAAAGGACAACGATATGGCAGCTCATGAACCAGGGGTATTTAACATAGAACTGGAAGGCCTGCCCGTTATTCTGCAGGTCCTTGATTTAGAAACTAAGGACCGGGAGGACCTTCGTCCGGAAATTCATAGAAAAAATATTGACGTACAGTTTCTTGCCAATGGCGGTCCGGAAGAGGCCGGTTTTTACAGCAAGGGCGAAACAGGGCAGGTGGACGAGGATCTTCTTGACACTCCCAGGGACATTCTTTTCTTTTGCAATGATCCTGAGGCTCCGGAGGGACGCATCCGCCTCGTTCAAGGCTCCTATGCCATTTATTTTCCCTGGGATGTCCATATCCCCGCTATCCAGGCCGGAGACAGCCCTGCGGCGATCCGTAAGATCGTTATAAAAGTACCTCTTGAAAGCTGCCTGCCCGGTGACTACCGGCAGGGGGAATGATCATGAGCCTGGACAAATATCTGACTGAACTTTCCATGAAGGATCCTGACCTGCGCCGTATGGCTCTTGAAAGGGTTCTGGAGCAGGAACACCTGCCCTTTGAACGCCAGGAAGAAGCTCCCTCCCCCAATGCTCCCAGAGGAATCATCAATTATCTGATTTCTCCGGAAGACAGCAGGCCCAGCCTCTTGTTCTGTGCCCATTACGATGCGGTTTACGGAAGCTTTGGGGCCAACGACAATGCTGCTGCCCTATGCATCCTGATCGCTCTTGCAAAAGCCCTGCGCGCCGAAAACTTTCCTGCACGTTTCGCATTTTTTGACGGAGAAGAAACAGGCAATACGGGAAGCCGTCATTACGTCAGCCAAATGGACCGCCAGGCCATTACCGGTGTGATTAATCTGGATGTATGCGGTTACGGTGATACCATTGCGGTCTATGACCGGGGGAATGCAAAAAAAGAGTCTGTACGCACTTTCTGCAGCAAGGAAATCCTGACGTCCCACAACGGTATCCTGGTTAAATTTTTGCCTAAGAGCGACGAAGCCTCTTTCTCCGGTCTTCGAATTCCTGCAATCAGCATAGCCTCAATTCCCCGTTGGGATATCCAATATCTAAATGCCCTTTCCAATCTGGGCAGTGGATTTTTAGGCCATCCCCCGGAATTTGATATGATCCTCAGTCAGATGGATGTCTCAAGCACCATGCACGGCGGATATCGGGACTCTCCTGAATGGGTTGAGCCGGAAGCTATGATTCGTATATATGATTATCTTATGGCTGCGCTGCACGCGCCGGCTGATAAGAAAAAGCGGTTCCTTCTGTTTTAAATGCAGAAGGAACCGCTTACTTTATTTCAGGACAAATGATTAAAAATCAAAGGTCAGGACGATTTTACGAATGGACGGATCATGGCTGTCCACAAGGTCAAACGCCTCCTGGGCGCGAATCAGGGGGAAGGTATGAGAAACAGAACCGCTAAGATCCAGTTTTCCCTCATTGATCAGTTCAATGGCCTTTCCAAACATCTTATTCTGCAGACGGGAACCTCTAACATCAAGCTCCTTAGAGGTGACGGCAAACTGAGTGATTTCCGTAGGAGAAGTAGAAAATCCCATGGTCATGACCCGGCCGGCATTTCCGGTAGCCTGGAGAAGCTGGGTCAGGGAATCCTTGCTGCAAACGGCATCTATGGAAACTGTGGCTCCCCTCATGTGAGTATACTCCTTAACCTTTTCCTGAAGGTCTTCCTTCAAGGTATTGATCGTATAAGCAGCCCCATTCTTTTTAGCTGTTTCCAGCTTATCATCCTGGATGTCCGCAACAATGATATGGTCACAGATCAAACGGGCAGTCTTTAATATGGAGCTTCCAAGAGCGCCGGAACCGTAAATTAAAAGCATGTCATCCTTGTCTAACTCTGCACGGGTGCAGGACTGAATGCCAATGGTGGCAGGCTCGATCATAACAGCGTCTCCATCAGAAAGGGAATCAGGAAGTACATAACAGTCTGATTCCGGTACGGACATATATTCACGGTAGCCTCCGTCAATGTGAACGCCGCGTACAGCCAGATGGTCGCATACATTCCCTCTTACGATCCGGCAGGGATAACAATGGCCGCAGCTTGTCACCTGGTTGATGATCACACGGTCACCCACCTTTAAGTTTTTGACAGAGGGTCCGGTTTCCGCCACTTTTCCTACCATTTCATGTCCAATGATCCTTGGATAAGTAGCCGCAGCATTGGTTCCATGATAAATACCTACATCAGAGCCGCAGATTCCCGCAGCGGTCATTTTAATCAGCACGTTATTTTTTTCGTCCATTACCGGCATTTCTACATCGATGACTTTTAACTCATATGGTTTTACAATCTGTACCGCTTTCATAAGTCTTTAAATCTCCTTTATAATTTTAAGCCTGATCCTGTAGCTTTTATCCAAAAAGCATTAACGGATTTCCAGATACTGCTTAAGCACCTGTTCCATCTCATCTTTCTTCTCTTGCGTCAAAGGCAGCATAGGTTTTCTAACCTCTCCGGCCGGAATTCCCTGGCTGGATACGATATACTTTAAATTTGCGCACAATCCGTTCTTTAAAAGCACATCCAGGATGTTGTTGCATTTGGTCTGGAGGATTCTGGCTTCCTCCTCCTTTCCTTCCAGATACTGCTCCATCACACGCTTAAACTGGGGCAGCATAAAATTAAAGCTGCTTCCGATAAAGCCGTCACAGCCAAAAGCAAGGAAAGCCACCATACAGCTTTCAAAGCCTCCGAAGCATTTAATATCCGGATTTATATTCCTCATCCGCTCCATCTGAAGCAGATTAAGATTGGTATGCTTTACAGATCCTATTGCACCGGATTTTAAAAGCGCCTGTATATCCGGATGGAAAACTTCCAGCTCTCTGTGGGTGCTGGATGGGATGTTATAATAAAGAACCGGCTGGCCGATTGCCTCAGCAATATCGTAGTAATATCCTGCGATCTCCTTCTCCGAGAATCCAAAGTAAAGCGGAGGAGTCGCTGCAATATTCCGAATGCCCATATCCTTTGCCTTCTTCGCATAGAATACAGCCTCCTCCGTACTGATGGACCCTACATGAGCGAATATATCCGCACGGTTTGCATATTCTGAAGCAAGTTCAAAGGAACGGACCCTCTCCTCTCTGGTCAGCAGAAAGCATTCTCCCGAGCTTCCTCCGATAAAAAATCCATCCGCTCCCTCTGTAATATTTCTCTCCCACAGCTGCCTTGCAGCGGATTCGTTGATTTCTCCATTCTCTTGAAACGGAGTGATGGAAGCAACATATAATTTCTTCATGGTTTGTAATCCCCCTTATCATTTGACTTTTCCCCTGTACATGTATAAGACCCCCTTCTCTGGGTCCGGCTGCCTTCACAAGAACAAAAGATAAAGAGGCCGGTATCCGGCAGCGCAAACACCCTGCGGCGGAAAACCAGCCTCTTTCTATATCCTGTTACCGGCTTTTGTCTTCCATAGCGTGTACCATTTCCACCAGGAACTCATGTGTCGGTACCGGAATGCCGCATTTCTCTGCAGCCCTTACTACGGAGCCGCTGATCGTATCCACTTCTGTTTTCCGTCCATTTTGCAGATCTGCACGGATGGAGGTGCAGCCGTTTGGAGACATCTCCGATGTCTTCTTCACCTTTTCTATGATCTCATCGTCATCTGCATGAAGACCCAGACCCCGGGCCACGGAAGCCGCCTCTTTAATCAGGCGGACCGTCATATTCCAGGCATGTTCATTGGATGCGATATACCCTATATCCACCTGAAGGATGCCTGTGACCGCGCTTAATGATACATTAGTAAAAAGCTTGTTCCAGATAAGCTGCTGGATATTGGAATGGACATTTACCCGAAATCCGCAGCATTCAAAAGCTTCTTTCAGCCTTTTAAGGAACTGCTCTTTATCTTCTGCCAGCATGCCTACATTGGTATTGCCTGTACCGCCCCGTTTCACATAGCCAAGGCCCAATACTGCGCCGTTGTCTTCTGTAGTACCGATGACCATATGATCCCTTGAAACAAACTCCTCCAGGATATCCTCGTGGCCGGAACCATTCTGCAGGGTCATCACGTATGTCCCAGGACCGATCAGACTTCTGTTTGTATCCAGTGCTGCTTTGGAATATAAGGATTTAACGAACAGAATGACAAGGTCCACAGGCTCCATACCCTCTGTGGAAGTAACAGCATTGGGATGGTAAACATGCTCCTCGTTATCTTCCAGAAGCTTGATCCCTTCCTTTTGAATGTGCTCCACAACTGCAGGCGCCGTATCTACCATATATACTTCATTGTTCAGTGACAAATGGGAACCATAGATGGAACCCATGGCCCCTGCCCCTATAACAGCAATCTTCATAAATTTCACCCTCAATTATTTCGAAAATTCCGCAATTCCTTCGATGGCATATGCGCGGATCGGACAGGAATCCAGTCCTTTGATCGGAATCGGAGCGTAAGACATGAAGAATGTGTCAGTGGTCAGCTCTTCTAAATTCTTTAATACCTCTAAGAATACCACATCAACCTCCATCAAAACATCGTGGAATGCGCATACATCCTCGTTGTTGCTCTCAATGGAAACGCCGTCGCCAAAGCCAACGCATTTTACTTTCTTCTCCTTTAACCACTCTGCTGTCTCACGGCAGATGAAAAGGCGCTCATCCTCTTTCGTGTTGGAAGCAGGAGTGAATGGAGGAAGCTTGCGCGGGGAATCCAGAATAACGATATCACCTTCTTTGATACGGCCGCCGCAGGCTTTTTCTAAATCTTCTCCCTTAATCTTGCCATTAGGCTCCATATGATCGATGTTTACAAGGATCGCACGGCCCATGAATGTGCTGATCGGCAGACCCTGTACGTCTGTCCAGTTATCGTTGTGGTGATATGGACATTCCACATGAGTGCCTAAATGGCTGGTTAAGTCCATAATGGTGTGGAAATCCGGGATTGGACCACCTGTGTTAAAACGGAATAAATGACACCGTCTTGTCTCAGTTTCCGGATCCAGCTGCTTTGTTAAATCGATGACTCTTAACCCATTTCCCAGTTCAAATGCGCTCATTGTTTGTACCTCCTGTGTTAAAAAATAGTATTTTCTTTCTCTATTTATTATACCAGTATACCGGTATACCGGTCAATCTTTTTTTATTGACTTCATGGTTCTTTTCAGGTATGATAATTTCCGTAACACTTATAGCCAGACAAGGTTGTCTGGTATTTCCAAACGACAGGAGTCTTTCATGAACGATACCGGTTCCCTGCAATATCAGGCTTATCATACAATTAAAGAACAGATCCTTTCCAAATCCCTGGACTCAGAGGTTTTGTACTCGGAAACCAGACTGGCAAAGGAACTGGGGATCTCCCGGACCCCTCTGCGTGAGGCACTTCAGTATCTCTCTCAGGAAGGTTATATCACCATCATTCCCAGCCGTGGATTCATGATCCGGCGTCTGAACAAGGAAACCATGCGGGAATCCATCCAGGTCCGCTGCGCCATTGAAGGCTTTTGTGTCCATCTGGCCGCAGGCTGCGAGGATAAAAAACGGCTTAACAAGCTTTTAAAGGATATGGAAGAATCCCTTGCAAGGCAGAAAACCGCTCTCTCCGCAAAGAACTTCCCGGAGTCCTTTACCGAAGAGGACCATCAGTTTCATATGCTTTTAGTCCATTTCGCTGAGAACGGCGAATTTGATCATCTGTTCCAGCGCCTTCTTTATACCATACATCTGACCACTGCCAATGCCCTGACCGTTGCCGGCCGTGCACAGGCTACCTATGAAGAGCATTTAACCTTTTACCAGCATCTGAAAAAGGGGGATAGCCTCCAGGCCTATCAGGTCCTGATCAATCACCTTATGATGCCCCTGACCATGAATATCATTTAACGTTTTCTGTCCGGCCTGGATTACCTTTAAGCCGGACAGATTTGTTTTTTAAAGAGCGATCTTTACTACGACCTTCTTTACATCACAGGGCTTTCCTGCCGCGCAGCGGGGCTTATGGGCATCTTCAGGGGCCACAATGATTAAATCTCCTTCTTCCAGCAGAACGCTTCCGCTAAACTCCGGTTCTTCATAGAAAATCACATCGTTTTCTTCGATCCGTTCCTTCACCTTTAAGCCGTCTCTTTTGCAGACGCCGAACTGTTCCCTTCCGGAAACCATGTACTGAATATCAAAATATTTCTCATGGGTCTCAAAGGATCCCTGCTCTGCAGGAAATGTGGTGTATTCCTGTACATTAGCCACCACGATGTCTCCCATGACCTGATAGCTTCCTGCCGATAAAGAACGGATATCCGTTTCTCTCAGCCACTCATAGGCTGCCCGGAATTTATCTTCCAGATAATCGTATGTTTCTGCAACTGAAATATTAGAAAAAAGCATAAGTTTTCTCCCTTCTGCTCCCCATGAGGAGCAGTTCCTTTTTATTTGCTTGCAATATCCTTTGTATCCAGATTTCCTTCTGAAATTGCAACCACCTGGGCCCAGATGGTCTCATCCACGGATACGCCATCCTTCATGCTGCGTTCCCTGGTAGTAATGGTACGCTCTCCCGGACAGGTAACCTGGCCGCCTTCCCGCTCTGGATGGCTTGCATCCGCTGCAGCAACACGCCGGTTGAGCATTTCCTGGATTTCTTCCTTTGTTCCGAAAAGATATGGATCATAAGCAATGAAAATCTGACAGCAGCCAGTGCAGCTTCCTCTTCCTTCCTCATCCATATCAAAACCGCTGTTTCCATTTGCCATAAGAGCAGCTGCTAAATCTAACGCAATTGCCATGCCGCTTCCCTTCCAGTATCCGGTGGGAAGGATCCGTCTGCTTTCCTCGATGGCTCCCGGATCATCCGTCAAGTTTCCGTCTTTATCAAAGCCTCCGGGGAATGGAAGCTTTTTGTCTGCCAGACGGTAAACTCCAAGCTTTCCATAAGCATACTGGCTCATCGCCATATCAAGAACAATCGGGCCATCCTCTCTTGGAATGGCAATGCAGAACGGGTTATTTCCGACACCCGGCTCATCGCTGCCCCACAGAGGCATACAGCTTTCCGTATTGATCCAGCTCATGCCCATGAAACCGGCTTCCGCCATTCTCCAGGCATAGGTGCCGCCACGCATCCAATGAGTCGTATTTCTAAGAGCAACGCATCCGATCCCATGTTCCTTCGCTAGCTCCATGGCCCGGTCTGCACAAAACATTGCATTGGTAATACCGATTCCTAAATGTCCGTCGTAATTTTCAACGGCTCCCCTGGCCCCTAAAAGCTCCGGCTGACCCTTTGGATCCACCCAGCCCTTCTGCACATATTCTACAAAACGCGGTACACGGTTTAGTCCATGGCTCTCTACTCCATCGGCACTGGACTGGGCATGGATCGTTGCGCAGGTCTCAGCCTGTTCCAGCGTAAGCCCTGCATTTAACAACGCTTTTTTTATAGTTTCTTTTACTGTCTCAAATGGAATTTTTAAACTCATATCTTCTCCTGCTTTCTCTTAAGCGGTCCGCGGCGTTCTCCCCGCACAGACCATCATCTCCTCGTAAAGTCCGCTGGCTTCTTCCGGTGAATAGCCATAGACCAAAAATACATCCATTATATAGGGGGAATAGGTGATTCCCATGATCTCCTGGGCAAACCCCATTGCCGCAATTTCGCTGAAGGCGATCACGTTGGAATCATTATGAAGAAAACCAAGGGACCACAGTCTGACTTTTTCTGTCTTCGTGAAAATTTCATGTTTGTACTGCTCTTCCACGAAATGAAAAAGCTCATGGGCCAGCAGAAGACGGCTGATATCAAGCCCCTCTGCTAACATCTCCGGGATCCCCGGCCTTTCAAAGAGCTTCTCCCCTTTTTTTACCGCATCCATATAGATGCAGATTTTATTGGGTACCCTGTATTCAGCGAAAAGCACCCGGTCGGTTTTCTCCGGGAATTCCGGAAAGGAGATATCCATTCCCATGGCTTTTGCCAGCTTCTTAGGATCACTGGTCTGGTACTTTTCACGAATCTTCTGTGCATATTCTCTGCCGCAGGCCAGGCATTTTTCCATCCATTCCTTTCGCTGCTCCTCATTAAACCTTCCATTTAAAGGCTCTCTGGAAAATGCATAGGAATACCATTCCGCCGGCTCAATTTGCGCTAAGTCATTTACCATGTCCTCGATTGGACGTACGTCAAAGTGGGGGCGCTCATACACGCTTGTCCTCTGCTTTCCGAAAAGTCCATCTGTAATGGGCTTTAGGGCACTTCGAAACTCTTCCTTCTTCATAATCGATTAAATCTCCTGTACGGAAGCTATGATCAGAACATCTTCCTCTGGCTCCCGGTCACCCAAGTCCAGATTCATAAGAAGCATAACCTGCTCCAAGTCTACTGCACTGTAGTCGCATACCCTGGGTCCGAAACATACAAAGAAATCCGGACGCAGCACGGTATCCGTCTTAAATACGGCATTTTCCTTCCAAAGCTTTTCTACAACCTCTTCGTAGTCCTTTGCCTTGCATTTCTCTACAACACCGTCGGAACACTGCACTTTAATGAATCCCTTGCTGTCTACAATACGCAGAGGTGTTTTACCGTCTTTTTCCCCTTTATAAACATAAAACTTGTCTGTCATCTCAGCCAATTCCACATTGCAGATCTTGGGACCGAAATCCTGTAATGCAAGCTCGCAAGCTTCCGGCTCCTCGCAGGCCTTTAAGAGATCTGTAGTCTTTACCTCTGTAGATCCTGTGGCTATGGCCGTCACCTTTCCTGTCTGGCTGTCGATCTCTATATGGATCTCTACTGAGTCAGGAGAAGCGCCTGAGCTGACTGCCAGATCTGCCGCCTCTTTTTTCAGCTCACGGATGTCTTCCTGTGTTGGGTTTGGAATGACACGCTCAACCACGTCACGAACCATGGACAGTGCCACGCCAATGGAAGAAATTACTTCCGCATTTTCCGGGATGCTGTACTGCAGCCCCATCTTGCCGGCGCAGTAAGGAACAAGGGAAGCAGCACCGCCGCCGCAGCCTACCAGTTTCATGCTGTCATGATCCAGTTTGTACTTTTCAGCCAGAGAATTGATGCAGGCGTTGATCTTTTCAAAGTCCTTATCCAGAATCTGGGTAGCCAGTTCTTCTACTGTTATGCCAAGCTTATCAGCAACAGGCTGCATAGCTTTTCTGGCGGAATTTGCATTGCCGTGGGCAAAGTATTTTTCATCAATAAGTCCCAGGACATTTGCAGCATCCGTATTGGTAAAGCAGATGCGTTTTCCATTCTTTAACCGCAGGGTCACATAGTCGCCCGGATCTCCTGGCTTTGGACTGACCATTTCGATCTGTGGATCAACGATCTCTTCTTCCGGCATAAAGCAGGCATATTCACAGCCGGCGATATGAGCGGAACGGGGGCCTACGTCTACCACGCATTTGTCATTGACACGGACCATGGAACCGCCTGCGCAGCCTAAGATCCGAACATCCAGAGAGTTGATATAGGTGTCGTGACCGCCGATTTTGGCATAATCCACGCCAGGACGGCCGTTCTTTATTACGCCGATGTTGGTTGTAGTACCTCCAACCTCAAAATAGATGGCATTGGAAGCACGAAGATACATGAGAGAGCCCATAACTGATGCTGCCGGACCTGAAAGTGCCGTTAAGATCGGACGCTTTCTCATTTCGCCGATCTCCATAACACCGCCGTCACCTCTCATAATCATTAAGGGCACGTTGACGCCCGCTGATTTTACTGAGGTTTCTGTTGCATTTGCAGTCATCATCATCTTCGGCAGAATGGAAGCATTGATTGCCGCCGTACGGGTACGGCGGGTAAGTCCGTAAAGTTTTGTAATATCGGAAGCCATTGTTACAGGCACATTTTTCTTCTTTGCGCAGTCATGGATCATCTGCTCTTCCCCCATACTGTCCACTCCAAAGGCCATGGATGCCACCATTACCTGAGAGCCCTGGGCAAGCAGATCATCGATGTTCTTATTGATGATATCTTCTGTCAGCATTTTTTTCTTTATAAAGGTATTATACACCTTGATCATACGGCCGACTTTTTCATCCAGCATAATGTCTTTTAAAGCCAGCTGGCGCTTTGCCAGAAAGCCCTCAAGACCACCCCCTGCTACTCCTACGACTCCAACGCTTGCCACATCGCCCTCAATAAAGGCATTGGTAGCCTGGGTGGTGGAGTGAGCCACGAAAACCACCTCTTCCGGAGAGATATTATTTTCGTTCATGCAGTTCTTAAAGCTCTGCACAACACCGGCAGCAACGCCGTCTTTATGGTCATGTGTCGTTTTTACTTCGTTTTTTCCGATAATATCATGGGTATCATTATCCATTGCAACGCATTTGGTATAGGTACCGCCTACGTCAATTCCCATACGAACCGGTCTGTGTACTCGTTCTGCCATTAGTTTTCCATTCCTTTCCATTTCCTAGCCACGCATTCTGGCATAAAGGTATACTTGTTAGGTGTTTGCACCTTAGTTTTAACAATAATTATTCTCTCATTCAATGAATTGTGAAAAGCGTCCGGGTGCGCAAAGGCGCGCCCGGACCTATGGGGGATCTATCTTAGATTTGGAGAGTTCGGGTTTTCATAAATATTTCTATGAAAGGAACCATGCGGCTCCAAGTCCGCCTAGCATAATAAAGGTTGCGACATACTGCAGCACACCGGTAAGATATGCATTGGGAATGGATAGCTTCAGGAAATCTCTTGATTCAACCTTTGTATAAGCAAGTCCCCATGCAACCCATGACTGTGTGATACAGCTTCCAATATTTACGGTAATTGTCGGAATAGCGAATACCGCATATAAGAATGGTACAGAGAAGGAAGCAACATTGGATAACACGCCAAGGGTTGCGGCTCCACAGCCAACCAGAGTCATCGGTCCACGGAACAATCCCATGCAAAGCAGAACAGCAAACACGATACAGACTACGATCTCGCTCTTTGGCATTACGTTGCCTAAAATCACCTTGAAATAAGGAGAAGCATAAGCTGCCACCTGATTAAACATAGGCAGAGTAAGAAGGAATCCTACTAGTGGAGCAGTATCAACCACACCATCATAGAACAGCTTGTTAACAAGCTGGCAATTCTCTTTGAACGTTCCATTCATTCTTCCGCAAAGGAACAGAGCCAGGAATCCTGCGATAACAAAGCCGCCGATTACGGAGAAATCCAGCCAGATCTTAAGAATAACAGGTACAACAGGAAGAAGCAGTGTGTAGAAAGGAGCATTCTTCTGTTCAGATGCTGTGCTGCGGGTCTGAGCAGCCCATGCATGTACGGTTTTTGCACGCTTTAAATAGAATGCAGCAAGTACGGTTGTTGCAACCAGCATGATAACAAGGGCAGCATAACCCCAGTGTGATGCATACCAGCCAAGGGTGAACTCCGGCATCTCTTCAGGTTTAATAAAGAATGCACGGTACTGTGCAAAATTTACCGGGTTTAAGTAAATACCGGATGCAACGGAACCCATAAAAGTAAACAGTGCAACAGACTTGGGAATTCCCAAAGACATAAGAATTGGAAGCACGATAACGCCGATTGCGATAACCGGGCCGGCTCCTGTCATGGCAGTGAAGATCAAAGCCGTAACAATGTTTAGCAGAGCCACTGTAACAAATGGTTTATCTCCGCCTAATTCAACGGTCTTACGGATCAGAGTGGAAGCAATTCCGGTATCCATAAGCACGCGGCCAAACCAGGCACCCCAGCAAACGTTTACCAGAGTGGTTCCCCAACCTTCAGGAGCAGACTGGTAAATCTTGTTTAAGGCAGCGATCAGTGTGTTGTCTTTTCCAAACTGCAGGATTGGATTAGACGCCAGGAATGCCTCACTTGCAAAAAATGTTCCTCCAATTGGAAGGATGGTCCAAAGAAGCGTAATCAGCAGGAAGCCGATCATCAGGTTATGACCCTTGATGCAGTAATACGCCAGGCCAAAGAACGAAATTAATAAAATGATTCCAATAATGTACTCCAAAATAATACCTCCTATGACTTTTTATTCTCCATACAATGCAACCTCTTTTGCCGCTCCCTTAAGGCGGCAGTCTCTCTCAAATCTTTACCCATACTCCTTTCATCTTTTCTGCCCATGCATTTGGGCATAAAGGTATGCCCCCAGGGCGTTCATCATAATAATAACTATTTATTTCTATCCGGGCCGGTTTTTACGCCTGTCCGGAAAAGAACTGCGGATAGATTCCCCGAAGCGTTCCCGCATTCCAAAGAACCGAATTAAAATGATTGGCGCAGATCAGGCATGCAGCTTCTGCATCCCGGCGCTTTAGATTATCAAGCAAAAGACGTCCTTCCACCTGGACATGCTCAAGGCTCGTCAGGGAAGACATGTCTGTCTTATAGTTAAATGTTGTATACTGAAGATAATTCAAACGCAGCAAATCACAATCCATGGTCCTAAAAACCTCCCAGACATACTCATGGCCGCAAAAGGTAGAGAGCAGATAATGAAGCTGCTGCTCCACGATCAGAAAATCAATAGGATTTTCTTTATCAGCCTCGAATTTCTGATAGTTAAGGACCTCTTCCAATTGTTCAAGCTGAGATTTTGTCAGACCCTGGCGGCAGATCTCCTCAATGATTGCCTGTTCCAGCACATTATGAGAAAAAACGGCCTGCCTGATTCGTTCGCTGTCAAGCAGCGTGACCTCAGTTCCTCTCTGTGGATAAACGACAATATATCCTTCCTCTACCAGGCGGGAAAGTGCATCCCTCACCATCGTCCGGCTGGCATTCATCTGACTGGACAGAATATTTTCGCTCAGGCGTTCACCTGGCCGAATATCCAGATTCAGTATCTGCATGCGCAGCTGATTATAGATGTCGCTTCTCTGGTCACCTTTTCCTACTTCCACTTCCATCACTCTTTTGCCTCCCTATGAAAACTGTTGTATCTAATTGCACACAAGCGCTTATCAGGATTGCACATCAGTATCCCGCCAAATGCATATCAGTACTCGAAATACGCGTTTTTGCATTCATTTTCTATTTGTTTACTTTGTAAAATATATCATATCCGATACTTAAAATCAACCATTTTATTAGCATTTTCTACATTATTTTTTTATCTTTTGGCGTACTTATGGTTTTTTTCACAAATAAACGCCATATTTTCCCAAAAATAATCCGGCCAAAATATTGCATACAAGTTCACTTGCAATCTTCAAAAATACGCCTCTATCGTAGTGCAGAAGGCGATAAACAAACCCTTTTCATAAAGAAAAAAGAGCCTCGCTCTATGACCGGTATCCAGTCATTTTGCGAAACTCCATATTAAAAAATTATAAAAGTTTACAGGTTTGATGGCATATTTACAGTTCTCGTTGAACACGTTTGATGCTTTCCAGTGCAGTTTGTATGTCTTTGCAAATTAGGGGCTGCATACTGCTTTTATATCTTTGCGGATTGGCTGTTTCCAGCGCATCGACGATGCACTCAGCCAAATGGCACTTTCTTTCGGCGATCTGAGGAAGAACCTTAATACACTGTCTTGCCGTGACTGGCTTCTCGTCCATCACATGTATCAAAAGCTCATCAATTATTTCGTCAATCCGGTTGTCCCTGTCCCACTTGGCATTGGCAGCAATCAGGATAATGCCTCTTGTTCTGACATATGAGTTTGGGTCATGAAGCATTTCCGTGAAAACGTCAAAATAGGGGTAAACAGTACCGGAACTTCCGCATTCCTCCTCAAGCTGTTTCAGACATTGATAAGCATAATTATTATCTTGATTCCTTAACCCATTTACTAATTCTTCGATTTTATCCATTGCTGTTACCGTCCATTTCTCTGCGATGCTGCAGATGAATACCAATATGCAAGATTCCCAAATTCACCATGGATATCAAGAGCCTGACCACCTTCCCATATATTCCCAGAAGAAAGAATGCGGCAACAGGCAAAATTCTAATTACCGGTTATACGCCCTTTTCCAGTTTACCGCGGTAATCCGCGATTCCGCCTATATCTGTGACAGAATAACCATAGGTCCGCAAGTAACGGCAGGCCTGTCTGCTGCGGGATCCGCTGCGGCAATAAACAAATACCGGATTGTTTTTGCTAAGCTTAATGGTTTCCAAACGGTCCAGCGGCATATTAACACTGCCGGGAACATGGCCATTGGCATATTCCTGTACCGTACGTACATCCAGCAATACTGCATTGGACGTGTTGTTTGCCTGCTCTATTCCTGAAGCAAAATCCGAATGGTTGGAAAAAAAGTTAAATATGCTCATTTCAGCATCTCCTTCTCATTTAAAATATTCTTATAACGATGTTTTCATTATAATGGTTATAAGGCAATGTCTCAGTGACATTGTTACATAAATGAGAATTATTCTTATTTTCAGACTAGTAAAGAGCATGGCTGTCCAAGTCACTGGGGGATTCGCAAGCCGCTTCCCTGGTTAATAACTACATCACCATGGCCTTTCTTTATCAAGCCCCCCCATGGATTCCCAGTAATTCGCATCCGCAGGGTTAAAATGAAACTGTTTGTGCATAAACCTCATGACATAAAATAGAGTTTTAACCTTCAAAGAAGATGTTACTGGCCAGAGGTTCACATAACCCATTATAACCTCATATAAGCTGATGTTTACAGGGGTTTTAACGTCTTCTATCTTCATAAGTCTAAGCAAACTGGTGCCGTAAAAATCAGTAAGTCGGCTTCAAGCATAGACTCTAAAACCGGCTTCAGTTAACCATAATCCGGACATTTCCTATAATTGGCAAAACAGTTCCAGCACCCAATGCTAAAATTTGGCATATCTTTGGGGAGAAAAAATTCCTTTATGGGGTCTGTTCCTGAAAGATTCCGAACAAATCGCTGCGCAATGTTGTAGGTACTGGATTTTGACTCTCTCTGCGTTGCACAAATCACGGTAATCCTCATGACTCAATCCTCCTGTAAATGTATCCAAAAAGCTAAATTTATCCAGTTATTATTATACCATATAAGTAAAAAGTATAATATTATTGCTATATTTTTGGTTACAGGCAATTGTTAATGATTAATTACTTGACGTATCCATTCCTAAATATTATCATATAAACGTAAGGTATAAACAAATGATAAATCCCTTTAGACAATCTGGCATTTCCCAACATAAAAGGAAATGAGCTGATCAGCGAGGAAATAGGAAGAGAGGATCATAATAGACAATTAATAAAACTAGTTAATATGAAGAAGGGAGTTAAACAAAATATGCTGAAAATAGCATTATGCGATGACAACCGGTGTTCGATTAATCAATACGCGGAGTTAATTTCCCAAATTGCGGAGAAGCATCAGATAAAGATCCAGCTTTCCAGTTATCTTAGCGGAGAATCCTTGCTTTTTCATTTTTCCGAAGCCCCTGAACAAACAGATATTATATTTTTAGATGTCATGATGGGCAAAACAGACGGGTTGGAGACGGCCCGTAAACTGCGTGATTGCGATTGCAAAGCCCAAATCGTCTTTTTAACCAGTTATGAAGATTATGTTTATGAGGCATTTGATGTAAATGCTCTCCAATATCTTTTAAAAGATAATACAAGTTCAGAAAAATTTGAGGAAGTTTTCCTGAAAGCAGCAGAGCTTGCCTCAAAAAAAGATGATGAATTGTTTACTTTTGAATTTGACGGGAAGACCAGCGCAATCCCGATCCATCAAATCTCTTATTTTGAAATTTGGCAAAGAATAGTAACGGTACATTACAGCGAAGGAAAAACGGCAAAATTCTATGGCAGCATGGAACGCATAGAAAAAAGGCTTTCCGGAAAAGACTTTGTGCGGTCACACCGTTCATACCTGATTCACCTGCCCTATATCGTAACATTCAGGCAGCAGATCGTCCAGTTAAAAACCGGAGAAACAGTTCCAGTAGGAGTCACTTACGTTCAATCCCTGAAAAAGGCATTTTCTGATTATATTTCGCGTTTTCATATTTATGCTTCCAAAAATTTATCTTAGAAGAAGGAGAAGCTATGATCTATATTGTTATCCCAGTAGTTCTCCTGTATTATTATTTTTTTCTGCTTTACTACCGTAAGCTTTTTCCTATGCAAAAGAGAAGGCCTATTCAAGTTATGCTTATTCTGGCAATTATTGCTTCATCGTATATATTCCTTACCCCATTAGGGATACGATGGCTAAGGCTTCCGATAATCATGATTGCCATGACCATAGGGCTGCGCTTTTCCACCGGCATGGACTTGCTGCAGGCAGTCTACGGCGGGAGCTTCTCGGTGTTAAACGCTTACTGCTTCCGCGGCATACTTGCAGTAATCAGCGCGATTATTTTCGGCGGCCAAGATCTTTCTAATATAGAGACTTACTATGCAAGTACCGTTTTGGTCCTTCCTTTAGTACTTTTATTCCTTACAATCTTATATAAGACCATACTCCCCGATGACAAGCTAAAGCTCTTTTTGTATAACCGCAATCAGCTTAAATATGTTGTCACATATGAAATTACAGCCGCAGCCAATTTGGTTGTCATTAATTCCGGACGTGATTTATTTCCTCTTGATATATTTTCAGCCGGTAACATCTTATCTCCTTATGGCAGGTGGTATGTAAAAATAGGCTTAGGAGCTTATGTCCTTACCATTGGTATGCTCATCTACGCCATTTACCAATCGGTCCGGAGCACGGAACTGCAGGAGTACCAATGGAGAATGGAAATGCTGGAGGAGCAGTACGAGCGGCAGGTGCGGCATTACAAATCATATCAGAAATACACGGAAAGCTTCCGGGCCTTCAAGCATGACTACCGATCCATGATGGTAGTATTAAAATCATTGATCCGGGCAAATGATAATGAAAAGGCTCTTCTTCTGATTGATGACATGTTTGAAGAGATGCAGAAAAAAGTGGTTGTCCATAAAAAATATTCCGACAGCGTTATTCTGGACGCCATGCTTCAGGATCTCACTAATATTTGTGAAGAAAATCAAATTCTTCTTTCAGCAAACGTTTTTATTCCCCGCAACACGGGGTTGTCTACAATTGATGCAGTCCGTATTTTTTCGAATTTTACCAACAATGCCGTGGACGCATGCCAAAAGGTACCGGTTTCAGATCGGTTTATAGAAATTGTCAGTGCTAACGAACTGAAGTGGGTCACGCTTCAGGTGGTCAATTCCTATGACGGCAAATCACACGTACATAACGGAAAATTCCTTACAACCAAACCAGAAAAACAATGTCACGGGCTGGGTCTGGTAATCGTGGAACAAATTGCAGAAAGTTTAGGCGGATTTGTAATATATGAAGAGGACTTTAAAAACAAGAAATTCCTGGTCAGAGTCCATATTCCAAGGTTAAGCCAAAACCTGACAAAATGAAAAAGAAAAGGGCAAAGCTGCTTCCTGCCTTGCCCTGATTTATAATCCCGTCCAGTCAATCGGATATTCACAAACCCTTCGCTGCTTGATGAGATTAAATCTGCTCTTTCTTTTTTCTTTTTTTGCACGCATACATTCTCCGGTCCGCTTCCTGCAAAAGACTTGACGTAGTATATCCAGATTCTGTGTTAAAAGACAAAATGCCATGGCTGAACGACAACCCATAAGGCTTTGAATCTGTGCACTCCATATTTTTCAGTACACAGTGCATACGTGATATGATTTTTTCAGCAGTATTCTCCATACAGTTTTTAAAGATGATGAAAAATTCATCGCCGCCATATCGGCATACAACATCCGAACTGCGAACAGAGTGTAAAATCACCTTCGCTATGCTCTTAATGGTATAATCACCCTCATCGTGTCCATATGTGTCATTAATTGCCTTTAAGTTGTCAATGTCAATAAAGACCAGACAGCTTGTAACATTGCCGTATAACAAGGTCTTTTCAAGTTCCTTCAGCCCTGCTTTACGGTTATATACACCCGTCATAATATCTGTCGATGCAGTCATCTGCAAGCGGTGCTCTCTGGTTTTCCAATCACTGACATCCTCGATAACATACAGGTATAGCACCTGACCATTGGGCAGTATGCACCTGTTTGACATAATCCGATACCATGTGTTATTGCTGTCATCAAAAACTTCACGAAAAACCGGAAAGTTATCCTGCTCTCCGAGCTCTGCAATCAATGTCAACAGGGCATTGCCCTGAACCTGCTGAATCGTTAGATATTCAATATCCCTCAATATCCGTTTCGCAGAGCGATTGGCATATACGACATGTCCGCCAAAATCCACCTCTAACACGGAAATATGAAGGAGATCAAGTGCCTGAAGGATTTGATGATAACGCCAGCTGCTGACAGGAGCCGGAATCTTCCCTGCTGCCTCCCCGTTATCTCTTATCGATGCGCCAGCAACCCAGTCAATCAATCCATTAAACATATCAAACATTTCTCCGGAATACTCAAGCTTGCTGACCACATATCCTTCTTTAAGCAGTTTCCCGCTCTGGGTCAAAACGGAAAGCCGCGAGTGCAGCTGCTTAAGGGAACCGGACAGATAATTGCGCCTGGCCGGAAGCGGTCCGTTCAGTCTTCCTTCCGATAAGTCAATCGCCAGATGGTTCATTTCATTGGTATCCTGAATCAATTGATTGATCTGTCCAATAAGTTTCTGCCATTCCGGCACAGAGTCCTCTGCCTCCAAAAAACCGCATTGTTTTCCGGACAGCAGATTATCTAGTAAATTCTGTATTGTCATAAGCATCGTATGATCTTCCTGGTTCATCTCCTGCCTCCTAATCACGAATCACCCCTCTACTCCTGCCGTACCTTATCCCAGGCTCTCAGCCT
>DEYX01000226.1:3022-7631 GCA_002365025.1 Hungatella sp. UBA3147 | reverse complement strand
CCGCATAAATCCGGATCATAGTGCTGATAAATCAGGCGGCTGATCTTACCAGGACTGATTCCCGTGCGCATAACTTTCAGCATAACTGTACTGAAATCATCCCGGCTTCCGCTGTCGATGAGCACTGCCTCATCACCGTCTACGATTAGGTAAGGATTGCAGTGAAGACCTGCACTTTCGTCAAAAAATCCCACCCAGTAAATCCCTTCAGCAATCTCGACATACTCTTTATAATTCAAATCCTGCTTATTCATTTGTATTGTCCTCCAATATGTAATTGGCTGCATTCCCTTCCATTTATGGCATGCTATAGGCACATGAATTCTGCCATGAAAATACTGCATGATATGTCATAATATACCATATTTCTTTTTACAAGTCTATTTCTTCCAGCCTGCCGTTTAAAATAATCAGATCTTATCCCGCAGGGCAAGATAGCAGCACAGAGGCCCGCAGGGTCTGGCCTGCGGGCCTCTGTGCTGAAATAGAGTTGTACTTTGCCTATTAAAAGAATTTAGCCACATAGCCCTGGATAAAGATCACCAGAACAATGACAGGAAGAACATACGTTACATAAGCCTTTGCCCATCTGGGAAAGCGGATTCCCTTTCCTTCATTGGCTTCCTTCATGAAATTCTCAAATCCCCAGCCATATCTGGAGGTGCAGAAAGCCAGGTAGATCAGGCTTCCCAGGGGAAGTAAGTTATTGCTGATAATGAAGTCTTCCAAGTCCAGCACATTGCTTCCCTCGCCAAAGGGCATAAATCCGCTCCACACATTAAATCCCAGCACGCAGGGCAGGGACAAAAGGATAATGGCAGCTGCATTCAGCCACACCGCTTTTTTTACGGTGCATCCAGTCAAATCTGTGGCAAAAGATACGATATTCTGGAAAACTGCAATTACCGTGGAAATAGCTGCAAATGACATAAAAAGGAAGAACAGACTTCCTAACAGTCTTCCGCCTGCCATGTTGTTAAATACGTTTGGCAAAGTTACAAAGACCAGCTTTGGCCCTTGGCCTGGCTCGATCTGAAATGCAAAGCAGGCAGGGAAAATAATAAGTCCCGCCATAAAAGCCACAAAGGTATCCAAAACAGCCACACTGATGGCTTCCCCAGCCAGACTGTGTTCCTTGCCGATGTAGCTTCCGAAGATAGCAAGAGCGCCGATTCCAATGCTTAAGGTGAAAAAGGCCTGTCCCATGGCAGCGAATATGACCTCGCCGATTCCTGCTTCCCTGATCTTGCCGAAATCAGGCTTTAAGTAAAATTCCAGTCCTGCCCTGCTGTTCTCCATGAGCACCGAATGAACGGCCAGTATGGCCATTAGGCCCAAAAGGCATAACATCATCCATTTTGTAATCTTTTCCACGCCGCCCTGAAGCCCTCTGGCACAGATAGAAAAGCAGCCGACCACCATAATGATCATAAATATTCCCATGATAACAGGATCCGCCAGCATGTTTCCAAACTCTGCGGCTACTCCTTCCGCATCAAGTCCCACAAAATCTCCTTTTGCCATCTTAAGAAAATATAAAACCATCCAGCCGGAAACCGTGGTATAAAACATCATAAGAATGTAATTTCCCGCCATTCCCAGATACTTGGCATAATGCCATTTGCTGCCCTTTGGTTCCAGCACATCATAGGACAAAGCAATGCTCTTCTGGCTTGCACGTCCCACGGCAAACTCCATTACTACAATAGGCAGCCCTAAAACAAGCAGAAACACCGCATAAATCAAAACAAAAGCCGCCCCTCCATACTGACCCACAATATATGGAAAACGCCAGACGTTTCCAAGGCCAATGGCACATCCCGCTGAGATCAGGATAAATCCCAGACGCGATGAAAATTTTTCTCTTCCCATCTTTCTAAGCTCCTCTTCAGTCACATTTTTCTGCCATATTTCCAAACGAAGCCCGCTATTCTCATATTCCGGCGGCCCCTCTTTTTGCTTGAAATGACAAAAGATTCCATGCCATTATAGCATGGAATCTTTTTACTGACTACCATATCTTAATGATGGACTGACGGAGGAAAGGATTCCTCCTAGCAGATCGTGCTTTCCGCAAACTTTCTGATTTCAGAAGCATTGGTGATCTTCTGGATCTGACCGTTCTTTATAACCACCAGAGTAGGGGCCTGCATAATCCCAAACCTCGTGGCAAGCTCTGCATTTTCCTCTGCATCTACCACTTCATAATCCATGTTTTGTAAAAACTGTTTTGCCATCCGGCAATTCGGGCAGGTCTTAGTTGTAAAGAGATAGGTTCCGGCCGGAATCCCAGCCTTTTTCACCGATGCCTTATCCCGGTGATCCAAACCAGCTCCTTTTTTCAGTACAGAGCGGACAGGATCGTATGTTGTCCGGTTCTTATATTCCTGTGTTTTACCCTCATTCCAGTTCTGCACAGGCCGGTAGTATCCGGTGATCCGGCTGTATACCTCAGCCTTTTTCCCGCAGACCGGGCATACATTATGCTCGCCGGAAAGATATCCGTGCTCCGCACAAATGGAATAAGTCGGCGACAATGTATAATAAGGCAGCTTGTAATTCTCCGCAATGGTGTGCACCAGCTTTGCCGCAGCTTCCCAGTCAGGAAGCTTCTCTCCCAGAAATGCATGGAATACGGTTCCTGAAGTATAGAGGGTCTGCAGCTCATCCTGAATATCAAGCGCGTCAAAGATATCTGCCGTATAATCCACAGGAAGGTGGGAGCTGTTGGTATAATAAGGGGTATCTCCCGGGTTTCCGGCTGTTATGATATCCGGATAATGCTTCTTGTCATGCTTTGCCAGACGGTATGTAGTGGACTCTGCCGGGGTTGCCTCCAGATTGTAGAGATCTCCGTAGATTTCCTGGTAATCGGACAGCCTTTCCCGCATGTGATTTAACACTTCCTTTGTAAACTGTCTGGTTTTTTCATTCGTCATATCCTGACCCAGCCACTTGGCATTTAAGCCTACTTCGTTCATACCGATCAGGCCAATGGTGGAAAAGTGATTTTCAAAGCTGCCCAGATAGCGTTTCGTATAAGGATAGAGTCCCTGATTCAAAAGTTTTGTAATAACTTCCCGCTTGGTCTTTAATGACCGGGCTGAAATATCCATCATATGATCCAGGCGCTTGTAGAAATCAGCCTCATTATAGGAAAGGTAAGCAATTCTTGGCATGTTGATGGTCACAACGCCCACGGAACCTGTGCTTTCGCCGGAGCCGAAGAATCCGCCGGTTTTTCTTCTAAGCTCTCTTAAATCAAGGCGCAAACGGCAGCACATACTTCTTACATCGCTTGGCTCCATATCGCTGTTTATATAATTTGAAAAATAAGGGGTACCGTATTTGGAGGTCATCTCAAACAGCAGCCGGTTATTTTCAGTATTGGACCAGTCAAAATCCCTGGTAATGGAGTAAGTAGGAATGGGATACTGGAAGCCTCGCCCATTGGCGTCTCCTTCTATCATGGTTTCAATAAAGGCCTTATTGATCATATCCATCTCAGCCTTGCAGTCTTTATACTTAAAGTCCGCCTCTTCCCCGCCAATGATTGCATTAAGCTCTGCCATATCAGCAGGAACGGTCCAGTCCAGAGTAATATTGGAGAACGGAGCCTGAGTTCCCCAGCGGCTTGGCGTATTCACGCCATAGATAAAGGATTCAATGCATTTCTTCACTTCCCGGTAGGATAAATCATCAGCCTTTACAAAAGGAGCCAGATAAGTATCAAAAGAAGAAAAGGCCTGGGCTCCCGCCCATTCATTCTGCATGATTCCCAGGAAATTAACCATTTGGTTGCATAGTACGGATAAATGCTTTGCAGGGGAAGAAGTGATCTTTCCCGGTATACCGCCAAGCCCCTCAAGAAGAAGCTGCTTTAAGGACCAGCCGGCACAGTACCCGGTGAGCATGGACAAATCGTGGATATGGACATCCGCGTTCCTGTGTGCATTAGCAATCTCCTGGTCATAAATTTCAGACAGCCAGTAATTCGCCGTAACCGCACCGGAGTTGCTTAATATCAGCCCTCCAACGGAATAAGTAACAGTGGAATTTTCCTTGACACGCCAATCCTCTACCTTCACGTAGCTGTTTACCACATCCTTGTAATCCAGAATGGTATCCTTCATATTCCGTATCTTTTCTCTCTGCTTCCTGTACAAAATATAAGCCTTTGCCACATCGGTATATCCCGCCTGCTCAAGAACGTGTTCCACACTGTCCTGAATCTGTTCTACCGCGATCTGGCCTCCTGTCATCTTTCCCTGAAAATCAGCAGTTACCCGAAGAGACAGCAGTTCCAGTATTTCATTGTTATACTCCTTTTGAGTGGCTTTAAATGCTTTTTTAATCGCTTCCGTGATTTTATTCAGACTGAATTCAGCACTTTCCCCATCTCTCTTTACCACCTGGATCATAAAACTAAACTCCTTTCCTCTGCAAAACCCCTTATGTTCCTATTTTTATCATACAGTACATTATGAAAACAAGTTTTCATAATCGGGTGTACGGCAGTAAAAATACTGCCTTTTATCAGTAATCACAAATGCGATTTCTGATAAGTAATATTATAGCAGAAGAAAAGAAAAAACACAATATGTGGATT
>DEYX01000226.1:0-2730 GCA_002365025.1 Hungatella sp. UBA3147 | reverse complement strand
AATCCACATATTGTGTTTTTTCATTCATTAAAAGCATCGGCATTGTCTGCCAGAGAGGCAAACAGCTCCGATGGCACATAGGCGTTCACCAGAATTCCGTCTTCCTGATACTCTTCCTTAAGCAGCTGTCCGTATTTGCGGATCAGCTGGATTTTCCCTGCTTCCTTATAGGAATAAACCTTTTCCAGATATATTTTCTGGTTTCTAAGAATTGTTTCTAAAAGATTTAAAAGTTCGTCAAGGCCTTCTCCTGTTTTTGCAGAGATCCTCACCTGATGATCGGAAGAAACATCTCTTAGGATCACACCGCCTTCTGCCGTGTCGATCTTATTGAACACCGTAACCATCACCTTATCGCAAACCCCAAGCTCCCTCAAAGTTTCATACACAACATACATCTGCATGTCCATCTGGGGATTGGAGCAGTCCACCACATGAAGGATGATATCGCTGTACTTGGCTTCCTCCAGGGTACTTTTAAAGGCTTCAATCAAATGATGGGGAAGCTTTCTGATAAATCCTACCGTATCCGTTAAAAGAATCTGCTGCCCGCCCGGCAGGCTCAAATTCCTTGTGGTTGGATCCAGGGTGGCAAAGAGCTTATCCTCAGCCAATATCCCTGCATCTGTAAGTCTGTTTAACAAGGTGGATTTCCCAGCATTGGTATAACCTACGATGGCGGCGGTAGGAACATGGTTTTTATCCCTCTGCTGCCTGACAACTTCTCTGTGACGCTTTACATCCTCTAAATCAGCCTTTAGCATTCCGATCCTGTCATGGATCAGACGCCGGTCCATTTCCAGCTTTTTCTCTCCAGGACCGCGGGTACCGATTCCGCCTCCCAATCGGGATAAGGAGCTTCTAAGGCCCACCAGACGGGCCGACCGGTACTTAAGCTGAGCAAGCTCCACCTGGATTTTTCCTTCCCTTGTGGTGGCTCTGGAAGCAAAAATATCCAGGATTACCATGGTCCGGTCCATGATCTTTGTATCCAGGGCCACTTCCAAATTACGAAGCTGAGCCGGAGACAGTTCATCGTCGCAGACGATTCCGGTTGCATCAAGCTCCCAGATACGGTCCTTTATTTCTTCAATCTTTCCTTTTCCCAGATAAGTCCCCGGATGGATACTCTCCCGGTTCTGGATTATCTTATCCACGGTAACGGCTCCTGCCGTTTTTACAAGCTCTTCCAGCTCGTCAAGGGACGCCTTTGTGTCATTCTCATCCTCGGTACTGACTGCTACCAGAATCACCCGTTCTTCTATTTCCTTTAACTCAATCAGCTCTGCCATCAATCATTCCAACCTATCTTGTCTTTAAAAATGTGATCTCCCGCTCCGCTTCCTCATCAGGGCCGTGAGCAGAGATATACTGCTGCATCAGATCCAGGGCTGTTTTAAATTCCCCTTTGCGCTCCTCAGCAACCGCCTGATTAAACAAAAGTTCCGGGACCTCTTTACTGTCGGTTGCTAAAAGGCCCTTCTTAAAATATTCGGCCGCTCCATCCCAATCTTCCCCGGCCATCTTACATAAGCCCATCCGGTTATAAAGCTGTGCGCTTTCTTCCCCGTCACCAAGGGCCTCCTCATAGAGGCTCATGGCATCAGAAGCCGTTCCGGCCTTTTCCATGGCTGCTCCAGCAGCCAGCAGGGCTTTCATCCTGCCCGGTGCCTTTTTTTCTTTATCCAGTTCAGCGCCTTTCTTATAGTCCTCTATGGCGCCGTTTAAATCGCCGGCTCCTGCCCTTGAAACAGAACGCAGATTTAAATATTCCGGCCGTTCTTTATCCACCTTTATGAGTACGCCATAGGTATCTGCGGCGGAAGAATAGTCTCCTGCCAGGTATTCGGCTTCTGCCCGGTACTTTAACACATCCACATCAAACTTCCCAACTAATCCTTTGGATGCGCTGATGGCCTGATCAAAGGCTTCCACGGCATTGTCATAATTGCCCTGGTTAAGAGCCTCGATTCCTGCGGCCCGGTAAGAATATTTGTTTTCCTTTTTCCCGCATCCGCCTGCTGCTATGGTAACTGTCAGTGCCAGCCCTAGGATGGCAGCCGCATATCCTGTCTTTCTTCTCATGCTATTATCTCCAACTTAAAGACGTTCGATTCGCCATTATCTCACCAATATTATTGTTTTCCAGTGCTTCCATGGCCGCCGCGGTCCTCATGTCCCAGAAGTTCCACTTCTTCTAAACATAAAGCAGGCTGATGCTCCATAATGCGGAACTGGCAGATGCGGTCATTTACATGGATCACCGTATCCCGCAGCGCATAAGCAGGGAAAAACCACTGGTCATTGTCCCCGCAGTATGTCTCATCAATGATTCCCATGCTGTTGGTCTGGATCACGCCGTAATTTTTAAATGTGCTGCTTCTTGGAACCACATGGGCTTCAAATCCAGCCGGCAGTTCCATCGCTATCCCCAGAGGGATCAGTTTAAACTCGCCTGCCTTCATCTCCACTTCCTGTGATGCCCGCAGATCAATCCAGTCAGATTTACCGTCAATGTAGCGTAAACGTTCTATTTTATCTGTAAAATATTTGATTCTTATGGTTTGTGTCACCTTATGTCCTCCTGAATGTTATCATCTTTTTTATCTTTTGCCGGAATCAGATCACCGCTTTCCGAAAGCTCCTCTTCCACTTCCATCCGTATCTCAGCTGTTACAACAGGATCGGCAACCGGAAGATTCTGAGTTGATCCAATGCCAAATCTTCTTA
>DEYX01000217.1 GCA_002365025.1 Hungatella sp. UBA3147 | reverse complement strand
TATGATACCAGTTATAGAGATGCCCATTGAATTTTGGCATCTTCTGAATCGTTTCCATCAGATTTTCCACGACTTCAACCGTAGAGCTTAACGTTTCGAAACCAAAATCCCTTGCTGACAGGATTGCCAGAAACTGAAGTCCCATATTGGTCGGCGATGTTTTATCGCTGACTTTTTCCACCATTGAAATCTGGTAATTATCCGGACAGAGCCAGTTATTTTCCTTCGTGGAAAGCTCCTTAAAAAACAGCCAGGTTCTGCGTGCAGTATCCAGGAGCAGTTCATTGTTCTGTGCTATATTCTTAAGTTGAAGCTTTTTATCCGGCTGACTGATCCCGTAGGCGATTTGGGAGGCAAAGCACCAGTCGGCAATTACGATTGCTGTCAAAATCATTCCGGCCGGGTTTAAATGTCCCATAAATAAGATTATTAAAAGAACAGCCGCCGGAAGAAGAGAACTCCACATGGTGATAAAATATCCCCTTCTGGTATTGACAATGGAGGCGTCCACTGCTTCCGCCGTATTCCAGCGAAGCAGATTTTTTTTGCTGATAAAGATCCGGTACATGGTTCTGATCATTGCATCCGTTGCGACATAAGCTCGGTAAGAAGTAATTGTAAACTCCAGGAATGCCCGATAAAGCATTGCAGCAAGTTCCTTAAAGAAGCATTTATAAACAAGGGCAAGTTTTGGACGTATCAGCTTCTGGGTGATAACAGCAAGCAAAAGAATCACCAGAGTAAATATATCATTAAAAAAAACAATGGGTAACCAAAGATAATATGCCTTAGGCATCCATGCCAGATTAAACAGTACAAATAACGTCTTGCTTAAAGGAACCATGCTTCTTCTTAAGTTGTCAAAGATCTTCCATTTTGACAGCGCACATAAGTTTTTACCATCCTGGGTCTTTCTTAAAAACAGCCAGGGCAGCAGCTGCCAGTCCCCGCGCAGCCATCGGTGTTCCCTTTTGGTAAAGGATAAAACACTGGTTGGAAAATTGTCCATAATCTTGACTGTACTGGAAAAAGCCGTCCTTGCATAGCAGCTCTCAAAAAGATCATGACTGAGAATCCTGTTCTCCGGTACCTTGTTCTTTAGCACCTTGTGGAATGCTTCCCGATCGTAGATGCCCTTCCCGGTATAGATTCCCTTATTAAAAATATCCTGGTAAATATCTGATATTACGGTTACGTAATGAGCCAGGCCCGATTCCCCACCGAAGATTTTCGCAAACCTGCTGCCGTTCTTATCCACAATATGGTTTCTTACTGAAGGCTGAATGATGACATATCCCTCTTCTACCTTTTGGCCTGCCGGGTCAAGAATTGGCTTATTTAAAGGATGATCAATCAGACCGACCAGTTTTGCGGCATTGTCACGAAGCAGATTGGTATCCGCATCCAGCGTGATCACATACCGGAAGGTGGAAAGGAGCTTTTCGTCGCAGTAAATAGAGGAAAAGGTGGTATTCCCCTTTTCTTCTCCATTTAAAAGGTTATTAAACTCTTCCAGCTTTCCTCTTTTACGCTCCCAGCCCATATAACAGTTCTCCGCTTTATTCCATTTGCGGCAGCGGAAGAATAAGGAAAAGCGCTGTTGTTCAGACGGATAGAGCTCATTTAACTCCTTCATACGTGCAGCAAGGGCGTTTTCAATCACCTTGTCATTTTCCATGAACTCGTCCGGGGAATCCGCAAAATCAAGCAGCAATGCAAAGGAAAGATTGGACTGACTGTTTGCCAGATAATGCTTTTGAATACGTTCCATGTACCCCAGACCCTGTTCCTTTGAGGAGACAATAACCGGCATAACCACAAAAGTTTTTGCATCCTCTGGTATTTCCTCCAGATAGTTCAGAGAAGGAATCTTCTTTACTTTAATTCTTCTTGTAAAAATAAAATTTGTAAGCTCTATGGAAATACCCATTAACAGCGGCATTGCCGATAAAAAAAGAATGACTAAACGGCTGATATTCCTAAGCCCCCCAAGGTTCCAAAAGGCATAAAGCAGACAGGCACAAAGTCCCGGAATAATAAGGAACATGGTTAGGAAATAAAGGAAGCCGCTTACATTCATCCTTTTTTTAATATTTTGAGGAATCGGCTTTCCTAACGCCTTTGCTTTTAAAACCGGATACCCCTTACCCAAAAGATAGGAACCCACATGATGGGAACAATGCAGGTCTTCTCTGCCCTGAACCGCCAGTTCCAGACAGTCTCCGGCTATCTTTTCCTCCAACAGCCTGTAACGATGAGATAATTTAACGATTACCCCACGGTACATGCCCCTGGATTCCAAATCCATCTTTGGATATACCCCATCCGGATCCTGTGATAAAATCTGCTCCAGATAGGAATATTCCTCAAAGAACTTTTCTTCATCAACTTCATTGATATCCCTCAGGCTGACAATCAAGGTCCGGATATTTGTCTCAAGAAATGATTCAATCTTTCCTTCCTCCATGAATATACCGGAGGTCTTTACCTGTCTCTCCAGGGAAGAAAAATGATGTTCCAGGTATTTTTGAATGGAAGCCTCATCAAAAGACAGGTTCTTCAGCAGATGTATTACATGGGCATGGAAGGAGTAGTTAAGCCTTAAGCTATCCTCTGTTTTGCAAAGCAGAGCGGATATATCGGCCGGTCCCTTTTTATCTGCCAGCTTATCACGGAGAAATTTTTCTGCCTTTGATTTCACATCAATCATATGAAGAATTTCTTCCGCAATTACAATGATTTCTTCAAGGATACAAAAGCCCAGCACTTCCGGCAAAACCCAGATTTCCTTGTCTGTAAGGGGGATCTTCTGCTGATAAGCCTTTAACATCACAGAAATATTTTCTTCGCTTATGTGCCCGCCGGAAAGAGCCACCATTTTTTTTGCCACAACATAGATACGGGGGAAGTTCCGGTATTCCTTTCCCTCCAGAACCGGTAAAACGGCATAGCTGGTTCCTGATGTACGGACCTTTTTAATTTCCCGGTACAGCATCTGGAAATTGTCAAAGAGCCAGCGTGCTGCCGGTATCAGGGAAATGATATCCGTAGATACAGCAGAGATACTGTCTCTTATTTTATTCAGTTTTTTATAAGCAGCCTGATTATAATCATTAAGAACAAAGCTGCGTCCCACCAGTCTGACCTGGCCATGACCTTCTGCCAGAACAAGCATCTGCTTCTCCCACTCGCTTGGGTCAAGTTTATTTTCTTCTCCCTGGAAGCAGTCCGGGAAATGCACGTTCTTACTAAAATGATAACGCCGGTAATACAAAATGAATAGTACAAGGCAGATCGACGCAGCCAGCAGCAATAGAATATTCAGCAGAAACGGTGAATTTATATAAAAATTAGTTTTTTCCAAAAAGCTCTGCAATTGAAGCTCCTCCTTATTTAAGAAATCCTTCCGGCATAACAAATCTTTTTACAGATAGTTTGTCTGTTTTTCTATAAAAAATAGCGCAGTATTATATTGTAGCACTTTTTATGTTTTTTTATTAATTTCCTGTCAGATTTATAAAATTTATATGAACTCCGTGTTCTTTTGGTGCGTAAATGAATTGATGATCAATAAATAAAGGTTAAAAAAAGAGCACCCCCATACATGAAAGGATGCTCTTTCTTCTATTTATTTTTCCTGAATCCTAATATGTATCCAAAGAATTCTACACTCATAAAGCCTTAATTCTTCCTCATTACGTAAACTTCCGGTCATAGAGCAGCGCCGCGTTCAATACCACCAGTACAGAACCAGCATTATGTACCAATGCACCGCTAACCGGGTTTAGTACGCCTGTTACCGACAAAAGTATGGCGGTAAAATTAATTGCCATTGATATAGTGATGTTGAATTTTATGGTGTGAACCGTGGAATTGGACAGCCTTTTCAAATATGGAATCATAGAAATATCGTCGCCGGTCAAAGCAATATCTGCCGCTTCTACAGCGATATCACTTCCCATGCTCCCCATAGCCACACCAACATCTGCGATTTTTAGTGCAGGTGCATCATTGACGCCATCCCCGATCATGCATACCTTTTTCCCTTGTTTTTTAAGCTCTGAGATACTGCTTACTTTATCTTCGGGCAGCAGCCCGGCTTTTACGGTACCAATGCCAATCTTTTCGGCAAAATATCCAGCCGCTTGAATATGATCTCCAGTCAGAAGCACAACCTGGGTATTCATACCATGGAGTACCTTTACCACACCATAAGCGGTATCCCGCAGCGTATCGGAAAGGGTAATCGCTCCGATCAATGACCTTTCTCTTGCTACAAGTATCATCGCTTTTCCCTGTGCACGATACTTCTCTAATTTGATGGACATTTCATCCACAAGTATCTGCTTTTCTTTTAAAAAGCTTGCGGTCCCGCATAGCAGGGTCTGTCCGTTGACCGTTGCTAAGATGCCTTTTCCCGGCAGCATCTGAAAATTCTCTGCAGGTTCTATTGTCATCTGCAATTCTTTCGCATGAGAGACAATCGCTTTAGCTAATGGATGTTCTGAATAGGCTTCTGCAGAGGCCGTCAGTCTTAAAAGCTGTTCTTCCCCTACTTCTTCTTTCAAAGGAACCACATCTGCGACCACCAGATTGCCGCTGGTCAGTGTCCCTGTTTTATCAAAGGCAATGCAGTCCACTTTTCCCATGTTTTCCAATGCTTCACCGGATTTAATGATAACTCCGTGCTTTGTTGCCTGTCCGATGGCCGCCATAATAGAGGTGGGGGTGGCCAGAGCCAATGCACATGGACAGAAAACCACAAGGACGGTAACGGCGCGGTTTAAGGCTTCCATGGTATCATATCCAAGGGCCCATGTGATACCAAATGCAGCTACAGAGATCCCTAATGCCACCGGCACAAGCCAGGTCGCCCATTGATCCGCAATACGCTGCATAGGTGCTTTTTTATTTTCAGCTTCCTGAACCATTCGGATCAGTTTTTGAAGGGAAGAATCCTCATTGGCCCTGGCAGTAACAACCTCAATCGAGCCGTAGCAGTTGATGGTTCCGCAGAAAACCTGATCACCTACACTTTTATCCACCGGGAGTGATTCTCCGGTCATGACCGATTGGTCGATTGAAGTGTTGCCTTCCCTTATTTCGCCGTCTACCGGGATCGTTTCCCCAGGCAGTATCCGAAGAATATCGCCCGACAGGATCTGTTCCAGCAGGATTATTTCTTCCCGGCTTCCAGATGCATCAGTAAGAATTCTTCTTCCCATCATGGGGGTAAGACTGATTAACTGCTAAATCCTCTTTTTGACCGTTCAACCGTCTTTTCCTCTAAAATTGCACCAATTGCCATGATAAAGGCAACCTCACCGGCAGCAAAGAACTCACCGATGGCAACTGAGGCAGCCATGGCAATAGAGATCAGCAATGCGGAAGAGATCCATTTTTCATATACCAATCGGGTGACTGCAAGATAAATAAGCGGGTATCCGGATAAAAGAATGGTTATCCATGCCGGATTTAAAGGGACCTCCTTCCCCGTCAGCAGCAGTATCAGGCTGAGCACCAGAAACGCACCGGAAATAATCGTCATTGTAAGACCAGCGAATAAGTCGCTTATTTTTTTCAACATGATCTGTCCTCCAAAATATCCCTTGATTCTTTCATCATTTTTCAGTACAATAAGTTCGTAACAGAACATATTGTTCTTTAAATAGTATAACAATGGTATATAAGCGATACAAGAAACGATTTTTTCAAAATGTACGATACCGAACAAATCTGCAAAATTGTTCAAAATGGAGAGGTATATGGACAGACGACAAAGAAAAACCAGGGAAGCTATTTTCGATGCATTCAGCAAACTGCTGATTCATAACAGCTATTCACAAATCACCGTTCAGGAAATCATTGATGATGCCAACGTAGGCCGGACAACCTTTTATGCCCATTTTCCAACAAAGGACGATCTTTTGCGGGAAATGTGTGCTGAACTGTTTGAGCATGTTTTCTCCCATAAGCCGGAAGCAGAACCGACTCATGACTTTTCAATGGCGACCGGCGATCCAAAGGAGATTGTGACCCATATTCTATACCACTTAAGAGAGCATGGACGGACGATGATTATCCTTTTGACCTGCGAAAACGGGGAACTGTTCCAGCGTTACTTTCATCAATACTTCCATGAGCTTGTTACGCTGCACATATTTAGCGGGAGCACCCGTAAGAATCCCATTGTACCGGAGGACTTTCTCATCGATCATATTTCAGGGAGCTTTGTTAATCTGGTGCGGTGGTGGCTGAAAAATCATATGAAGCAGCCGCCGGAAGAAATCGCAGACTACTTTTGGGCGGTAATACAGCCGGTTGTGTAAGGGAGAAAAAAAGATGACATTACAACAGTTAAAATATTTTATTGAAGTAACAAACTGCGGTTCCATCAACAAAGCCGCCGAACAATTGTTTATTGCCCAGCCAAGCCTTTCAAACGCTCTTCGCGAATTGGAAACAGAAATCGGACACGAACTTCTCACCCGGACTCCCAGAGGCATATCATTAACCACTGACGGAGCGGAGTTTCTGGGCTACGCCCGGCAGGTCGTGGAACAAGCGAGTCTCTTAGAACAACGGTGGCTGAATAAGAAACCGTCACGGCGGCTGTGCTCCATATCCACCCAGCACTATGCCTTTGCTGTGAATGCATTTGTCAATATGGTGAAAAAAACCGTTGCAGAAGAATATGAGTACACGCTGCGGGAAGCAAGGACTTTTGAGATTGTGGAGGATGTGAAAAACCTGCGAAGCGAACTCGGTATTCTCTATATGAACAATTTTAACCGACAGGTGTTAGAAAAGCTGCTGCGGGAAAACAATCTGACGTTTCATCCGCTGTTTACCGCCGTTCCTCATGTTTTTATAAGCACCTCCAATCCCCTTGCCAGGAAAAATTATGTGACTCTTGAAGACCTGGCTGATTACCCCCGATTGTCCTTTGAGCAGGGGGATTACAACTCCTTTTATTTCTCAGAAGAAATACTTAGCACGGAATACGCCAGGAAAGATATTCATGTCGGTGACAGAGCCACTATTTTTAACCTTATGATAGGGCTTAACGGCTATACAATTTCCACAGGAATTGTGAGCGCAGACTTAAACGGGGATAATATTACGGCAGTGCCTCTTAGCGTCAACGATTCGATAGAGGTTGGCTGGATTTCCCACAAAGATATTCAGTTGTCACGGCAGGCGGCAATGTACCTTGAGGAATTGAAAGCAGTTGTGGCCGAATATGGCGTTGATATTAAAAATGAGTTATAGCCTGGAGCTATAACTTAACATATTTTTTTCATGTTACCGATAAGTCCTCCCTGGATGGTACAATCAGCTTACTAAATTGATGTACCTGATAAAGGAGGATTTTTCTATGAGCAAAAAATTCCAGACAGTAGGCAGTCTGCTGCGCCCGGCAGCTTTGCTGAAATACAAGAACCAGATAGAGAAGAAGGATAATATTACCTACCCGTTCTACAACGATTTTGAAGGCTATAAGCAGTGTGAAGCAGAGTCTACGAAAGATGTCGCCGCAAAACAAATCGAACATGGGTTAACAGTCATTACCGATGGCGAGTATTCCAAGTCCATGTGGCATCTGGACTTTGTTTGGGGATTTCACGGCGTCAGCCGTTACATTGCGGAACATGGCTACTTTTTCCGCGACAAAGATGAGACCCGTAAATACGAAACCCGCCGGGACATCGGTCTTAAAATCACGGAACCGCTCTGCGGCAGGAATCACCACTTCATCAAAATCTTTGAGCAGCTTAAATCCATTGCCGGAGATAAGGAAACAAAGCTTTGCATCCCATCCCCATCCCATATCTTTGGAGAACTGTTATGGTCAGATAACATCGGCGGTAATGGTTCTGTTTACAATAACCCGCAGGAGCTGAAAGCAGGACTGACCCAGGCGTTCATAGAATTTGCAGAGGAATACGCTGCTTCCGGCGGAAAAATCCTGCAGTTAGATGACTGTCTTTGGGAACTTTTTGCAGACGATAATCCTAATTCCCCCTATACGGGCGAACACATCAACCAGGATGAAGTTAAGGCACTTGCGGCTGAATTTATTGAAATCAATAATACAGTGATTGATTTCGGCCACAGCCTGGGGCTTGCTATGTGGACCCACAACTGCCGCGGCAACTACGATTCACGGAATATGGGCGGCGGCTCCTATGTAAAGATTGCCAACCTGTTTTTAAAGCAGTTAAAATATGACCGCTTTTTCCTGGAATGGGATGACGACCGTGCGGGATCCCTGGAGGCGCTAAAAGTTTTTCAGGATAGGCCGGATACAGAGATTGTTCTGGGATTATTGTCATCAAAAACCAATACGCTGGATGACGAAGCCCGTGTGATCCGGCTGCTTAACGAGGCATCTGAAATCATCCCAAAAGACCGCCTGCTCCTCTCTCACCAGTGCGGATTTGCTTCCTGTGACGGCGGCAACGAGCTGACGGAAGAAGAACAGTGGGCCAAAATTGATCAGGGGCAGAGGATCGCACAGTCATACTGGGGAGAATGAGTTTGAATCAGCTTAATAGGAATGACAAATACCGGCAGGAAAACCTGCCGGTATTTAGTATTCTGATTCCCTGAATCCCAGCCATTTTAGTCTTTATCCTCAATGACAGCAATTCCGTCCACTTCAAGTAAGCACCCTGGACGCCCGACTCCTGAAACAAATAAAACAGTGACTAACGGCGGATTATCTGATAAACCAGCCATTTCCTGAAACGCTTTGTAGCCAACTTGCGGGTCGCATCCATTTTGTAAATAAATGTTGAGTTTAACCAGATTGGCAAAGCTTGCATGTTCAGAAGCTAATATGACTGCAATATTATGAAGCACCT
>DEYX01000162.1 GCA_002365025.1 Hungatella sp. UBA3147 | reverse complement strand
ACAAGGTTCTTTGACAGTCTGAAACGCTGTACAATAATACAGCGTTTCTCTTTATATTAATATTTATACCTATTTAATCAGGATCCCATCAAATTTCTGCTTTACGAACAGAGAACATCCGTCCTCTTTTTCCAAAATACTAAAACCATACCAAGAACACTCACCAAACCTTCTGTCATAACAAATGCCAGCCATACCCCTGTCATTCCCCAAATCCGGCTCAGCATGAGCACCATGGGAACAAGAACCACACACCCCCGCGCCACAGAAATAATAAAAGCATTCAGCCCGCGCTCGGCAGCACTTAAATACATGCATACAATAATATTGATTCCCGCAAAGAAAAAACCGGCGAAGTAGATCCTAAGCCCTTCCCTGGCAAGAAGAACAATTGCTGCATTCTGCTCACTGTTAAACACATTGATCATTTGATCCGAGCAGAAAAATACCAGTGAATAAATTGCTGACGCTATTGCCAGGGAGGTAATAACCGCATATTGAAGCAGTTTTTTTATAATAATACCATTCCCTGAGCCGTAAGCCTTGCTGATTAGCGGCTGTATTCCCTGTGCAATTCCCGTAAATACAGAGATTCCTACCAGTGCTATATTGGCCACAATCCCATAGGATGCAACCCCTAAGTTTCCCTCCAGCCCCAGGATGACCAGATTAAAGGTGATCAAAACAATCGCCGAAGACACCTCCGTAATAAACGCGGCCATACCCAGACCCAAAATATCGCGGACAACCTTCCACTGAATTTTGCTTTGCAGCCACCGGAGACTGCTCTTCCCCTGTATGAAGTGGGCAGATAAAACCATAAGACTGATGACAGGTGCCAGACCGGTGGCAAAGGCTGCACCAAACATCCCCATCCCCAGCGGAAACATAAATACATAATCCAAAATTATATTGGATAGGCTTCCTGTCAGCATTGCAATCATCGACAACTTAGGATTATTGTCATTTCTCACAAATGCCAGCATGACATTATTCAGGATAAAAAATGGAGCAAAGTAGAGTATGGTGCTTAAATATGCCTTAGTCAGTGGCAATGTAGCTGTATCGGCTCCCAATAATACAGCCAGTGTCCCGGTGCCCAGAACTCCCGTGATTGCAAACATCACTCCCGCCAGTATTCCTAATTTTAAACTGATGGTAAAAACGGTATTTATCCGTCTCCCCCCATTCTGGGATTTCAGAATGCTGTAGCGGGTAGCACCTCCTATACCGATCATCAATCCAGTACCATTAATCAGGCTGTAAATCCCAATTGAAAAATTCAGTGCTGCCAGGCCTGCAGCGCCCAGTGCCCTTGATACAAAAAAGGTGTCTGCCAGGATATAGCAAGATAGCCCGATCATCCCCAAAATATTAAGACTCACATACTTGGTGTAGTCTTTTAAAACAGATTGTTCCATCTCATATCCTCCTTTGAACATAAAAAAGGTGTTCTTAAAATATTCCTTCTACGACCTAACGGAATATTTCAGAACACCTTAAAATTCTTTACCCGGTGGCAAAGAACAGGTTATTTATTTAAATCCAGAGTTATCATAATATAGTTTTGACTATTTGTCAATCCTTTGTAATTTTAACCCTATCTTTAGGATATTTCATACATTACTTTGTTCATCCTTTTTATCCAAAATGTTTTTTTCAAACCACTGAAATGCCATAATAAGCAGTGTGATAATGATGATAACGATAAATATACTGAACATTCCCTTCCACATGATGTCCAGGGACAAAAGAAATTTATCAAGCATAACTGGCTCCTTTCTATCCGATAGCCGAATTTCCGCCCGCGGATACTGGTCATAATAAGGTGGTCAAAAGGTTTAAGACAATTCCACCTGCCAAAACAGAGGCAATCTGGCCGGAAACATTTGCCCCGATGGCATGCATCAGCAAATGATTGGTGGGGTCTTCTTTTATGGACATCTTCTGAACAACGCGGGCTGACATAGGGAAAGCGGAAATACCGGCTGCGCCTATCATAGGATTGATCTTGTTCTTACGGAATAAATTAATGAGCTTGGCAAACAGCACTCCTCCTATGGTGTCGAATACAAATGCCACAAGGCCAAGGACGAGAATAACAAGGGTCTGCCAGGTTACAAAGGCTTCCGCTCTCATGCTGAAGGAAACAGTAATGCCCAGCAGCAGAGTGACCAGATTAGCTAGAATATTCTGTGCCGCATCTGATAAGCTGTGAAGAACGCCGCATTCTCTTAACAGGTTTCCGAACATCAGAAAGCCCACCAGTGAAACGGACTGGGGTGCTACAAATCCAGCAATCATGGTGACTGCAATTGGGAAAATAATTCGGATCCTTTTGGATACGGATACTGGATTATAAGGCATCCGGATCATGCGCTCCTTTTTGGTGGTAACAAGCCGTATAGCAAAGGGCTGGACCAAAGGAACCAGAGCCATATAGGAATAAGCCGCCACCGCAATTGGCCCGATGTAATTTGATTTGAGTATCTGGGATACCAGAATAGAAGTCGGCCCGTCAGCAGCACCGATAATTCCTATGGAAGCCGCGTCTCTAAGGTCAAATCCAAGTAAAACAGCTACAGATATCGTTAAAAAGATACCAAATTGGGCTGCTGCACCAAACAACATCATGATGGGATTGGATAACAAAGGCCCAAAATCGATCATGGCCCCGATCCCGATAAATAAAAGAAGAGGCAGCGCTTCTGAGGCTTCGATCCCGGATTCAAACAGCCACTGGATAATACCATGAGTATTTCCTATGCCGGGCAGCGTCTGATCGATCACGCCGGACAGGGGCAGGTTGACCAGTATCGCCCCAAATCCCATGGGAAGAAGAAGCGAAGGCTCGTACCCTTTTTTAATAGCAAGATAGATCAGCAAAAATCCGACGAGATACATGATTAACTGAGGAACGGTTACAGAGGTAAGACCTGACAGCAAAAAATTCATATTAAATCTCCCTTCATGCTAGTGCTCTTTTGTATCGGTGAGGTCATCATATACAACCAAAAAGACAAGACTCGGCCCTAAAATAGGACACAGGTCTTGTCTTTTCAAATTAAACCAGAACATTGCTGTTCAGGATGTTGATTTAACTGCATGCTAATAAATTAGAAGGCCTTTTTTAGCCTGCGCATGCTGACTACTCCCCCATATCTGATTGACATTACCTTATCATAAATATAGCCATAAGTCAATGTTGTCAGGAACTTTTATGACCTCTTAACACATATAAACTACGGGAAATGAGGGCCATCTCCTGTTAAGGCAGCAGCTCTTCCAAATCAGGAAGCGCTTTTAAGCTTCTTTTTAAAATTCCCTTCATATAAGCGATCGCAATTCCATAATTGGTAAATGGCACACCGGCATCTGACGCACACTTTCTTCGGTATTCTATCTCCCTTTCATTTAACATGCAGCCGCCGCAGTGAATGATCAGCTTATAGGCTGACAAGTCTTCCGGAAATTCCCGTCCGGAGGAAGTTTCTATGGCAAGCTCTTTCCCTGTATACTGCCGTAGCCAGCGGGGAAGCTTTACGGTACCGATATCATCACACTGCCTGTGATGGGTACAGCCTTCCGAGATCAGGATCCTGTCCCCATCTGTTAGATACCCGATAGCCGCCACTCCCTTTACCGCATCCTCTAAAAAACCTTTATACCTGGCCAAAAGGATAGAAAACGAGGTGAGAAGAATCTCTTCCGGCGTATCCTTGTTCACCTGCTCAAAGACCTGGCTGTCCGTAATGACAAGGGCCGGTCTGGTTCCCAGCCTTTCCAGGGTTTCCTTTAATTCCGTTTCACGCACTGCCACCGATATGGCACCAGCCTCCAGAATATCCCGGATCACCTGCTGCTGGGGCAGGATGAGACGGCCTTTTGGCGCCGCTTTGTCAATGGGGATCACCAGTACTACCAGGTCGAATGGATTCAGCAAATCTCCTACGATCCTCATTTTTGTATCCCCGGTATTTACCAGGCTTCCGATCCTTTCCTTTAGCTCGTGGATGAACAGGCCCTCAGACGCACTGACAGAAAGTCCGTCATCGTAAGCCTGTAGTCCCGTCAGATCACACTTATTATAAGCAACCACATAGGGGATCTTCTTTTCCTTAAACAAAAGGATCAATTCTTCATCGGTTTTTGTCTTTCCAAGGGCCCCATCCACAACTAAGACTGCACAATCAGCCCGGTTTAAAATCTGCTTTGTCTTCCTTACCCGCATCTCGCCCAGAGCACCTTCATCGTCAAACCCCGGCGTATCAATGATGACCACCGGTCCCATGGGGAGAAGCTCCATGGATTTGTAAACAGGGTCCGTGGTAGTCCCTTTCACTTCCGATACAACGGAAAGCTCCTGCCCTGTCACTGCATTGACAACGCTCGATTTTCCTGCATTGCGGCGGCCAAAAAATCCGATATGCACCCGCTCAGAGGATGGTGTTTCATTAAGTCCCATGCCTGTCACCTCTTCCTACTGTCAATTTTCGCGATGGCAGCGAGCCAAAGCCAAGCTTACTTGACCCTGGCAGCTGCCTGCCGGATCAGAAACGGAAATCCCTGATACCTTTTTCTATTTTCTGCAAATGATCTTCACAGATCAAACGAACTTTTTCCTTTGGAATATGATTCAGCTCCGCTGCGATCAGGGCCTCACCAACTTTTTTCGTATCCTCGGAAGCATAATCCATCAAATATTCTTTTAGTGTCATCAGAGCATTGGGCTGGCAGCAGTTCTGGATCTGGCCGCTTTTGCAAAGACTCATAAAACGGTCTCCCGTACGCCCCTCCCTGTAACAGGCGGTACAGAAGGAAGGAATATAGCCCATATCCATAAGCCAATGGACCACCTCATCAAGGGAACGCTGGTCTGATACGTCAAACTGCTCCGTATCTGTGGGACGGATGTCCTCCTGGTAACCGCCAACGCTGGTTCTGGAACCGCCGCTGATCTGGGATACCCCCAAACGGATCACCTTTTCTCTTACCTTCTGGCTTTCCCTGGTCGAAATAATCATTCCGGTATAAGGAACCGAAATCCGGATCAAAGCACAGATCTTTGCAAATATCTCATCATCGATCCCATTATCAAAAGCACCAGGATCAATATCATCGGCTTTCTTGATACGGGGAACGCTTATGGTATGAGGTCCTACTCCATGAACTGCCTCCAGATGCTCCGCGTGCATCAGAAGTCCTGCAAATTCATACTGGTACAGCTCAAGACCAAAAAGAACGCCCAGGCCTACATCATCAATCCCGCCCTCCATGGCCCGGTCCATGGCCTCTGTATGGTAGGAATAATTATGCTTGGGGCCTGTTGGATGAAGCTTCTCATAGCTTTCTTTATGGTAGGTTTCCTGAAAGAGAATATAGGTCCCGATCTCTGCCTCTTTTAACTTCCGGTAATTCTCTACCGTAGTTGCTGCAATATTTATGTTAACCCGGCGGATGGCGCCGTTTTTGTGCTTGATGGAATATATGGTTTTGACACAATCCAGGATGTACTCGATGGGATTATTCACGGGATCCTCACCTGCTTCAATGGCAAGGCGTTTATGTCCCATATCCTGAAGGGCAATAACTTCCTTCTCCACTTCTTCCAGGGTCAGTTTTTTCCTGGCAATGTGCTTGTTTTTTAAGTGGTAAGGACAGTAGGTACAGCCATTTACGCAGTAATTAGAAAGATAAAGAGGGGCAAACATAACGATGCGGCTTCCATAGAAATCCTTTTTGATCTGTTCTGCCAGATCATAGACTTCCTGTATTTTCTCTGGAATGTCACAGGCAAGGAGGACAGATGCCTCCCGGTGGGTCAGGCCTTTTGCCAGCCTTGCCTTTGCAATGATCTGGTCGATCAGATCTACATTGGCTTTGTTTTTCTCCGCATAATCAAGAGTTTCAAGAATTTCTTTGTGGGAAATGAATTCTTCCGCTTTCAGCGATTTTGGATCATACATATTAATTCTTCCTTTCTTTAGGGTCAGCATTTGCTTTTCCGTCAGTGGTTTATTAATTTTACAGGTATTGCCCTGGAAAAAACTGTATCATTTTTAATCTTTCTTAACCTTTCACACCCTGATAGGCCGTCTTGGAGCTGACTCCCTTTAATTTCCCGATCTTACCGGTCAGTGCGGAAATGGTGCTCTGAGGCGCATCTACAGCAATGCTTATGATGCTTACCTGCTTTTTCGGGTAGGGAATCCCCATGCGGCCAATGATACACTTCCGGTATTCATGAAGGATTTCGTTCAGCAGTTCCACAGATTCTTCCTCTTCCACAACGATGCCGATAACGGCGATTCTCGTTTCCATGCTTCTTCCTCCGCTCTTTTATCCTGGCGATAAATGCTTTATAAAAGCAAAAAACCGCGCCATTAAGGCGCGGCAAATCAAAGACTCCTCATATGCCGAACCTTCTACTTCAAACTGCGTTTTTCGTGTCAGGATGCTGCTATGTTTGTATCATAACATATATGAGAATTTTTTTCAATTTTGTTTTATTGTTATTTTAACCTCATTAAGCAGGGTCGCGGATCAGGAATATCCGATTGGCTTATCCTATTTGCTGCCGTCCTCAATATTTATCAGCATTTTGTTAAGCGTTGATTTAAATACATCAAGGTCTTCATGAGATATGCCGTTAAGCACATCCGATTTAAATTTTTCCGCAACATCTAGCATAGCTGTCTCAATTTCTTTGCCGCTATCGGTTAACATTAAAAACTTCATTCTTTTGTCATCGTTACTGCTGATACGATTCACCCAGCCGTATAACTCCATCTTATCTAATAACCTGACAACACTAGGCTCTTTTAAAGACATTTTATCGGCCAACTGCTTTTGAGTAATCATATTATTATTTTCAATATAATAAAGTGCAATCCATTGGCTTCTTGTTATATTAAAATTATTCAGCCTTTTTTCCAAGGTATCCGCTAAATCCTTTGCCCCTTTACAAGTGACAAAAGCAATGCAATCATCTAAATTAAACATAATACTCACCATTTGATTTTTTTATTTCATATATTAACATAAAACGACCTGGTGTACAATATTTTTCAAGGTCTTTTCCTGATATTATGAAAAATCAAGATGATTCGAGAGATATCCCTCGATATGGTCCCAGATCTCCTGTTCGTTAAAACGGGTATGACAGAGTTCCTTTTCACAGGCATTAAAATCATAAAGCTTCAAACTATCCGTGTTTATTTTTACATTTTGGATCAGGTTATCAGCGATAGAGATAGAAACGGACATCGTTCCAAATAAATATCTGCGTTCCAATTCAACATCAAATTTAGGCGATTGGGCATACATCCAGTTGTCAGATGAGAGGATTTTCTCTAATGGCGGCTGAAAATTCATTTTATTAATGGATTCTATATGATTGCATTCAAAGGTTTCAATAAAAGCCTGGATCACTGACTGGGCAGTGATTTCACTGTTTATTTCAGATAGATTGATAACTCTGCTCCTTACTGATTCGACGCCTTTGGACTCCAGCTTTATTTTAGACGGTGTAAGGGCATTTTCCAGCTGTTCAAAATTTACGTTGACCAGTACCGTACCATGATACATGTAATTATCACCGTCCGTATAATAAGCGTGACCCGAAAATTTTCGGTTTTTGAATAATAAATCATTTCTGCCGCTAAATTCACAGTCGATCCCAAGCCGCTGCATTGCAGATTGTATGAGCTTGATAAAATGGTCCTGACAGGCTGATGCCTCTTTTGTAATAAAGGTAAAATTAACATTGCCCTTGTCATGATACACCGCTCCGCCTCCGGAAAATCTGCGGACTGCTTTTATGTCATGTTCCCTTAAGTAATTTAAATCGCATTCTGCGTAAAGGTTCTGGTTCCTTCCTATAATCACAGAAGAATCGTTCTGCCATAGAAACAGATGCAGATCTTCCTCGGAGGTTAAAAACAGCTGATGCTCTGCGGCTATATTAAAACAGGGATCAAATTCTTCGGATATCACTATTTTTTTCATTATTGATGTAAGGCTCCAATTCCAAAATCCAGTGCGGCTTCATGAATCGTTTCACTGGTAGTAGGGTGCGGGAATATGGTTTCAGAGATTTCTTTATCAGTAAATCCATTGGCAATCCCCAAGGTTAATGAGCTGATTAAAGAAGACGCATCGGCACCTATTACTGACCCGCCTATTATTTTTCCTGTTTCTTTGTTCTTAATCAGTTTTAAAAAGCCTCTTGCCTCATTCATCGTCAAAGCTTTTCCATTTCCGGCAAAGGAAAATTTGCTTACATCTATATCAATGCCTTTGTTTTTTGCTTCGTCTTCACCGATGCCGACACTTGCGATTTCCGGTGAAGTAAATATTACATTAGGGACTGCTGAATAATTCATTTCTTTATGCTTTCCTAATATATTTTCTACGGCAGCAATCCCCTGATGGGAAGCTACGTGGGCCAGTTGAATGATATTTGTTACATCTCCAATTGCATAAATATTGTCAACATTTGTACGCATGGAATGATCCACTTGAATCCCTTTCCCGTTGCCATTTAACAGGACACCGCTCTTTTCGATGGATAATCCGTCCAGATTCGGCTCCCTGCCAATAGCCACCAATACTTTTTCACTTACCACCAAATGTTCCCCGGCATTGTTTTCATAAGTAATAACTGCCATGCCGTCAACGGAACTTTGAATTTTCTTGACCTTTGAACCTGTGTGAATGTGAATGTTATTTTCTACTGCCATATCCTGTATCTCTTTTGAGATATCACTGTCTACCATAGTCAGTAACCGATCCATAAATTCAATCACATGGACATCAACGCCGAAATTTTTATAGATAAATGCAAATTCCATTCCGATCACACCACCGCCAATAATGGTTATGGATTGGGGAAGTTTATGATCAGACAACGCTTTTGTGCTGTTCAGCACAAACGGAAGTTCTATACCAGGAATTGCAATATTAGAGATTTTCGAGCCCGTTGCAACGATAATATTTTGTGCCTTAATGATATAATTTTCTTCGCCTTTTATTGTTACTGTATGTTTATCCATAAAGGATGCCTGGCCGGAGATTACATTGATTTCATTTTTTTTCATTAGAAAGTCAATTCCGGAAACCAGTTTGTCCTTAATCTTCTCCTTACGGTCAATGACCTGTTTCATATTTACTGCAACCGGGCTGCCTGATTCAATCCCAAAGGCTGACGCATTCCTTACCGTGTGGCAGACTTCCGCAGATTTAACAAGTGCTTTTGTAGGAATACAGCCGACATTGAGACAGGTACCGCCTAATGCTGATTGCTCAACCAAAGTTACTTTCAGGCCGCTTTTAGCGGCATAAATAGCAGCTACATATCCGCCGGGACCAGCTCCTATGATAAGTAAATCGGCACTTGCTTCCTTAGCGGTTCCCTGTGAAGCACAATCACAATTTATTATCGCAGCATCTTTGACTTCTGGATCCTCTGCGATTTCAAACATCTCAGCATTCGATGCTATGTCCATGCCTTCTTCACATAATATTTTACAAACTGTTCCATCTGATGCGGCTTTAATCTGGCGGTTTCCTTTCGCCGTTTCTATTTGTACAAGGATATCGCCGACAGCGACCTTATCGCCTGTTTTTACATTTATTTTACCTACCTTGCCCGTTTTTCCGCCAGGAATTATTGACATTTTAATAAGCATAAATTTTCTCCTTTTCTTATAGAAAAAGAGCCAATTTTATAATATAGGCTCTTTTTGCTTTTAATACTATTTATCAATTGCCACACCGGATAACACTAATTTAACACCGTTAGATAAACAATCACCTACAGGACATGTATTCTCGATAAACTTTGCAAACTCTTCAATTTTTTCTTTTGGTCCATTTGTTTTAAAATGCATTACAAAACGAATCTCCTGAAAACCATTTCTTACATCAGCCAGTCCCATAAATCCGTCTGGATCAAGATCCCCTTCCAACTCAACATGAAATTCCTCAAAAGTAATATTGTGAGCTGCTGCAAATGCTTTCGCCACGATTGTCTGGCATGCGCCTAATGCACATAACAGGCCCTCCACAGGGTTCATAGCAGTATCTGTACCACCCAGATCTTCGGGTTCGTCAAAAAGGATTTTAAAACCTCTTGAATTTGTTTCAACCTGTAACCCCTCAGGCAGTGCTTTCGCTGTTGCTTTAAATGTAGTCAACATAATACTATCTCCTTTTTTAATATGTATTCAATAGTAACTTCTATTTGTTAATAATATAACATAAACGAATACAAAAATCAATAGTTAGCTAAGCATATATTTTTTAATCTTTTTTACTACGATGCATATTTTGCTGCAATTAGTCAGATCAAGACTGATAAATTCTTTCTAATATAAACTGTAACTCAAATAAAAAAAGTTCCTTTCCGATGTATATCAGAAAAGAACTTTTTAACATCATTAAGCAGCGAAGCGGACTGTGAATATCCGATTGACTATGGCAACGGGTGCATGATCAGCCGGGCCGTCTCTGCCGTACCCGGTTTCACTCCAGCCCGGAAAGAAAATATGCATTGCTGTTAGCAAAAAGCCCTTTTTCATCCTTGCATTCCACCCGGATATAGGTTTCGTTTCCTTCAAGGAGAAACCTTGCTTCTGTGAGGGGTTCTCCCTGCACATCCGCTCTTTTACAGAATCTGGAACTGTCCGTGATCCCGCAGATGGCCTGAACCGGTCCGGTCTTCACCACAAGCTCCCTGCCCTCTGCATAAATCTCTTTTATCTCCGGTCCCATGGAGCTGTAGAAATGGCCTTTCACCAGCGCATTGATAACTGCAGCATAGCTTAAATCTTCTGCCTTTATCATGGTGAAGCCTCCGAACGAATCGCACATGGGATCATCAAACGGATGACCGTTGTGATTATCGTCTGTTGCCAGGCACCACAGCCGTTTTCCCAAACGAAGCATCTCATCATAAGACTGGGGATTATAACCATACAGTCCGTCAAGCTCGCATCCGTAATTGTAAATTTCCATGGCAAAGAGCCCATTTAAGCCTTTGTAATCGTCATAGGTCTGCAGAGACCAGTAAGGATGGTTATAGCAGGCAAGAAATCCCAGTTCCTTCATTTCCGCCAGATATCTGTTCATATAATCAAAGTCTCCGTACCTGCGTTCCGGACATATCCCCTGCTCCTTCCTGGCCCGCTCATATCCGGGGGCAGTATCGTACAAATTAATGTGATACGTCTTATCCTCCGGACGCAGTCTGTCTGAACTCACCTCATTAATATCCACTTCTGTGGCAGCAAGTGCCAGGAATTCCTCATCGTTTAATACTTCATGGTTCCGATAGATCCTGTGATCCGTAAACGCCATAATCTGATACCCATGCTTCTTATAGTGTTCCTTGGCCTCTTCCGGCGTTAATCTTCCATCTGATATGACTGTATGGCTGTGAAGGTTTGCTTTATAAAACCTTCCGGCCTCTGGTAATAAATAAGTTCTGCTATTCAACCTGTTTTCCTCCCATACCTTATATACCGTTTTGCAAAAATCGCTTCCACCGGGCTTTTCCGGCCGTGCAGGCCACTGCTCCCAAAAGGGCTATGATGAACCAGATAAAAATGGTGGCATCCCATCCCACACTTTCAGACAATACCCCGATTCCATAGGCTGAGACTGCTCCTCCCGCATATGCGGAGGAATTTAAAATCCCCGAAGCAGTAGAGGATTTTCCGTAAGGAGCGAAATAAATAGGCACCATGCTGACCAGCATGGTATTCACCGCCATCATCGCCGTGGTTGCAAGACCAAATAAGACCAGTACTGTTACCACGGATCCTCCATGGTAAAGCCGTAACAGAATCAGCGCACCCGCGCACAGGACAAAAAATGAAGCGGATGTGGCGGTCTCACTTTTGAAAATCTTCCTGTTTGCTATGGAGGCCAGATATACACCGCTTAAATTAAAAATCGGTATGACCGTGGTGCTGATAATGGAAATTACAGATTCCATATGATATTCTTCGCGGATATAGGTAGGAATCCAGGTGGTCACTCCATCCTTTAAAACTCCCTGAAACATCAGTCCAAAACAAAAGAAAATCATTCCGGAAACCAGAACTAATTCCCACATGGAAACGTCTGCCTGTTTTTTATTCTGTGAAACAAGGACCTGGTCTTCTAAAATCCCGTTTTCTTCCAAATCCTTTCTTATCTTGCGGCTGCCTATAAACCAGATCAGGCTGATGGCCGCCAGACACAGGGAAGAGAAGAAAAAAACCGTTCTCCAATGGAATTTCCATACAATGAGTGCCGTCAGCCCATAGGCTGCAAATGTACCGATGGGAACGCTGCTGTTAATATTAACGCAGAACCTTTTCTGGCTGCCTGTGGGAATCCAGTTGGAAAACAGTTTGATGATCGGTGACCAGATCAGCGACTGAAACAGGCCATTGACACACCATACCACCGCCATCTGCCAGACGGATCCCGATAATCCCATGATTCCATTGCAGATTCCTGAACCCAGAACCCCTGCAAAGATCATCTGATAAGGCTTTTTCTTATCTCCCAGTATTCCGCTGAAAAGCTGTCCAACGCCATAGGAAAAAAAGAATGCGGTTCCTATAAACCCTGCAGCTCCCTTTTCAAAACCTTCTGCCCTGATAATTTCTGTTAAGCAAGCCGAATAATTCAGCCTTCCCAGATAGGTAGAAAAATAGGCCGCCCAGCATAACCAGAACAGCTTGGACTGCATTTTTTCTGACCCTATCTTTTTCTGTTGTATCACTGTGTCCAACCTTATGTCTCCTGCTCTGTGATAGATTTTAAAGGCAGATCTTTCAGAAAATATGCATTGGAATTTGCATACAATCCGTCTTCACTGCGGCAGACTACACGGATGTAGCCTTCCCTTCCCGTTAAAGGAAACCTTGCTTCCTCTAATGATTCTCCTTTAAGCCCAATTTTCATGCGGCAGTTCTTGCCTTCCATTTTCATATATATCTTCTCTACAGGGCTGGTCTTTACAACCAGCTCCTTGCCTTCGATGTAGAGGGAATGAATCTCAGGACCCATGGAGCTGTAGAAATCTCCTCTTTTTAAGGCCTCCATCACTGCCGGATAAGTAAGCTCCCTTGCCCTGATCTTTATAAAGCCTCCGAAAGAATCACTGAGCGGATGTCCCATGGGATATTCATTCTTGTTGCCGTCTGATGCCAGGCAATAAATTTCCTTATGACAGCGCAGCATCTCATCGTAAGCCTGGGGATTATAGCCATTCAATCCCTCAACGTCGCTGCGGTAATGGTAAATTTCCATGGCAAAAAGTCCTTCAAGTCCTGTATAATCATCATAACTCTGCATAGAACGGTATGGGTGGCAGTCACAAGCCAGAAAGCCCAGCTGCTTCATTTTCTTTATGTAAGCATTGGCGCCCAAGCCGCCATCCTTCCGGCTTTCCGGTCCACAGGCTCCTGCCTTCTCTTCCTGCATCTCATCCGGGCTGCCGTCATAGAAATTCATATGAAACGTTCTTTCTTCTGCCTGAACTCCGTCCATAGGATCGTTCTTTATGTCTGCCCCAAAGCCTGCCAGGGCCAGAAAATCCTTTGAATTCAATTCCGGGTGAGGGCAATATTTCCCGTGATCCGTATAGGCTACGACCTGGTATCCCCTTTTCTGATACTCCTCTTTCACTACTTCAGGTGTCAGCTTTCCATCGGAAACTGTTGTATGGCAGTGCATATTCGCTTTATAAAAATTCCCCTCCCTGGGGAGAAGATAAATCCGTTCTTCCATTGCTCTTCCCTTTCCTGCCGGTTCTTTCTACATTGGAAAGAAAGTACTGCCATAATATATGGCAGCACTTTCCTATTATTACTCTGCTTCTTTTATTGCCTCATTCGCTCTTTCCTGAATGGACTTCATGGTGTCTTCCAGTGACTTTTGTCCCTGTCCGTATAACTGACCTTCCTCGGTGTAGATCTGTCCGATGGTTGTATCAGCCGTACCCATGATTTTTTCATTTAAATAGAGTCTGCTGTTGTCAAACCAGCCTGCCATAAAATCTTCTACGGTTAAGTTGTCATCTTTAAATTTAGGAAGCAAGCTGCTTTCAATATAGGATTTTGCTTCGTCCTCTGTTAAGATCTTTGCAGGAACGCGTCCATAACCTAAGGTATATTTGTTTTCGCAGATTGTTTTGATTGCTTCAAATGCTGCTTCTTTGTTCTTAGAGGTCTTAGGAATCGCATAGCAGTTAGTAATTGTCAGGGAGGATGGTTCGGAGCCTTCCGGATAAGGCATCGGAAGAATTCCCAGTTCCCAGTCTCTTGGGTATTTTTCCTTATCAGATAAGGCGCTTGCTACCCAGCCGCCGTATACGTACATACCGATGTTTCCGTTTACCATAAAGGAGTTATATGGATATGTACCGGAAGCCAGATCCAGGCAGTTAGGCTGGATCTTTAATTCATTGCCCAGGCTATAGAACCACTTCATAGCATCCGCATATGCCGGATCATCAAAATTAGCAGTTCCATCTGCCTTATAAGGGGATACGCCTTTCTGATTTGCCTGCAAATAGTTGCATGCAACATCATCGCTCATAAAGGAGCCCCAGACATTGTTCTCAGGATTGTTAAGCTTTTCGGCAGTCTCCACATATTTTTCCCATGTCCAGCCATCTGCGGTTGGATATGGAACGTTTGCTTCATCAAAAATCTTCTTGTTATAATAGGTCAGCCAGATATCTTTTTCTGCTGGAATTACATATGTCTGATCTTCAAATTTTACTGTTTGACCACCATATACGGTCTCCATATCATAATTATCTGCTTTTGCAAACTCATCCATTGGCTCTAAAACGGCAGCTTTGTAGAATTCTTCTAATTGAAGCGGAGTTCTGTTTACAATGTCCATTTCTTCGCCAGCCATTAAGCTTACAAGCACCTTGTCCATTTCACCGGCCTTAGAAGTAGGTGTGATGAAAAACTCTACATTAATGCCTGTCTTTTCTTTGATTAAGTCTACCATCTCTTTTGTTTCAGCGCCAGTTGCAGCGTTATCTGTCAGTGCCCATTTTACGGTAACACCATCGTAGGGTTTGTCGCTGTCTGCTTTTTGAGTGGTATCCGCTGCTTTACTGCTGTCCGCACCGGTCTTAGTATTATCGGATGCTCCACATCCGGCAGTACCTAAAACCATCGTAGCAGCCAGGCTGAAAGCAACGCCTCGTCTTAATGCACTTCTTAATTTCATTTCTGTTACCCTCCTTTTGTTTATAACCCTATTATAGCTAACATTTTATCTGGATTATATAGGTTGTATTTTTACTTTATATGTTAATTTTATCATTCTATCGGTATTTTCAAAAGAATACCGGTTTTTTTATTCATATATACCAATAAACGAAAGGACGGGTTCAATCCTTGAATCTAAAATTTGTATAATCAGTATATCTGATTCTATCTGAGGAAAGCGGGCAATTTTTTTATAGCCGACGGCAGTTCCCTTATATATGCTGACAGGGCTTCCACTCCTCATTGATAATATTTCAAAAGCCTCAATTCTCTGGCTTTTTAATATGTTTTCTTTTAAAATAACGGCTGAAATCTTTTGGGGAGTATTCCAGGAAATCTTAAATTCTGTCTTTGGACCGTTTCCATGGTAACAGGTTTCATAATCATCTTTATATATGCTTTTTGCTGCATTCCATTCATTTTCTTCTTTGACCAGAATTTCAGCTCCTTCTGTCAGGTTATTCCCATATCTGTTATGTATTTCCCTGCCCAGCTCCTGAAGCCTTTTTACATCTTCCTCATGAAGCTGACCGTTTGGCATCGGTGGTATATTCAAAAGAAGTGTTGTATTTCCCCCTACGGATTTTTCATAAATATCAATTAAGTTTTCCAGAGACCGGACTTTATCATCCTCTTCCGGATGATAAAACCAGCCAGGTCTTATGGATACATCCACTTCTGCCGGATACCAGATCAAGTGCTGTTCTTCTGCTAAACGTTCCCTGCTTCCTAAATCCTCTTCCATACTGCTTATGACTCTTTGCCGGAAAGAGGGATCATCCGTATGCTGGCTTAAAGCTGCTATCCGCTCTGCCACAGATAAATCTGCCGGTACAACACTCCATTCACTGGGGCGGGTATCACCTGCCTCATTGCCGCACCAGCGGACATCAGGCCCGCTTACGGAAATGCAGGCATCCGGCATATAGTTTCTAACGGTATCGTAATAACGCTGCCAGTCATAAACCTGTTTTTTACCATTGGGACCTTCCCCGCAGGCACCGTCAAACCATACGCTAAAAATATCTCCATATCCGGTAAGCAGTTCTGTAAGCTGTGCTACGAAATAATCATCATATGTCTTTCCCTGTCCATAGGTTTCCTGATTCCGATCCCATGGAGAAAGGTAAATGCCAAATTTCAGACCGGCTTTTTTACAAGCATCTGATACTTCTTTAACAATATCTCCTTTTCCATTCCCATAAGGGCTGTACTTCACAGAATGATTGGTGTATTTACTGGGCCATAAGCAAAAACCGTCATGGTGCTTACAGGTAAGGATTGCACCTTTCATTCCTGCCGCCTTAATCGAATGAATCCACTGATCTGCATCCATTTGAACGGGATTAAAAATTTCCGGAGATTCTGTTCCGTATCCCCATTCCGTTCCGGTAAACGTATTTACCGTAAAATGAAAGAATGCATAAAATTCTGTTTTCTGCAGCATGACCTGCCTGTCGGACGGTATAATGTTTATAAGTCTTTCATCTAATCTCATTTTACTCTCTTTTCTACCAGTAAACCTTCCACTGCCCTATGATCCGTACAAGCGCTTCTGTATAAAAGTAATCCCCCCACAAAGTGCATTCATCAACTCCGCTGTCCGTTACCGTATTATAGGGAGAACTTTTGGCATAGGTGGAATGAAGCAATATTCCGTTGGTATTTTCGCCGGTATGGTATAAACAGTGCTTTGTCAGTGCTTTTATTAAACGTTTTGCCTGCTGCAAGAGATCCTTTTCTTCCTCCGGCTCCAGGTATTTTGCCATCTCAAGCATACCGCAGGCTGCTATTGCTGCGGAAGAAGAATCTCTCGGTTCCCCACTGCCATCGGTAAAATCAAAATCCCAATAAGGAACCAGATCCTTTGGTAAATGCTCCAGAAAACACGCGGTAATCTTTCGAAAGCTTTCCAGATACATTGGATCTGGACAATATTTATAAGCGATTGCAGAACCATAGATCCCCCACGCCTGGCCTCTGGCCCATATGGAACCGTCTCTATACCCTTGAGCCGTTACTCCGCGAACCGGATTTCCTGTCTCCGGGTCAAAATAATAGGTATGGTATGTAGAAGAGTCTTCACGGACTACATAGTTCATGCTGGTTCGAATATGGCGAAGTGCAGTTTCACGGTATTTTGGATCCTTCGTTTCCAGAGACGCCCAAAATAACAGCGGCATATTTAAAAGACAATCAATAATTAACCGGTATTCCTTAGGATCCCCCAGCTTTCCCCAGGCCTGAAAGAATTCTCCTTTCTCCTGAAACCGCCCCATCAGGTTATCTGCTGCCATCAGAGCAGTTTCCCCTGCCAGCTTGTCACCAGTAAGTTTATAGGCGGCCACACAGGAGGGGGTATATAAAAAACCCATATCATGATGGTCTATCACAATTCTTTTAATCAGCCGTTCCCTGAAGCCTGGGACTTGATAAAGGGCGGCTTCCTTAAAAGCCGCCTCCTTTGTCTGTTCATATGCAAGCCACAGCTGTCCGGTCCAAAATCCATTGGTCCAGTCATTGTTTTCTGTGGCAGGATATATCTGGTTTACACTGCTTGCCCCCGGGAAACTGTCATAAAATTTTGAAATATTATTTCTAATGCGGGCAACCACATGATCCAGCGCATGATGCGCTTCCTCTACGGTGATCGCCTCATATGTTTCAAGTGTTTCCTTTGTCTGCATAATGATAACGGGCCCTTTCTAGTCTTGTATATCCGATTGATTCATTCGGATGTCAATCGGATATTCGCAATCCGCATTGCTGTCTGATGAGGTTAAAATGAAAACCACAAAATATCATTTGCCTTTAACTGCATGGAGCAAGCCTGGCTATTTCCGTCATAAATCACGGTTTCCTGAGGCTCATACGTATTGTTTACGATACAATACTTGCCGGTAGCCGGATAATAATTGACTTCTACATGATAGTTGCTGCTATACCATTTCTTCATCTCCTGCTCCATGCCTGCAGCCCAGAAGATTGCCCGGTAAAGCATTCTGGAATTCTCAAAGGAATAGGGGATTCCGCTGATATATACGCTTCTTCCGCCTCCAAACTGGTTGACAGCCATCTGGACATCTTCCCCTACCTTTTTTAAGATCTCTGCATCGGAAAGAGCATAGATGTTCTTCATCCCCTCCCCGAAATCAATGGCTTCGGAGGAATCCTCTGTAATAAAATGGCTGTGTTCTTCCCAGTTGTATTTATCTGTTGACATAGAAAAGCCCACTTCTTTATTTACACCCAGCACATTAGCCAGGTTAAAATACCGGCCCTGATATTCACAGGCAGACGGCTCTCCCACTCCGATCAATCCGCCGCCCTGAGCAACAAAGGCCTTTAAAGCGCTGGTAACCTTAGGATTGGTCCAGTAGGTTCCGCCGCTTGGAGCCGTATAGGCATCGCCAACATTGATGACTACCTTGCATTTCTTTAATACATCCGGATCAGCGATCACCTCCTCAAAGCTTAAGAATTCCACATCAAATGGCATTCCGCTTAAGGCTTCCAGCACTCCGGCATAGGAATAGGTTTGTTTATAATCAATGGCATGGGCTACCATATGAGTTCCCCAGGAACGGATCTTTCCCCAGGAATTCAGCACTCCCACCTTAAAATGGCTGTACGGGCTTTGTCCCCCCACATTTTCATAAAGAAGGCGGAATTCATCGCAGACCTCTTCTATATACTGGATAAAATCAGGGAATTCCAATGCCAGCTTTAAGTATCCGCCATATCCGATCCGGTCTACCGGTTTCCTTAAGATGGCCCGCCTTGCTGTTACCCAGTTTACCTTTGCCTCCTTGATCGGATCGCCGCCTTCACAGAATACATCGGGGAAGAAATAAGGTAAAAAGCGGCCTTCTGTATATTTTACTCCCGGAATATCGGAAATCAGGCGAAGGGTGGTGCCGTTGCCCACGCTTCCCACAACCGCATCCAGTCCTACGTTTTTAAAGTACTCTCCAAATGGTTCCGTACCGATCCAATGATCTCCTAAGAACATCATTGCTTCCTTACCGCAATCGTGGCAGATATCCACAAGAACCTTCATGAGCTTTGATACCTCTCTCTGCTGGAATTCCTGGAAATCACGGAACTCCTTAGAGGGCACCCGGTTGGTATTGTTATGATAGCCCTGGTCAATGATATATTCCGGACGGAAGGGATAACCTGCCTCTTTTTCAAACTGCTCTAAAATATAAGGACTGATACTGGCGCTGTATCCAAACCAGTCAACGAATTTTTCTTTTGCATATTCATTAAATACAAGAGTGAACTGATGGAAAAACGTTGTAAAACGCACTACATTGCTGTCCGGGTTTTCCTCCATCCAGAGTTTTAATTTTTTAATTACATGGCCCTGGGTCTTTGGCTGGCGCACGTCAAAGGTGATCTGATGCTCCACATCCTGCCAGTCGTTGGTAATAAAATTATACATATGAACAGGATCCCAGATGATAAACGCCAGGAAACTTACCGTATAATCGTGATATCTCTCCGGATTCGAGATTATGACTTCCTGGGTATTTTCATCATATCCCCATGCACTTGCAGCCAAAGGCTCTCCTGTTGTACGGTCCACTACCTCCCACCAGCGTTTGATGTCGTGAAAGGTGTTGGGCTTTAACTGATCTTTATACAGATGCTTCATAAGCGGGATGCGAAGCTCTCCCCCTTCCATTGCCGTATAAACCTCCGTCATCAAATATACCTGCTGGACCTCATCCGGGTTTTCATTTGCCCATTCGTTGTCCTTTCTGGTGGTATAATAGGTGGAGTAGATCTTAACGGGCATCTTCTTAAGCTCATCCGGCATATTCGTTCCGTCACAATCCCGCAGAGCATCGGCTCCCCATCTATTAGCAATCTCCTTTGTCTCCTGAATCATATCCACATCCGTGGGAACAGTGACTCTTCCGGTAAGTTTTTTTTTCATCTTATATCCCCTTTCTTTTTATCTTGTTTTCATTTTTAAGTCTTTTTCATACACCTTGAATATCCATATGATTGAAAGTAAAAAGCACTTTCAATCATCGGATGGACGGGGCAGAGAACGCCCCTTTTTTCCTCACTTGCGCTGCAGGTTCAGATAAGCCATATTATCCCTTTACACCGGAGGAAGCAACACCTTCGATGAAAAATTTCTGGCAGAACAGGAAAGCAACCAAAATCGGCAAAAGAACTACCGTTGCTGCTGCCATCTGAGCTCCGTAATCCTGAATCAGTCCGGAGGAGAACAGCTTCACTCCAACGGACAGCATCTGCTTATCCATCGTTGATATGTACAGATACGGTCCCATATAGTCATTCCAGGACCAGGTAAAGGAAAACAGAGCCATAGTTGCAATGGCCGGTTTTGCCAATGGGAAAATGATTTTCCAGTAAATCCGCAAATGGCTGCATCCGTCTATTTTTGCCGCTTCACTAATGGAGTCCGGAATCGAAATAAAGGACTGGCGCAGCAGGAATACAAAATACACATCCACACAGCTTGGCAGAATCAGCGCCCACATGCTATCCAGAATATGTAGATTTTTAAAGATCATGTATCTTGGTATGATCATAATGTCGCCGGGGATCATCATGGCTGATAAGAGTATGAGAAAGATTACGTCTTTTCCCCTGAATTTAATTCTTGCAAATCCATATGCCGTAAAGCTAACAAAGAATATCTTGATCGCAATGGTAAGGGCCGTCATGACCACCGTATTAACATACCATTTCTGAAAGTTATAAATGCCGTTTGTAAACAATGCTTTAAAGTTCATCATGGTGGGGTTATCCGGAATTAAATGCCATGGAAACTTCATGACTTCTCCGCTGACCTTAAAGGAAGAGGAGATCATGAACAGAAACGGAAAATTTGACGCCAGCCCGATCAACAGGATAAATACGGTAAGTGCTATCTTTATACTTTTCTTTTTGCTTTTCAATTGAATATCCTCCCTTAATAATTAACCCATTTTTTCTGCCCGCGCCACTGGATCAGTGTTACGATCATAACAATCACAAACATGACAAAAGCCATTGCACTTGCCAGACTAGTCTCATATTTCGTAAATGCAGTTCGGACAATATTAACGGCCATAACCGTGGTAGCCTGTCCCGGACCACCCTCAGTAAGGGCCTGTATGCAGGTAAAGTTCTGGAAGGAACCAATAATGGAACTTATTAAGAGGAAAAAGGTGGTAGGAGAAATCATCGGTATAATAATGTTGCGAATTCTCTGCCATTTTGTTGCTCCATCGATCTGCGCCGCCTCTAAAAGCTCGGAGGGCACCTCCTGCAAAGCCCCAAGATATACCACCATGTTAAGACCCACGCTCTTCCATACGGATATCATGGCTACTGTGGGAAGAGCCAGCTTTAAGCTCTGTAAAAGCAGCGGCGGGTTAAATCCCATATTTCTTAGAGCAATGATCATGGGGCTGTTATTCCCAAGCAAAACCTTAAAAATTACGGCTACTGCCACCATGTTGGACACATAAGGCATAAACACCATGGAGCGCATTGCTTTTTTCATATAGATCCCATTGTTTAACATAAATGCCAGCACAAACCCAAGGATCATGATAACCGGCACATAAACCAGGGAGTATTGAAAGGTCCTTAACAGGGAATTTAAGATCTCCTTGTTAGTGAATATTTTTATAAAGTTCTGTAACCCTACAAATTTTAGATTATCTAACCTAGTGATATACTTCACGTTTAAAAATGACATTACAACTGCAATGACAAAAGGAATGCCGGTGAATACAGTGAAAAAAATCAGGTAGGGGGAAATAAACAGCCACCCATACCTGTCTTCTTTTTTCTGGGCTATTGATGTCTTTTCTTTTGTTTTGGATATTGGTTTTATTTCCTTGTTCATAGGCCTGCCTCTCGCTTTTTATTTTAGGGAGAAAGGCTTATGGGATAATAACCTTTCTCCTACTTATATTCTAACGGATTTTTTCCCGATAAACATAGGCCGATTTTTGTATTTGTTGGTTATTTTCGCTTTTTATCCTGTTTTATTTATTTTTCCTTTAAATTGCCATCCTCATCAATGTCCTCAACGGTAATTCTGGGGATCCGTATGACGGTCAGGGTTCCTGCATCCTTTTTGCTGTAGATGGAAACAGCCCGGTCCACTCCAAAATACAGCTTGATCCTGGATTCTACGCTGTGAAGCCCGATTCCGCTGCTGCGCCGGTTCTGATCTTCCTCTTCCTTTCCTGCTTTTCCAAAACGGATCTGATCCCGTATTTCCTCTAACTTCTCCCGGTCCATTCCACGGCCATTATCCATAACTTTAATCATGACCCATTGGCCTTTTTCCTTGACCGTAAGGTGGATCGTCATGGGATGCTTTAGGCCTGTCATTCCGTACAGGAAGGAATTTTCCACCACCGGCTGCAAGATTATCTTTAAAGAAAACAGTTCATGGATCTGCCGCATGTCCGTCCGAAGGTCGAATTCAAACTCATCCTTATATCGGTTTTTCTGAATCTTTACATATGCCATAAGATGCTCGATCTCATGTTCCATTGGGACGATCACCTGCCCTCCGCTTATGGATAAGCGGTACATCCGTCCAAGAGAAGCGGCCGTACGCCCAATGTCCGGCCTTCCTGCATCATTGGACATCCATACGATGTTCTCCAGGGTATTATAGAGAAAATGGGGATTGATCTGGCTCATGAGCACTTCCAGCTCCAGCTCTTTTTTCTTCCGGTCAGACTGCAGTTTTTCAATGATATTGGTATTGATCCGTTCCAGCATGGAATTGTAATAGCGGATCATATCTCCCACTTCATTTTTCTGTTTCACATCAACATAAGCGTTTAAATTTCCGCCATACACCTCTTTCATTGAGATGTTAAGCTTTCCGATGGGATCCATGAAGCTTTTGTATAAGTACAATATCATCATGGCGCAAAAGCCAACGCATGCCACCATAACCAGAAAAATCCTGTAGTACAGCACATCCACTTCCTTTGTAACAGCTTTTACAGGTACTACCATAACGATCTTCCAGTCATTTACGTCGGAGGTCTTTACCTGGATCATTTGATTTCCCAAAGCATCCCACCCATCTTCTAAATCGCCTGTCTGTTTCAGAAACTCATCTTTCAGTTTCCCGGATATGGTTCCTGCCTCCACCACCTTTTCATCACTGGAGGAAATCAGACTGCCATCTCCTGTGATCACATAAATATCGCCTGGTATGGATTCTGCCAGTTCCTTATATTGTTCGTAGACAGCCCGCTCTTTTAAGGCAAACACCTGCACACATTCATATCTTCCCTTTTCCCAGGAATAGATCCTCCGTATGCCCATAACGGCCTTTCTGTCCCTGGCCTCCTCCGGCTGGTCACTGAGAAGGAAATTATCCTGTAGGGGATACCAGCGGAATTTCATTAAGAGGTCAGGGTCCTCGATGTTCATAGCCTGCAGCTTCCTGATCACTTCTTCTGTATCGTTATTGGGGTCCAGAAAATTAAATAACTCTCCCTTGTAAGTATACATGGCGCTGATCCTGGCCCGCTGGTTTAACATATCATAAGCGCCGAAGATATTGCTGTAAATCCTCACAATATCAAGCTTCTTATACATTGGTTCCGTTGGAGAATATTCTTTTTCAATGTATTTATTCAACTGGTCATTGGCCGCAAAATTGTCGGAAACACTGTAAATGTCCTGAATCTTAGCATCAATTTTATTGGCTATATCCGTGATCCGGCTCTGAGTGGACCGCATATACTCCTGTTTCATAACCTTTCGCGTATGCCAGAACAGTATGGTGATGATTACCACAACCGGAATCAGCACCTGTAGAATGCCATACAGCATCCTGCGCTTTAATCCGATATTCCTTTTCTTTGCCTGCCCCTTACCCTTATTCATCTTCATTGTTTTTCTCTGTATTTCCTCCCTCCGGCTGGAGAATGTTCCGGTACTCTTTCGGACTTATTCCATACTTTTTCTTAAACAGCTTAATGTAGTTGGATACGTCTGCCCATCCCATTTCCTCGGAAATTTCATAGATCTTCCTCCCTGGATCCGCAAGAAGCTCCTTGCTCTTTTCCAGTCTTTTTGTAATGATGTAATCACTGAAATTACATCCAAATTCATTTTTAAATATCTTTGAGATATAAGCAGAATTCTTATGCACCTTTGCCCCTACATATTCTAAGGATATCTGATTGGAATCATACTCTTCATCCACTATCTCCCGAATCTTCTGGGCAAGGCTGCTCTGGCTCTTAAATTCTCCTTTCATGCCGGCCATTTCTTTGGAAACCTCCCGTAGGATCCTGGATAAAAACTCCTTTTTCTCATGGAGACTCTTTAAGGGATAAATGTCGGTATAGGTGCAATCCAGCTTTTTCATCACTTTTTCCAGGCGGACGCCATAACGCAATAATGCACGGGACAGGTTAAACAGCAGCTCAAGGCTCAGGCGGTTAATGTAATCATAATCCAGAATCACCTTTCCCTTAAATACTGAAAAAATCCCATTCAGAATGTCCTCAGCCTTATTTTCCTCCTGCTCCATAATCTCCTTTAAAATCTGGCCCGTATCAAAGGAAATCGCGTAGTAATCAAAATCAGCTTCCTGTATTTCCTTATAGGATATGACCAGATTCTTTCCCTCAATGTAGATTTTTTGGCTGGCACAGCATTTGGCCTGTTCATAGCACTGGGGAAGCATCTGAAAATCCGTATAGAAATTACTGATACCGGCATATATGGGGATACCGCTCTCCTGTAAGACCACTTCTGCCATATTCTTTACATAAGAATGCAGTTCTTCTTCCCGGGGTTCCTCTCCGGCGCTTAAGATCCCGGTTATCTTCTCCTCAAAGTTCCAGATATAGGTTCCGGCGATCCCTTCCCGGGAAATCCATTCGTTTAATATCTTCTCCACCTTTATCTGATCCTGATAATAGGCGTTTTTATCTTCCGTATTCGGCACATCCAGATGGATCAGTATCACGCCATACCAGTTTTCTCCCTGGCGGAAGAATTCTTCTTCCATCTCTTCTTCATGATAGCCGTATCCCTTGATCAAAGCATTGTATTTCCTTCTTAACTTTAAATTCCTGCTCTCTTCATAGGCTGACTTTAATTCTTTTTCTTCTAATTCCTTTTTTCGTTCCTCGTCAAGACGTTCTTTTATTCTCCGGAAGGTCACTTCAAATTCATCAAGGTCCGTGGGCTTTAGTAGGTATTCCATGACCCGGTTTTTAATGGACATCTGCAAATATTCAAAATCATTGTATCCGCTTAAAATAATGATCTTGATTTCCGGGTAATGCTGATTTAAATGCTGCATCAGCTCCATCCCATCCATTTCCGGCATCCGGATATCGGAAAGTACCACATGGGGCTTATCTTTTTCTATTTGTTCCAGGGCTTCAATTCCATTGCCGCAGACGCCGCTGATAACAAATCCCCACTTTTCCCATTCAATGCTGTTTGCGATTCCATATGCAATCGCCTTTTCATCTTCCACCACCAGTAGTTTATACATCTCATCCCTCCATCCTGCCATATTATATAACAAACTCTGTGATTTTCTCAAGCTTCTTTTCCGTTTACCTGCCGGATGAACCTTCCGGCTGTTTTTCATCCTCAAAAAAATCGTTATGCGAATGCTGCGGTAAGCAATCGCACAACGATTTTATTCCGTGGAAGAGCCAGCTGATGTATCTCCATTCAGCCTATGCCAAGGCCTCTTTGGGAAATCATTACAGTAACTCTTTTTCCATTACATCATAGCAAAGATAATCTCCATTTTCAGTAATTATATGGTGTGATGCTATCTCTTTGAAACCGCGCTTTAAGTATATCTCTTTTGCCGGAAGTGAGGAATCCAGCTGGATTTTATTAAATTGACCTGCAATTAATTGTTCGGAAAATTCCAGTAACATCCTGCCATATCCCTTTCCGTGATAAAGAGGCAGTACGAACAGCCGGCATATTTCAAAGTCCCTTATTGTTACGGTTCCAAGAGCATTTTCTTCGTTCACTAGTACATATACTCTTTGGGAATCAATGTCATCCAAAATATGATCCTCGTTATGATGAGATAGAAAAAAGTCGACCGCACCTGAAGGATAATAACGCGGATATATCGTTTGTATTGTGCAGCTTGTTATACTTTTAACAGTCTCTAAATCTTTTCTTTCCGCCTGCCTTATGTTCATACGCATCCTCCAACCATTTAGAATTCAACTTAAAAATTATTCTGCGGCACAATCAAGGTCCTTTCATTTCCGCCTCTTTTTACCTTACTTCTTACCTGGCTTCTTGAAGTCCCTTCTCTTTTTCATCATAATGGGAATTCCGGCAGCTACCTCAATCACCTCATCAGAAATTTCTGCTATTTTCTGGTTGATCTCCCCAAGAACTTTGCGGTAAGCCATGGTCTCCTTGCTGTAGTTATCTCCATCGGAGAAAACCTCATTTGTCACGATGACAATATGATCGGCTTCCTTCTTTAGCTTCCCGATTCCTTCCAAAATCTCCGCAGCCGCCAAGGCTCCCTCTAAGCATGGGGCTTCCCCCTCTTCTCCCAGGCCAAAAAGCTCATTGGATACCAGATTTGACATGCATTCTAGTAAAACCACCGACGGCTGCCCGCCTAGATCCAGTTTAAGTTCCTTTAAATCGCGGTAACATTCTATGGTTTCAAACTGCTTTTTTGCCCTCATCTGCCTGTGGCGTTCAATCCTGCGCCTGCATTCCTCATCCCATGGTTTCATAGTGGCAATGTAAATCCGCCTCCCCTGTCCCAGGCTCATGACCAGGCTTTCCGCATACTCTGACTTTCCGCTTCCGCTTCCGCCTATCACCAGAGTGACCATTATACGCCTCCCATGGGCTTGTACGCCTCAATCTGAATGTCTTCAAAGGAACTCATTGACCCATAAACGTCTGCCGCCATAAGAAGAAGGGGAATTGCAGCCACTGCTCCGGTCCCCTCACCCAGACA
>DEYX01000160.1 GCA_002365025.1 Hungatella sp. UBA3147 | reverse complement strand
CTGGAAGGTTTTCTTCCATGACCTCTTTCAGAATTTTGATGTAATCATTGGTCATCCGAATATATTCCCGTTCAGGACTCACCGGTGCCTTTGGTAATCGCTTAGAATACAACTTTTCATGACCCCTGTATCGTTTCTCCGTCCGGCTTCTTACCAGTTGCTTATAATACTGTTCATTCATTTGGATCACCTCTGATTTCTTTTAGCAGCATGAATATAGATTCCCTAAACGGGGGAAACAGCTCTGATCTCAATAGTTCGCTGATCGGCTTCCATTCTGCTGATAGCATTTCATTCCCATCTGCTTCCGGTTCCCCTTTAAGGTCCGGGCATAAATATACCATAGTATCTCTGTATTTCCCCGTAGTACCTTTATATATGCCAATAGGTATTAAGTTATTGGTAGCAATATGAAACTCCTCCAGAGCCTCCCTTTGTGCTGCCTGTTTCAAAGTTTCTCCAACTTCTATTTTGCCGCCAGGTCCGCATAAGCCGGAACCATCAGACCGTTTACCAATCAGAATCTTTCCGTTTCGGCAGACAATGATTGCCGCCGCAGTAACAGCACTCTCATCTTTTACCATATCATCAATTCCAGATTTTCCCGGATCTTCAACAAGATTTACTCCCTCAATATTCATCAGATCATCTGGAAGATCAAATTCATCCTCTGGTACCAGTTCCTGAATGTCATATGTGTCCCCCTGTGCTAATACCCGGCGAACTTCTGACGGATCAACAGCCTGCATGTCAACATACATCTGTGCTGTTTGTGCTTTAGTCTGTTCAGTTGCGGCTCTGGTCTGCTCCACCGTTGCCTGTTCCGTCTCACTCATACTCCAGAGGGGAGCAAACTTCATTTTGTACTTTGGAACTTTTTCAATCTTTCCGCTTTCTTTCCCTTCAATCAAGATCAAGTCTATCACGGTACGGCCATTCGATTTCATATTCATTTTCTGGATTTTTTCAACCATGTTATAATAGTTTTCAAAATCAGAATCGCCGGTACTGTTTTCACCGGCAGGACTCCGACCAAAGAGAATCGTCTGCGGAATATCGGTTACTGCGGAAAGCATGTTGCAGGTGGAATCCAGAATATCCTTTACTCCGGCCATCTGCAGGGTTTTAAAATCGTAGTCCTCTCCATCAGAATCAATCGCCAAAGAATTCAAGATTCCACGGGCCATATCAATGATCTGCATCCTTCGGATCGCCTTATCTTCCCCTTCATCGGTAGCTAAAAGATTTGCCAGACCTTTCATTTTGTAAATCGCCTGGACACTTCTTTCTAACAGTTTTACACCGTCACTATGTGCCGTGATTGTTTCCCGAAGCGCCCGTTTGATTTTTACGTACTCCGGAATCCCCCAATACCGGTATAAAGCATTGGAAGTGTGCTCTGGCAGCCGGCCATTTCTAAATACAAGACATCGGGTATAGTGGACTGTGAAGTATCCATACAGGCTGAATACCGTATAATACTCCGGTTGGTCAAGCGGACGCTTCCGGTGCTTTTCCATAATCTCCTGAGCATTATTTGAATACATGGAGGTATAATCAGGCTGTACAATGGAACGGTCAAAGACTCTTAATTCCTCAATGGACCGGACATTGTTCCAATCTAACGGCTCCTCTAACCCCCTGCCATCATCTACAAGCATAACAATAATGGAGCCTCCGTATAGTCTCGCCCACTTTTCAGCAGTTGCGAATCTATCCTCCAGCTCCAATTCATCCATCTTATCTTCCACATATTCAGATATTGCCTCATCACCATAATCAATATCAAATCCATGCTTGATTGCTTCTTCCGAAGGCCGATCTATAATCTTGGTAAACAGTCCGTTTCCTTCATAGAGACGGGTAAGTTCCATATCGTCAGCAAATTCTTCCGGCATATAATCATATGCCTCGCTGTTATCCTGGCTGGTCCCATACTTATTGAGCATGTTCATATACCCATCTTCTCTGTATGTCCCTTGCCTTCTTTCCAATATGGCTTTCCCCCGGCTCTTTATCTGATACTCTTTTAGTCTTTTTCTATCACTCAATTTCCTCACCTCCATTCCTTTTCAATCTTACTTCCCTCCAAAAATAAAAAGCTCCCAAGCAGGAGCAAACAAAGTTTTCTTTCATAATTTCAAATTGTTAGCTTATCAAGCTTTCAATATCAAATATCTTAGGCTCATACAGACTTAGTGCAAGTGCATCCGCTCTATCTGGACTATCAAGATTACGCCTTTTCATATCATCCTTACTCTCAATAGTAAGTTTGCCACGAGAAGACATATGATATTTCCTGCTCGATAACTGTGCCACCGTTTCATTATCATCTTCCAGGCACATTGCTCCGGCAACCATCAATTCACGAATCATAGCCCAAAGGTAAGTAGACATATTCTCGTAGTTTTTAGCTTCATCTTGGTCCGGTACCTTCTCCGCTGCATTAACCGGGACGATTACCATCCGTGAAAGCTCCTTCTTCATTTCGCCACGTTTGAGTTCGTTCAGCCGATCCGTAACACCACCACCAAGCCCGCAGTCATCAATATTGACATAGATCGGACCTCTATACTGCGGATACTCTTTAATAATCCGGTTATATTGCTCAATCACGTAGCCGACAGTTTCCATGAGACCATGGCCGCGGTAACTTTTAACCATACGGCAGTTATAACCAGCATTCTCATACATAACTGTTTCATCGCTACCATAACGGGCCACATCAACACCCAGGGCAATTCTTTTAATGAGTTCGTTTTTCTCTGTCCGCGTTGCCTGCTCAATAAGATCGAGCATGATAAAGACATCATCTTCCTGTTTCGGAAACAGACCCCGGACACGAACCCTGACAACATTAGAATCATAGCCATACTTTTTAATAAGGGATTTTATACTTTCCTTATTGGTTCGTGTGCTGTCCTCAGATGATACGGTATGACAACAATACAACCCGCGGTCTTTGTTGTGGCTATCGTAGAACGTACCAGTGGTTTTCGTTGGGTTCCCACATAACAGCAGTTTATTATTTCCACCGGATAAGGTACCCAGGATTGCTTCCATAATTGGCTCTGCAATACCGGAGGCCTCATCTACAATGAAAAGCATGTTATCCTCATGAAATCCCTGCATATTCTCCGGCTTGGTTGCTGTACGGGCTACTGCGAACCACCGTTTCTCATGCCCTTTCATGTAAATGTAGGTTTTAGTCCATTTCAGGATTTCCTGGAGCAATGGAGAGCGTTCCTGCCATTTAGAAACCTCAGACCACAACACATCATGTAACTGCTGTTTTGTTGGAGCTGTTGCAACCACACGGGGATATGGAAAGCAGGTAAGGAACCATAAGAGGGCTACCGCTTCAATACCGGTCTTTCCTACACCCTGCCCAGACTTGATGCTGACCTTTGGGGTGGCGGCCAAATCCATAAGCGCGGCCTGTTGCCATTCATCCGGTTCGAATAATAGGACCTCCCTGGCATACAGGACCGGATTTTTACGGTAAACTGGAATTCGCTTCTTGAAAAACTCTTTTCGTTTGCTGTTGCGACCGTCGCAACGAGGGGAATTCTTTCTCACTCAACATCACTCCCCTCATCTTCGCCAGTGACCACATCAATCCAATCATCAACCGCATTACCACCGCTACCAAGAGAATCCGCCTCTTTGCGCCGCATCTCAAGCTCGACCTCCATAAGTTCAAGGCGCAATCTACGTTCATCATCCGGAGCCGTAAGCTCTTTAAACTGCTTAATCATTGTTGTAAGTGTCTGCATTGCCCTGGACTGTGCCTGGAGATAACTAGCCTGTTTATCCCATGCAAATTGCAACTCGTATTCCAGCTCAGACATTTTCTTTTTACCATCTTTACCGGTGGAGGAAGTCTTTACTTTTTTTACTTCTTTTGTTATATCATCCTGATCTTTTACATACATGATTCGCTGCGCCCGAATGATAGCCGCATGCTGCATCAGGATATTATCATAAAGGATATCTAAAGGAGAACTTTGTTCCAGCTCTTCTACAATTGCTAATGTTTCGGCTGGCAAATACCTACTAAAAAGCCCATGCCTAACTGCATTTCTATTTTTTGCTGGAGCTCCATAGCCAACTGCGTTTTTATTTCCCAAGGGTGCACCCTGTTTCTTTTTCGGAGGTGCACCCTTGGGCGCCTTCCCTGCCCTAGCTTTCTCTCTTTTTATCCACGATTTAATCGTATTAAGAGAAACACCAGTTTTTTCAGATAGTTCTTTTGGACCAACACCTTTTTTATATTCTGCCATGATGTAGCTTTTCATATCCTCTGTAGTCGGTGCTCTAGCCTCATTCATTACCACCACCTCGCGATTTTGTTTGTTTTGTAATCCAATAAAAAAAGAGGTCAGTAACTTGACCTCATGTATGCCACAAAAGAGAATGGCTTAAATCTTTGATTGTATTTCTTGGCCTTCTCTCGACCAATCCTGTTATACTCATCACAATAGGGTTGTATCCGCCGCTTTGCCTCTTCACGAGAAATCATTCCTCTTAGATACAATGTCTTTGCATTAATTGCTACAGCCCTTAAAGTCTCCATTTGTTCTGTCATATTAGTATCCTCCTTGGATTTCCAGTATCTTACCAAAACAGTATACTAATGTCCAGGATTATAACTGACATTCTTCTGCCTCTTCCATCTTCTCGTCTTCGGCCTTTAATTCCGGAAAGACTATTTGAATTTCCCGGGGATCGCCTTTATAAAATACCAATAAATTCTGATGAATTCTTACTACCTTTCGGTTCCTCATGTTTCCCCTACATCGCCATGCCCCAGACCCCACAGTATTTAATATGACGATCTCATTATAGAAATAAAAACCGCTTTTTTCCATGGCTGCTTTTGTTAATCCAGTTAGATCTCTATAAAAGCCTTTTTTATCCCGTACATCCGATATTACTACTGCGGCAAAGCGATTATCTTTTACCTTCTTAGCACTCTTTATTAGTATTTCAGAATATGTTTTCACAAACTCCTGATATTCCATATTGCTAATATCTTCTGGATTATCACTATATACTTCCAAATCATAGTACGGAGGGCAAGTAAAGAGCATATCGCACTGTTTATCTTCAACATATTTATCCACATTCAGGCTGTTATCGCATATCCACTTTAGTGAATCAGATTCAATCCCAATTTCCTGTGCATTCTCAAAGTTGCTTTTAACCTGTTCTTCCCTCAGGTCAATCCCCATATATCCATGACCAGTTATTGCAGCTACAATCCCACGAACCGAACCTCCAGCAAATGGATCAATAATACTTCCCCCATCTACATTGAACCATTTATATATGATTTCACAAATTACCGGATCAAATATACTGGTTCCTTTTACTTTATCACTAAGATTCAAGTTCTTTGCAAACACCAGGTTCTCTTCCCTGCCTACTTCACTTTTTATCCCATAGTCTATCCAATACCGCTTACGATCTTGCCAATACCCCTGCCTGGTATCAAAAACAGAAAAGGGCGGCACAACAAAGCTATTAACCAAAATTCCACTACCTCCCGGTTCTAACTTGTCGCGAAAATATACAGCCTCAGTATCGGCTATAATATTCTCAATCTCCTCCATATCAAATCCTGTTAACGATGCATCAAAATCTTCGACTGCTGAAATATCAGCCAATAGCTGTTCTAATTTTTCATTATCCCATTCACCAGATATCTTATTGAGGGCAATGTTTAGAGCCTTTTCTTCTACAGGCTCCAAGTTTACAACACTTACATCCACCTCTGTTTCTCCTTGTGCAAGCAGGACTTTTAATCGTTGGTGGCCTCCAACAACATTACCTGTCTGCTCATTCCAAATTATAGGCTCAACATATCCAAACTGTTCAATGGACTTTTTCAACTTTTTGTATTCCTTATCCGCTGGCTGTAGGTCCTTCCGTGGATTGTAGATAGCCATATGCAGCATGTTTACTGGCACTTTCTTTATTTGCATCTAATGCTCCTCTCTAGGGAGCAAAAAGGGGACTACCGTTAATATTACGGCAATCCCCTGACATATGGTAAAATTTTACATTTACAGCATAACATCTGGTGTATGTAGTGTCAATGTAATTATTTTGTAGCCGGCATAATGCCTGTGCAATCCTAATTGTTGCGATATCGCAACTGCTAAGTTTTATAAATTGTCATTTAGTTTGTTTTTTGCCAGCTCGTAATCACCTTTTGAAACATAGACTATATACTGAGCATCATTACCGGCATGTAAATTCCCAAACATGCCACGTCGACTTCCGGTACTTCCCCATTGACTATTATGGCTGAATACCTTGTACTCGTATTTAATTTTGCTCGAATCCAATATACTTAAAACTTTTTTTAACATATCAATATCCAAACATACTATAAGTTCCTGTTTTTTTAACATATTTTTATTATCTTCCTAATAATGTTCCATAATTTAAATCTACGTTTGCAGTGTATTTAGAACTTCCATGATAATAATCTGCACTTATTTTAGTAGTTATCTGTCCATACTGGTTAGTATGATAATAATATGTAAAGTTTGGTGAACCTGAATATGTCATTCCAACCTGCGGGGAAGCATTTCCATACGTACTCTCTTCTCTACCATACGCATAGCTATTAAATTGGTCATCCAGCCTTTCCCCTAAGCATACGATATTAATTTTTAAATTACTTAAACCAGTTTCATTGAATCTCAAAATTGTAGCAGAAGATTTTGTAACTTTACTTCCCTCATTTACGAAATCAAACTGGATTTTTTTATAAAACATCTCACCTTTAATAAGCAAATCATTATTTTGAGGTGTAGAAGACACTGACTCATCGGAAGTTGGATAATAAGCATAGGTAATAATATGATAATCAGATTCTGTTCTACCATCTCTGGCTAATCTCTGAGATATTGGTTCTTTAGTGGTAAAAATGTATTGCGTAGACTTACCATCCTTCACAACTTCTACATTTGCAATATCAGATACTCTTGCCAGTACACTAGGATCTATTTCTGTAACACCTTCTAATGCCCGGCCAAGTACATCTGTGGATCCTGCGATTTCATCAGATTCTTGCTTTGCCTGTTGATATCCGGCAGCGAATGCATTTACCGCTAGTGACAAAGTTAATAAAAATGTTAGAAGAATTGCAAATGATTTCTTTTTCAACCTCATAATTTTACCTCCTTAATGAAAGCTATATTAACGTTTACAAATTGTTACATAAACTATCTATCCCCATCGGAATCATCCCCCTTCATAAAAACCCAACATTAAAGGGCTTTTTATATTATGCTATTAGAGTAACAGAAAAATTTTACCCAAACAACCCAAATTCAAAATCTTATAAAAAAACTATTAAAATATTAATAAATCTATAATATTCGTAACATTTAAATCAGAATTTCTTTTTAACTATCTAAATCGATACAAATAGCAATTTGCAAATAATATTAATGGTTAACCTACTATTATTTTGAATTATTTATAATATAATTTAGTTAAAAAATAAAATGAGGTGTTTCATGTTAAGAAATTTTCCAATTTACTTTATACAATTTTTACCATCGCTTATTTATATATCTGAAGTTTTAAAATTCGTTGTCTGTATTCTGGTAATTTTATGCTGCATCAAATATTTAAAGAAATAGCGATCCCCTCCGGCCCCGGTCCTGTGGCCGGAAGGTTATGCAATGCCGGACACGCCGGACGCATTACTTGTCCCAGTCTTTTGAAAGCCATTCCATCAAATCACCTGCAAGGCCGGATATCAGTTCTTCTTTATCATCCACAGAAATAGCCTTGATAATATCTGACTGTTGAAGATACTCTACAATGCAGAACGCCATCGCAGCGGACATTCCTATATCACTCGATTCCCTAATATGCTCACCTATTGTCATTAAAGTTCCTCCTCAAATTTCCACTACCTTTAAATAATCCTCTGCGAGAATTTCATATAACTTCCTATCATAAAACTGACCATCTATGAGCCGTACTTGCTTTTTCTGAATTCCAACTATCCGGCCATTGTATTTTCCAATCATACGATCATAAGAGCTTTCTATGGGATTCCCTACTGCAACTGAAAAAGTTAGTTTCCGAAAATTAAACTTCTCAAAAATATCTCGGAGCACATTTCCTACATCAATTCCAAAGATGACTTTTTTATCTGTGAAATTAATAATATTCAATCCATAAACCAAATCAGAAGCGCGATCAATATCATAACCTATGTAACCTATTACTTCACCTGTAGAATCCAGAGAAGCAAACTGGTGATGAACCCATGTACTTTCTGCAATTTGAAGCTCATCAGAGTAATTCGTAAAAGTCCAGTATTTATATTTTTCCGAAAACCAAGTGCTTCGAAATTTCTTTTTCAGTTCCTCCTCATGGTTTAATGCCAAATCTAGCATATAGTCATCACTTCCTCCTCAAATTTCAATTTTCATATTGAAGCAGCTCTGGATTCTTATAAATGTTTCCCAGTACTATATCGTTACACAGTTCCCCGTCATCGTCATCAAATTGGCCTCTGCTTATTGGGTAGTAAGAGTGTCCATCTTTGCTTTTTACTTTTAGAAAGAATCCAGTGAACCCAATATCAGACCACACAATTTCACCGATAATATCTTCGACAATTCCCTCACGTCGAAGTATATCGCCCTCATACATTTCTATACCATTCCTATCTTTTACCCCTGTAAATTGCATAAGAATATACCCACTGTCATCTTCAGGAAGTGATTCGTCATAAGTTATGCTCCCCTCTCCATTTTGATAATTCAGATAATAAACTTCATTATCCGGCCAATCACAATTCATTGAATCATGTTGATTCTCGCCTACAATATGACATGATTTATGGCATCTATCATAAACCCGAAACTTTATTCGTCTTGCTTTGAATTCCATGTTATCCTCCTATTTTAATTTACATGGTGAATACAGTATTGATGGTCTCTTCCAAGATCACAATCCCAATCTGGCGGCTCTTGGTCCGAACAATTACACATGCTTTCTCCATCACCACCATTACAAGCACCAATTACTTGCGCTGTTCCCAGCAAATCACACCTGGCATACCAATTACATGTTGCGTCCAGATGCGCAAAGCTTTTTTCGCAATCTTTACACTTCATTTGTGATTCCTTTCTCCTTCCGGACGCATCACCCGTTTAATAAAATCTGCTGACTTTCTAATCGTTCATAAATCGTTTGTCCACTTGATGTTTCGATGTACGGAAGGAAAATCTCCTCGAATCGGACCATTTCAATATCCAACAAAGCCATCTGAGCCTCTACCCAATCTTTTAAGATTCTCCATGCTACACGCTCCGCCTGCTCTCTTGTGGCTTTTATACTGCTCCTGGGATTATTCCTCTTCTCTTGTTTCATGACTTCCAGGCATTCATTTATCTTGACTGGTAGCCGTACAGGGATCTGTTGGTTCCCCGTATCAATCAAAAATGAAAGACCGGTAATACTCTCACCTTCGTAATTCTTCATGATTGACTTTGCCTTGTGCTTCATGAGTATGCATTCTATTTGTGACACGGTTTTAAATGCATCAACCGATGTTGTATAGTTTAAAATAGCCATGTTTCCTCCTTCTGTGGTATATAGCATTTTTAATCACTTAATACCGCCACTTTTTTAAGATACTGATTTCTGCGGAAACTTCTGCAGGGCTTACAAATAAGATTCTGTTTACGTTCATAAAAGGTTTTTCCGCATCGTTTACAATATTGAGGTTTGATACGCTGAAACGATGTACACTCATCACAATTTGACTCACCTGCAGTGCAATAGCCATCCCACAGCTGGCAGAGCTCCTTTTGCCAATAATCGCTCTGATCAAAGCATTGTTTATATTGATTCCTGATTATCGCTGCTAGTCTGGTAATGAGATCTTTTGTTTGAGCTTTTTCTTCCTGGCTCATCTGAAGATAATGTTTGACCTTACGTTCAGGCCGGCCAGCTCCCCATGGTCCATTTCCAATCATATCTCTTGCTTTGTCCAAATTCTCTGTTAAATACATCTGATAGACGCGGCCCCGAATAGCCTTTACTGACTTTTCAAGAACTTCCGCCATATGCTCATACCTTTTTCCTTCAATAATCATCTCCCCAAGAAGAGTAAACTCTACATCTGTCCACTTGATCGTGTTTTCTGCCTTTACCGGCCGATCTTTAACTTCCAGGTCTGCAAGGCGACGCTGAATAGCTCCCTCAGTCCTCCCCATCATCTGGGATAATTCTCGATATCCATACTGCTGTTTTTTTACCAATCGGACAAGGCGCTCATCTTCCGTATTTGTCCATGGTGTCATTTTGACCTGATGCCGCCCCGAATAGTCCTGACGGCGCTTTTCTTGAACCCAAACCGGCTCCATTCCCAATGAGTAGGGCTCAAACCTGGAGAAATCTAGGAACGTCTGGTTTTTCTCCGCCCATTCCCAGAACTCATCTAAATAAACAACCTTGAAAGTGCTACTTTTGATTCGCTTTGTATGTAAAGGAAAGTTTCTATTTTGTACCCAGGAAACCATTTTATAACCGCTTCCTGATGCCCCCATTCCCAGGGCAATTTGCAGCTGATTCCATGTAATATAGTCTCCAGATTCCAGAAAGGCCCCTAGTCCCATCCGCTGGCTTCTCACAATAATGGCAGTTTCTGTCCTATTCAAATTCTTGGCAATCGTACTAACCGATACAGTTCCCCACTTTTCACATAAATACTCTTTTTCTTCCTTGGTCCAATTACGTCCAATACCCATATATTTGTTAGAGGCCGCTGCAGCTTTTCCCGGGAAGCCTGACCTCCTTTCTCTGACTAATTATCATTAAATATAATTCCATACACCTTATACTTTTCTGAAAAAGCAGTCATGCCGATAGTATGCGCTTCGGTATGTTCCGTTCTGCAGAGACATATCTTTCTGTGTTTCGAGTCATCAAGCTTTTTCCGGTTATTCCCCATGCCTATAGCATCCTCATGATGCGTTTCTCCTGCCTTTCCACATACACAGCAACGCTTGTGCTTCAGACAGGAATACAAATACCTATTAATATCATCAGTCCGATTTATTCCAACATCTGATAACCACATTCCATAAGCTAACGCATGATCCAGAAGAAAGCTAATGAAGTCACGCGCAAAGTCCATACTGCAGTCGCTCAAAGAAAATTCAGGACAGCCCATATACTTTATGTACTCATATTTCATTACCTCATGAGTTTCCTTCGGACTATATCCGGTCCATTCAGAAATATCATTAAACATTGCAAATATCTTTTTCCGCTGCGCTGCACTTATCTGCCGGCCATCATCAAGCCAGATGCCACATTCAGTGATTTCCTTAGTGATTATGGGCTCCATAAGGTTAACCCTTGGCACTAATAATTTCAATTCGGTACCTTCCGGCCCTGGTACAAAATCTAATAATCTTGCAACTTCATACATGGCAACCTCATTTCAATGCATCAATCCCAAACAAAAGAGCTGATAGTTGCTTTAAAGCTGAATTCTTATCCGCATATACACTTTCTTTGGAAATATTATGATGTTCCGCCAACTGTTTAACTGTCATATTTTCCTCCGCGATGTACAGTTGATATAAAACATCATATTTTCGCGCCTGCAGTTCGTTCACAGAACTCTCACACAACTTTTTAAACAGTTCCAGCATCGCATCTATATGAGCCATCATGATAGCAGTGCGTTCCGCGGACCTTTTAATACTTTCCACAATCATTCCATCATCTTTAAGTGACATCATATTAATTAGGATATCAGCGGCAGATTCTTGTAGATGCAAAGCATCAAAAACAGAATGATCAGTATGAGCTTTCAAAACTCTGTAATGTTTCATCAACAATTCAGTATTATGAAGTTTCTTTCTATTCAACTCCTTCTTATGTTTTGTCCTTTCTTCTCCTAGTTTCTCTAATGCGGTAGCGGCACCAATTTTTGCTGCTTCCTTCATCATCCGCTCAAGCTCCGATTCGTTTATCATATAAAATTTCTGGTCCATGCTTTACGCTCCTCCTTGCTATTGAAGTGCATCTCTGCTACAATAATATTGGGTAGGGAGGGGAGCGAAAGCACCCTCTTTTTATGTTATGAATTTGCCTTCAGCATCAATGAACGCTCAACTGGTTGTGTTTTAACATCATCTTTATGGAGCCCAAATGGTAACTCGTAATTTTCAGGCAGTACCCAAAGATGATACATTCCAGCCTCATCGATCAGCCTACGCTCACTCGGAAATACTTCTATAGCCGTTCTTTTCCTACCAGCAAGTTCATTTTTTATCCGCTGCTTGACAGACCAGGGAATATCAGAATTATCAGCATTTCTAATACACATGTGCTCCACAATGCCAATTTGCGTATTAATCAGCCGGCTCATAACAACATACTTCCTGCCTTCTCTGTAACACCTGTCCAGATCAAAACACCACCCCGAACCATAACTTTTCTCTTTCGGTGATAATTCTCTTATCCACTTGCTCATAATTTCCCTCCATTATTCCTCTGGTATATATCCATTTTCTTTTGCATATTCAACCAAGCGTTTATATGTAATCTTACCAACTCCAGGAACCTGCCTAAAACCTTCTAGAAAACACTTCACCGTATAATTCCCCTGGTAACTTTCAAACTTCCCGGTTTCCTTTTTTACCCGGTTATATCCTTCGCTCTCAGCTTTTGCAATGCGATCCTCTACATAATGCACCAACTGCTCATCAGTCATTTTTCGCATCTTAACCGCTTTATCATGAATCTTTTTAACATCCTCGGTTCTTCTGCAACTTCTTTTACCCATTCCCGGTACCTCCCAAAATATTTTTGAAATCGTAATCCTCACATACTACTACCAAACATTCCTTGCAAAGATATCCCATCTGCTGTGGCTGTTTTCCTCTCTGAATCCGTCCACAAATGGCAACCATATCCTGTTTTAAATCCTCTCGCTTACATTTACCACAAATACCAACCATTTTCTCTCTGAGCTCACCAAAATACCTCCGGCCGGACCGCCACATTAACTGATCCGGATACTCTTTCTTAAACGGTTCCTGATATTCCAGGCTTAATGATGACTCTACAAATACGGGTATTCGTAGTGCCTCAGCATAATCTATAATATTTTCTATCCATTTCTTTTCTGGCATCCTTTTTTTGCTTCCATATCTGCAGCCACCGGTACCGATAACTATCCATTCCACCCGAATATCTGAATCTAATAAATTAATGGCCAGATCTTCTTTCGGGTTGATGTAGAGGAAACAATGGTACCCATCTTCTGCAAATACCAGGTCCTCTTTTGAGTAAATCACACTACCGTACCACATATTATCTTCCGCCGGCAAAATATGCTGCAGATTACTATACCCAGATTCTGATGAAAGGAATAGATAGTTATTTTGGGAATAAAATCTACATGCATTAAATATTTCTTCATAGCACCATGACTCATATCCAAACATTTCACCAATGGAACCGCTAAGCACATTCTTGCCGGTACTGAGGGTTCCCATGCGGTCCAATCTATACCGATGATACGTAGGCAGCATACCAAATGGATAATCGCATTTATATCCGGTTTCAGTGATGAATTCAGAATCTAAAATCCGAAGTTCGCCATCCTCCCTATACATATGAGTTTTAGAAAGATTATATCTGCAATCTCCGCCACCAAAGCTGCGAATAAACTTGTTATGGACACATTTACTGCAACCTATAGAGCATCCGGTTATTGGATTCCATTCATGATCACACCATTCAATTCTTGACCGGTTCATGTTTTCTATTTCCTCCTCGCAACCTCTCCGCCACCTCTTTAGTTATCTCCTCCCATTCCAAGGCAAGCAAATCCTTTTCCTCTTCCCGTTCTATCTCTTCAAAACTGTATCGCCCCTTATATGTCATATCAGTATCAGCGTAATTGCTTACCACCTGACGGGGAATACAATAAAGTTCCGTGATCTCCTTGGAGCTATGTTCCCCTACCTTAGCACCATAATCATATACTGCGTACAGTTTATTTTTTCTCACCAGCTCCACCTCCTGCGTTCTGCTGGTAATATGTTCCTACCGCAAATAACCGCCCATGATTCTTACAATCGCAACTTATAATTTCGGAATTAGGAAGAAATGTCCTGTTACAGTATGGGCATTTCTTACGAATATCACTTAACCTTATTTTTTCCATACGTTTCCTCCATTCCTTCAAAAATTACTCTTAACCGCTCCTGTGGAACATCTATGTACTCTCCGCTATTCAGAAGAATCCCTATCAGGCCATCATTACTGCCAATTACCATACCGAACCGCCTACCAGGATAAACCTGAACAACAATTATCTTTTTATCTTCCAGTTTCATGATCCACCTTCTTTCCCCTCACCAGTGGTTCCCACAGCACTAGATCCGGATATACACCTTCCTTGTGAAAATCACAGTTTACTTGATAAACACTAACCACCTGGTTTTTCCTCTCTGATCTCCCAAAAGCGGCTTTCTATCAAATATTTTTAGCACCTTGCCCAATGGTATCTGATCCTCATTCCACTTAAAAACCAATAGCCCATCCGGTTCTAATACCCTTATGCATTCGTTAAATCCTGCTTTTATATATTCTGGCCAATCTGCCGGGAGGATTCCGTATTTTAATCCCAACCAGGAACCAGTTCCCGCATGCTCCAAATGAGGAGGATCAAATACCACTACTTTAAAAGAATTATCCTGATATGGCATATTCCTGAAATCCATTTGAACATCTGGCTTTATTAAAAGTTTCCGTCCATCGCATAAAGTCGTCTCAAGCTCTCGGCTATCTGCATATATCACATCTGGGTTTTCACGGTCAAAATAAAACATTCGGCTACCACAACATGCATCTAATATTTTCTTCAAGCCTGTCCCTCCTCAAAATTTTGTTGACTACTGTATCCATGCCTCTTGTGGAAGTATATTAGCGAATCTCATTAAATCTCGTGTTGGCTGATGATATTCATAGAACCTATCATCATTCGCCCGTTCATAAACTTCTTCAATCTGCTTCACCAATTGTAAATATCCCGTGTTCTGGTCTCTCAGAATGTCCAGCGATGCCTTTAAACAGTCATATCTGTGCCGTACTCCTAAATATGCATGGAGCACTCTTAAACATGCATGTGCGCTGTCTATTAGCTGATCCTTTGTCAGCTGCTTCAATCTTTTTGCTGCTTCCTGTTCGGCATAACTATCTGAACATTGTAACCCGAAATAATCCTGCTCGTATGAATCATATCCAAGTATTCCACCGTAAAAGTCACCTGCTCCAATGGCCACAAAGAATGAATCAAAGCACTCTGGAATATACTCGTTTTGCAAATCTTCCTGCATCTGTTCACATTCTCCGCATAAATCTGCAAACATCATCTTAAATTCAAATGCTTCATCTTCGTCACCATCCAGTGCATTTATTAATGTGTCATCCTCATCTTCCCAGTACCATTTCACACTTTCGCATTCTTCATATATGTCATATAATTCATCTTTTATCGTTTCCAGGTTAAGGTTTTTTGCAATCGGCTTTCGATAGCGAAGTTCTCTTGCCTTTTTTCGCTTTGTTTCCTCAGAATTAATCATTCTACACCTCCTTCAAATTCCAATTGCGGAATAGAAAACCTTGTAAAATGCGTTACATAGTCTGGGAAATCGCAATCCAGAGGCGTACCACAGTATGGTGGCTCCTCGATGGGGAAACTCCACCAGAGGCAATCTCCGTATTCCTCACCCCATTCCGCAAATGGATTCGCCTTGTGCATATCCTCTGGCTCCAAACCAGTATCCTCATAAGCTTTCAGTTTTTTAATCCCCTGAAATACTTCATTGCACGATATATCACTATAACAGTTAGATTCCTCTACACAGCCACTACACTTAACTAAAGCAGCTTGCGGTACCGTTGTCATTCTTTTCATTTTTACCTCCGCCAATCCCCGCTTCCTTGCCCGCTTCTGAACCAGCTTCACTCAATAGCTCCATCGGCTCAATACCAACAATCCGATCCGCCAGATCCCTTGCCATCTGACCCCATGGCTCTGAACCATCCGTATCACGCAGATAACCGTAGATAGAGTTTACCAGCGCCCTATACCAGTCGCCTTTCTGTATAAATTCATTCCTGACTATTTCCGATGCCGCTTGAAGTTGGGTGGCAGCGTTATATGTATTTACGATATTGCTCACATGTTTATCCATTTCACACTCAGCACAAATGGCCTCTATATCTTCCTTGCGCTCAATCTCCCAGGGGAACCGGCACCGATGATCACACAGGTGTTCCATCATAGAAGTGTCGATTTTCTCCATTTCATTCTGCTCTACCATGAATTTGCACCCCTTTTTCTACTCATAATCTTCTCAGCTAAACGCTGCCACCATGTTCTATCTTTCCACATAAAGCATCTATGCGAATGATAACGCTGGTATATTCCGATACTGCATGGATACCGTAAACTCCCCCTGTTTTTATATCTACAATTTCTACAATCTTCTTTCACTCTGTTCTCCTTTCACTACCCACTCGAATTTTACGGGAAACTATTTCTTTTTCTGGAACTCTTTCAAATATTCCACCAGCGCCGTCATGTTTGTACTGCATTCGTAAAACGTCCTGGTTTCATCTTCCACGTAAACGCTCCTGGTGTTGGCACTCCATTCAGATTTGACACCCAGAAGATAATACTGTTCAGCACCGTATCCGTAATCCTTGGATTCCTTATAACTTGACCAAGTGTGTTTCCAGCTCACTTTCACAACCATGGAAACCTTGTCAGAGAGGTCATACCGATAATATCGCTCCCCTATTTCTTTTTGGTCAATCCAGATCGGCCACGTTTCATAGGCATCGATAAACTCTTTGCGCTGATCATTGTTTTTCAGGATAGGAAGCTCAGGCTGTTCCTGCTTTAAAGATTCTGGTTCAACGGCTTCCAGTTCACTAACCATGGCTGCCAGAGCTGCTACAATTATTTTCTGACGCCTAACCATCGGCGGCATCTCCAGCCCTTCTTCCTGAAATGCTTTTATCCAGTTGTGAAGTTCTGCTTTTTCTTCTTCAAGAATAGATCGGGCAGACAATTCCTGCTCTGGCGGAACTTCCTCATATTCTCCATCAATTATAGTTTCAGAGGATTCTGGTACGCTTCCTGGCTGTACAATAACTTTTTCTTGGTTTTCCTCCACTTTCGCTTCTTCCAACCGATCCTTTATGAATTCATCAATCTGCTTTCGGACATAATTGGAAAACTTCTGAAAAAGACAGATTCCCAGATCCTCATCGCCACGGGAGAACTCTATAATTTCTGCGGCTACCGACACTTCAACATCATTGTCAATAATTATAGGCTTTTGGCTGTTGTAGAAGAGCCTAAGCATATCGACAATTCTTTCATCAGTAATCCCAAAGGCTTCACCGCCATAAATTAACCGGGCTTTCCTTTCCTGGACGAACAACCGGGCCAGCATAGTAACGTGCCGATCAGAGGCCCTGGGAATACCTGCAAGGCTATAGGATTCATCTACCTTGCTATCATCATCTGGATTATAAAATCCAGGATTCTCCTGAGGAGGAATCTCCTGCTCCTGCTCATCCGGATGTTCCTTATGCCATTTACGGCCATTAAAGTTCCAAATATGCTGTTCTATCTCTCCAGATTCAAATACCCAGCCTTTATCTCCATTGAATTCCTCCACATAATACTGGGAATTTTTATAATCTGCGTTGTATCTTGAATGACCAGTTCCATCATCACCAAATCCAAAGCCATAAGATCCGCTTGATATTCTTTGGATGGCTATCGTACTGTATCGGTCTTTTTCAAGACTATAGGAATGCATATTGCAAAGGGAATCACACATTTCCTTAAGAACTTCACACCGTATCAGCCATTCTTCTTTGCGTTTTTCCTCTAGCTCTTCCCAAGATTGGGCCATCAAAGTACCTTCAGGCACCGGCTCCTGTTGCGATATCGCAACGCTTTCCTGCTCATTAGACAGCATATCTTCCACATTCATTTCAAAGGTCTGCTTCTGGGAGATCAATGGTGTCTGAAACTGATCCAGGGGCAATGCATCAGGAAAATCTATTTCGATTTCCATCTGCCCTGGAAGCTCTATGTATGGTACTTCCTTTGGTTTCCGCAGGCTACGGATATCCTCTACCCGATCCCCGGGTCTTACCTGTTCCAGCTGTTCATCTTCCAGGTAAAGCATTTCCTGCAGCTGGCTTTTTCCAAAGGCCCGGTACTCGTCCCGGATATTAGGACTATTTCCTCCTTCGGAAAACCGGTCATTCATAGACATGTATCGGCTCGCCGTACTTTTGCTGATTCCATATTCTGTTTTGGCAAATTCCCAGACATCCTGATAATCCTCTTCAACAAATAGTTCCCGGTCCCTGACGCACTTTAGGTAAAAACCAATGGCAATAAATGATCTGGCAGCCGTTGCTATATTCGACTTAATAAACGTCTTTGCATCTTCCAGACTTATATGTCCTTCATACCAGCGTGAAGGTTCCGGTTTTACTTCAACATCATTCTCCTGTGTGACAACAAGCTCCATCTCTTCCATGAACAATCCTCCTTTACTTTTCCTGTAGCTGTGCGATCACCATCGCATCATAATCCGTTCCCCTTTGAGGGAAGTTCTGAAACTGATTCCCTTGCCTAGAAGAATCTGAAGTTTTTGCAGACTTATTATTCAAGGGAAAAATTCCAGTCCATCCGCTCAAAATAGATTTATTTAAAATAGCGATCCGCTCACTTGTACTCTTTCCCATCTTTTGCAGTTCTTCAATTAACAAGGAAACTGCATCATTAGTCAACGGCCTATCCATATGCATTCTATGTTCCATGAACCTCAGGATGGCTTCATTTAGATTTTCATCCGAAACAAAAACCCGTTCCTTTATTTCTTTACTTTCATTTACTTTAGTTTCATTTTCTTTCTGTATACTTTCTTCCGAAGATTGGTTAATTTCTTCCGAATTAAATCGATTTTCTTCGGAATTAAATGGTTTTAAAGGTGCATTTAATAAGAGCTCCCCATTTTCATCAAGCAGCCAATATTCTGTGCTATAGAGTTGTCTCTTCATCAGCTTCACAGCTATCTTGTAATAGCGTTTTTGAATTCCAACAGAGGTGATAATATTCTGCTGCATGAGGTCCTTATGAAAAAGTCCTAAATCAGAACAGTAATCTATCACTTGCGCGACAACCTTTTGTCCTTTAATCCATTTGTTTCCAATCTTTCGGATGACCATTCTTGATAGCTTGTCTTTTGATAGATTTGCGTAATAACCGTTTGCATATACAATAGTCAGGATACAGTCATATATCGTGACACCAAGCGGGCCATATTCGTCCAGCAAATCAAATATCTTGTCATCGTCATAGAAATTAACCATCTTCGGAAAGTAGTCTAAATCAACCTTGTTTGGTGCTCCACGGCCCATAAGCGCCACCTTCCTCTGATTAAAATCCTCCGCCGCCCACTGACAGACAGCGGAGGTAAATATACTGGTTTTAAATTCGTGACATATAAAACCACAGAGGTGATATAATTAACCGATTACTGTAATACTTTTCCTGATTTCATCTTCCAAGTTAGAAAGCTGTTCTATCAGGAATTTCTTAATATTGGAAACGGCTTCATTCTTCCAAATACCACCCTCAGCCTCCACGATCTTAAAGGCCGGGACCTCCTTGTCCCCAATCCGGAACACAAACTTGCTTGCGGGCTGCCCTACTTCCTGGAACGTGCGGAAAGGAATCAACTCCACCGGATTCGGTACGATTACATCCGCTTTCGTGGCAATACCAGTTTTCATGGTTGCAACCTGGGAGCAGCCATCATCAGAATACTCTTGTCCATTCCTTTTTTCGATATTGCCAACTGCCTTTAATACCAACTCAAGTTCTTCATTTTTCTGGAAATTGGCCTGCAGTTCAATCATCATGCGTTCCTGGTCATACCACTGGTCAAAACGGAATTCGGACGTTTCCGCATTGACTTCAAACAGGACTTCCCTCTCTCTTTCCTTATCCAGCGCTGTCATTAAACAAACCTGTGTAGGACTAACGATATGTATGATCATGCTACCAGGAAATTCTTTGTTACACTGGTAGATATAATCCACCATGGAAGTGAGTGTGGCAGCCTTGATCCGATCCGCCTTTGGAAGCCTGTCATACCGGGTAAGTGATTTATCTGCGTACGTCTTTCCATTAATCTCTAAAACCTCTGTTTTCTCAGCCTCAACGCTTAACCCTACGATATACTGTAATGCTTCTTTTAAATTCTCCATGTTATAGATCTCCTTTTCTAATTTACATTTCTTAAATTAATTGGTTTCTGGTACTGCACCGGTTCGATGATCTCTCCAGTATCCTGATCGAAGCTTCTGGACTCAGGCGGGATTTCTTCAGTTGCAACCGCATAAGCTTCTCCCACAACCCGTACTGGCTGCTGATTGCTGCCATACTCATTCATCTCAATCCGCCCGGTCTTTAAGTCCTGGCCGACAAGCATCATTGTCTCTTCTGCTACTGGCCCCGCTTGAGAGATGTTCACTCCAAAAGTTGTTTTTACGTGCTTCCGACTTTTGTCCGGTTTGAAAGTAAAAGTAATTGTAATCTTACGAGCCTTCTCCGGATCTGTATTAGGGTCCATAATATTTCTTGCAATCTGATCCAATGCCAGATTGAATCTCTCCAAAAGTGCTCCGCACCCCATACTATCAAGGCTGATTCTCATCTTTGCTTCCTCCTTCTTTTTGGAAATTATTGATTAAAGAAATCATCTTCCACACTCGTTTCCGGGGCTTTTTCTGATTCCTGAACCGGCATCTCAACCGGGGATGTTTCTGGCTCCTGCTCCGCCACAACATTATCTTTAGGAGTTTCTTCCATCTCAACATAGTCTGCGGTCCCATCTTCCCGGATCACCGCCATATCAGCATCAATGGCCTGGATTAAATCAATGCTCATGATACCCCACTTACTGATCAGCTGCCTAAGCATGGTTTTATAGGCCATCCCGTCAAAGTCTTTCGCCCAGAAAGTCCACTGAGTTCCTTTCTCCAAATCCTTTTTATAACCTGGGCTGTACTTTTTTGCATGAGCCTCCATTTTTTCCCGGCTCCAATACAATGCTTTTCGAAAGCCATTGGTATACTCAAACATGGCATAGTAGCCAATGGTTTTTGTCTCTTCCCTTTCATTTTCATCCTCAATGAGATTGACCTCAATTTCTTCATTGAGTGGGTCAAAGCGGACCAGCTCCTTTTCTTTAATAGCAAGGACGTTTAATTTCTTGTACTGGCCGCTGCGAATCGCAAGCTGAATATAACCTTTATATCCAAGCTGGAACTGCGCTTCTTTCGCACCCTTACTTCGGTTGTCATAAGGAACCAGATAAAATTGTCCCAGCTGAGGGCTTGGGGAAAGGTTTAAGGATTCACCCAAAAGAGCTGCGCTTAAAATACTGGAATTGGTGCATTCCTGCAGGGTCGGTGTCGCCTGAACTGCCGAAACGATACTGGACATGAATCTGGTCCCGTTCTTACCCCCGACCACACTATTAATCTGATTTTTAACTGCATCCTGTGTTAAATATGCCGTCAGGCTCGTCTTATTAGGCCTCTTGGCAAGATTGTTGTTTACTGCCATGATTCTTACTCTCCTTTTGGAACCGGCTCAAACCGGATATTGTTTGCCTTTAAGAATTCCTTTAGCTTCTCCAGCTGTATTTTAGTTGCATGAACGCGAAAGTCCAAGATATGTACCGGATCTTCTACCGTTTCCACAGCGGGAATTTCCTGAGGCTGCGCCTGGCTCTTTGCTGATGTTTTGATTGTAGGCGGTACATACCCCTCATTAATCACCCGTTTTGTCTCTGTCTGTACCACCGCTTCACGCTCTGCCTTTCTACGGGCCTGTTCCTCCTCATATGCTTTTCGCTTCTCTTCTGCGGCTTCTAGACGGTTTCTTTCTGCCATGGCGGCTCCGATATCATAAGACTTCAGGAACACCTCTTTCATATCCCCGGCATACCTACTGTCAACCTCATTGATAATGGCCAGACCTTCATCTACCTTCTGGATGAGTGCAAGAATATCCTCTTTAATGGATTTCATCGTTGTAGAAGCGTTGGCATATTCTTCCTTGAAAACTTTCTCAAAAGGAAGAACGGGAGCGAGATCATGGATATTCTCATCGTAGAACTCCCGAACCTTAGCTTTTTTTTCATCTCTTTGGCGCTGCTCATAATCTTTGACCTGGGTATCTATATTATCAATAGCCTTCTGGACAATTCCGGTTAGTTCCTTTATCTCCTGGCCAAACTGCTCGTCTGGTTTTAAAAGTGCCTTACGGACCTCAGTCCTCTTGCTATTCAGTGCATCTACAAATTTATTAAGCTTTGCGCGATCTGCTTTTGCAGCTTTGATGGTATCGTCCGTATAGACAGAAGTTTCATAATCATGAGCCGATACAGCTATTTCTTTTTTTAAATCTTCAAAGTTCCATTCAATCTTCTGCAGGTAACCGTTGTCCTGCGGGTTATAAATTTTTAATTCCATGTGGCCTCCTTATATCGCTGGAAGAATAAGATCTGGCCGTCTGCCTGATTCTACAAAATTCCAGAATCGTTTTTCAGCCTCAATCAGATATTTGATATCCTCCTCAACGTCCTTTCTTTCAATGAAATAATGTTTTGTTGCAATCCTTAACTCTCCGCCCCACTCACTTTTCAGCTGAGCCTTTAGGACGGCAAATTCATAACCGGTTACAGCCAGATAATGAAGCACTTGACAAAAGTAGTTATCCGGAATCCGGTCATGCCACTTCTCTTTCTGCATGGATTGTAGGATTTCTGTGGTCTTTGTCTCAAGAATTCCGTCCCTTCCTTCTTGATCCATCAGCTCCCCATCAAGTGAAGCGTGCATCCACGGATAGTCAGAATTTAAGAACATGTTGTTTTCGTCATAGAGTACCCGATATTCTGGAAAATCCAAAATAAACAGCGCCCTTAAATGTTCTTCTGCTCTGGTGCCATAAATGACATAATCCTTTCCGGATATATCCTCAGGCTGACGCAGGCCAGTTTTCTCTTCCCACAACTCCACATTGCTCTTATAAGGATTCAATCCAACGCATGCACTGGCATCAGATCCACCAATATGATTATTTCTAGCCTTCAACCATTCTTCACGGCTACTAAGTACAATTTTTTTAACTGACATTGCTCTTTTCCTTCGGTTGATAAACAATCTTTACAGGTGTTTTTCTATCTTCCGCTTTCTTTTCCTGGCAGTCACAATGCTCTCCAGGGTCTAAATTTGCTCCACAATAAGAGCATTCTTTACAATAACCCATCTTGATTTCCTCCTGAGCCCCATGTATAATAGGGGTGTATAATATTTACGAGTTACCTTGATTCCCTGGGAGTTGCAGCTCCTGGGGTTTTTGCTTTACTCAATGCCTTAATCCGGTCCTGAACGAATGTAACCTGTCTTTGAGCCACTTTTAACTCACCGTCAAGCTTTTCCATCTTCCCAGCCCTCTCCACCATGTCCTCAATGACTGTCATACCGTAATACATGTATAAGTCTGCAATCTGGCTCTTGCCTCCCGTTTCAGTAATAGCCGGGTGCCAAGTATAGACATACTCAATGGTGCCATATTCTTCATCACTAACCGTTTTCCCGATGAGCTTTTCAAACTCATTCTTCATCATAGAATCCTACCCTCCTAGGCACTCTCTTATTTCAGATCTTTCAATTGTCTTAAATATGTCAACTGTTTGTCCCAGGTTGAAACTTTCGCCTGGGGCATAATACGCTTCCACCTCGTCCTTAGTCCCATTAATCCTGGTGGTCATGAAATCTCCATCAGTGAAAGACACCTTTACAAAGAAGTTCTTTGTTTCGTTTTTTATCATGGTTCCTCTCACTCCTCTCACAAGGCTTCCAAATGTCCACATGTACCTAAAATCACAATCATGCAGGCTACAAAAATTACTGCCGGCATAAACCATTTCATAAATTTCATGAAGCGTGATGGACGAGTGTCAGTGTAATCATCTAAGTTTTCATAATATTTCATGGTGTAACTCCTCCTTGGATTAATTACCATCGGAATTCCGCTTAAGCCTTTAATAGTTCCTTTAAATTATATCTTTCTTCAAAGAATTTTTTCGGAACTCTCCCACGCGGAAATCTCATATATCCCTGTTTTTCAAGTTCATCATTCAATGCTCGGACAGCTTCCGACGCCTTCGTGCGACCGCACCCAAGAATAGTCATAACATCTTGAATTGTGTAATATGAAAGCGTAACTGTATTATTAAGTGTCATTTCAGTTTTATTTTTAGCTGATCTCCCCTTCGGCATCCCTATCCCTCCTTGCTATGTTTTTGATACCAAACTTTTAGACTATTATGAACTACGGATAATTCATCAAAGGTTTTCATTATCTCTTCCAGCAGTGGCCTTTCACTTTCATCAATAACTCCATCTACTGTAATTTCAATAAGATTTTCCTTAGCCTTTTTCAGATCCTTTATCGCCCCTAATGCCCGCAGCGCAATTCTATCCAAGTCACCATCTATAATAGATGACATATCTTTCCCCAGAGGGCATTCAGTAGTGCAAAAGTAGTTGCATAGGTTCGGGGCGTTATATGTATCTGCCATGATCAAAACAGCTTCAGGTGACGGCCGGCTTGAACCAAGCTCCCAGCTAGCCACTGTTGACGGGTCATATCCCAACATCTCAGCTGCTTTTTCCCGGCTCTTAAGCCGGTCATCATAGGTAGCGGCTTCTAATCTCGACTTACAGTAGATACTGCTGGCTGCTTTCGTTGGCTTAGCTCCCATAGATTCCTACTCCAATCTGATTTAAAATTAATAAATAGCAATTCATCTCATCTTCGCAATTTCTGCTATACTTTAGTTACAGGTGTTTGCCCACCGAGTACTGAAGAAAGGAAAAACATATATGAAGATCGAAAAAAGGGCACATGATATTGCTATCGCATTTGCATCTGTCAGGATGCAGGCTCGCATAAATTCAAACAATGACGATTCACAGCAAGCCATGGAAGGTCAAATGTTAGAGTTTATTACGGATTATAATTTCGCTCTTTCTAATGCAGTTACTGTCCAAGCATTAGCTGATACTCTGGCTAAAGAATAATCCATTACATCTTTAGCAATTTTTAAAGCTTCATTGAATTCGGCTGGGTTCAGGTAGTTGTTTCTTGCAATTTCCAATAACATAGGAACAACAACCTGGACTTTAGCCGGATCAACACCTTTATTCCTTTGCTCTGCTTCGATACACGCTTTTTCACTTGAAGCAAATTGTTTCGCTATCTGCTCCTTGAAATCCTCCACTTTTCCACCTCCCTTGGGTTATTTAATAATATTGTTAACGCAAGACATCACACATCCCCATTTCCGGGATATTTAGCTGTCTGCTTACCTTCGTTACAATTTCACTGGAATAATCGCGTCCATGAATCACATTACTTAAATAGATTCTTGAGTAATCCAATGTAACTGCAAGGTCCGCAATCGAAAGATCATTATCAATTAATGCTTTCTTTACTTCCTTACCCCATCTAGGAGTGTATACTGCCATTCAATTTCGCCTCCTTCCTACAAACTTCCTTTACAATTGTTAGCTAGTGAGGTAAAATAAATTTGTAGTTTGGCTACTACAACATATGCAAAAAGGATTTACGAAAATAGGTATTGGCAATACCTTAAAATCCAAAATTGAATTACTGCAACCGCTATCAGTCTTGCGTGTCTATTGCCTCCATGGGGGGTAAGGCTCACAGGTACGACTGCTAATCTTTTGAGGGCTTGTCTACCTCGGTTGCTTAATGTTGGAGAGTTCCGGGTTGGCAGCCCGGCTGTTGTTGTATCCAAAACTACAAATCTACTTTACATTTGTAATTATAATACGCATATAGGGATTTGTCAATGATTATTTTGCCTATTTGAGGATTAAAGGAGGGTTTATATTTTGCGCGTTGGCGAACGAGTACATATACTATTAGATGAGAAAGGCAAAAGGCAAAAGGATCTTGCAGACTTTTTAGGGACCGGGACCAGTACTGTACATGGCTGGAAGCAAGGAAATAGAAATCCCTCAAGCGAAATGCTTTTGCCTATTTGCGAATTTTTAGGAGTTAGCATAGAGTACCTACTGACCGGAGAAGAAAAAGACACAATTTCACAGATAGGAAGTAATGCTGAACTCTCCACGGATGAAGCTGATCTACTATCTTATTTTCGTGTACTTTCAAGAAGGAATCAGCGAGCAATTTTGGTTCAAATGGAAAACATGATAAACCAAGAAAATGAACAAGCCGCAACTAAACAGGGAAAATACTTAGCTTAGAGTGGTACCTAAGCAGCCGTTATTAAGTTGGCCTAAAAAATTTTACAAACAGGGGGAAGTCATTATGGGGTTAAGAGTACGAAAGAGTATAAATTTAGGCGGCGGATTCCGCATTAATTTAAGCAAATCAGGTGTAGGCTACAGTTGGGGGGCTCCAGGGTATAGAGTTACAAAAACAGCCGGGGGGAAAACACGGAAAACATACTCTATTCCAGGGACAGGAATAGGATATGTTGAAGAGAGCGGAAAAAGAAAAAAATCAGATTCAACCATGCCGTCACAAAGTCAGCAAGATGCATCTGTTTATTTTAACATGAAAGAAGTCGAATCTTCGGACATAGCGAACTTCCAACCAGCTGAATATTCTGAGTTATTAAAAAGGCTACAATCGGTCATTTTGTGGAATAAAATTTCAACATGGCTTTGTGTCTGCCTAATCTTAATCACCAATCCTCTCTTTATAATTTTTGGCATTACCGGTGTTGCAATGAAAATCTACATTCATTTAAAGGGGAAAATCGAGCTGAATTATGAGTTTGATACAGAAAGTAAAGCAGAATATGAGCAAAGAATAGCAACATGGAAATCTTTAAATTCATGTAATAAACTTTGGCAGATAAATCAATCTGGAAAAGTAAATAATGCAAAAATATCTGGTGGAGCCACTAGTGCCATTAAACGGTCATCATTTTTTATAAATACAAAAGCACCATGGTACATAAAATGTAACATTGAAGTAATTGTCTTACCATTCAAAACGGAAACTCTACTATTTCTTCCCGATAAGATTCTATTAATTAAAGGTAAGAAAATTGGTGCCATCAATTATGAAAACATTCAATATAATATCCACGCAATTGGATATCTTGAGGATGAGAAACCACCAAAAGATTCAGAATTTGTCAAAAATGTATGGAAATACACAAATAAAGATGGAAGTCCCGATAAAAGATATAAAGGCAACAAACAAATACCAGTATATAAGTATGGGAGAATTGATCTTTCATCACCAGAAGGTCTTAATGCTAAAATCATGTGTTCCAACGAGCAGATTGCAGAACAATTCAAAAATAAAATAACAAAGGTTTAAATTCAGAAGGGTGGCCCAGGCTGCCCTATTTTAAAATATATATAATAATGGAGATGAATAATGCCAGCTTATAAAGAAGAGAACGGTACATGGTCCGTTAAATTTAAATACAAAAATGCTGCCGGCGAAAATAAGCAGAAAACAAAACGCGGCTTTGAACGAAAAAAAGATGCCGATGCATGGGAATCGATGTTCAAATCTCAGTTCATCAAATCTTCTGATATTCCCTTTGATGCTTTTATAATAAAATATATGGACGATTTGACACAGAATGAAAAGATTGAAGTTACAACTGCCGCCCGAAAGCAGAATATGATCGACACAAAGATAGGTCTGTTTTTCAAAAAGACTCCTATCAATGAAATTACACCTCTTGATGTACTGAATTGGCAGACCTGGGTTCGTCAAAAAGGTTATGACGAATTCGATTCAGAATATGGCTACGCAGATACTTACTTGAAGGCAGTAAATAATGAATTGTCCGCTATGCTAAACTATGGCCGGCGGTATTATAACTTACCTACTAATGTGGCACAGATAGCTGGAAGCATGGGGAAATCATCTGCAGATGCTATGCAGATATGGACTCTTGATGAGTTTAAGCAGTTTATAACTTATGTGGTCAAAACTCCAGCTAAAATTGCTTTTGATATCTTATATTGGACTGGAATCCGTGAAGGTGAATTGCTCGCCCTAACAAAATCAGATTTCCTGCCGGATCATAGGCTCATAATCAATAAAAACTTTCAGGTTGTTAAAGGTGAGAGCATAATAAAAGCACCGAAAACTGAATCCAGTATCCGATGCATCTCTATTCCGGAATTTTTATATGATGAGGTTATGGCTTACGCAGATAAACTATATGGCTTAGAACCAACGGATAGACTATTTATGTTTACCGCTTCTTATCTTCGGAAAGAAATAAAAGCTGCGGCCGCTTCAGCCGATCTACCGCCTATAAGGGTGCATGACCTTCGTCATAGCCATGTAAGCCTGCTTATTGAGATGGGCTTTAATGTTATAGCCATCTCAGAAAGAATCGGTCACAAAGATGTTTCTGTAACATTAGATACCTATGCTCACTTATACCCTGGTAAAGGTAAGGAAATGGCCTTGGGGCTGCACAATGTCAACTCTAATGGACTTACATCTGGACAGGGAACCATGGAGGCGCAGCTACTCAGTTTGATGACTGAGATAAAACAATCATTGCCTGCTACAATCTCTGAATATGAAAATGATGATATCATTGTCTGGGACTATAGAAACAAGAGGAAGAATATAATCTCATTTCAGGACTTACCGACAATGCTCACACTGAAACCAGACCCCGAAGCTGCATATAACACTATGCTTGAGGACGGATATATGGAGCTGACACCTGACACCATACTTTGTTTTTCCAAACGTGGTATGCCTACGCAGTACTTATAAAAAGAACTCCATTTGACATTTTGGGTGTCATTTGGGTGTCACTTGCCATAAAAAAAGTCCGGGAACCCGCATAAACACTAGGGGTTCCCGAAACTGTTTGTTATTCGAATTCAATTGTAGCCGGCGGTTTCCCCGTGCAATCATAAAGCACCCGGTTCACACCCTTCACTTCATTCACGATCCGTCTTGTCACTGTTCCCAAAACTTCCCAAGGCAGTTCCGCAGATTCAGCCGTCATAAAGTCAGAGGTAAGCACCGCTCTTAATGCAATGGCATAATCATAGGTTCTTTCATCTCCCATGCAGCCAACAGAACGCATATTAGTCAATGCTGCAAAGTACTGTCCAAGTCCCTTATCAACACCAGCCTTAGCAATCTCTTCTCTATAGATTGCATCAGCTTCCTGTACGATTTTTACCTTCTCAGGAGTAATTGCACCGATGATACGGACACCAAGTCCCGGACCGGGGAATGGCTGACGGTAAACCAGGTATTCCGGAATACCAAGCTCCAGACCTGCTCTTCTCACTTCATCCTTAAACAGAAGTCTCAAAGGTTCAATGATCTCTTTAAAATCCACATGCTCAGGAAGTCCACCCACGTTGTGATGGGACTTGATCACAGCAGACTTTCCAAGACCGGACTCGATCACGTCAGGATAAATGGTTCCCTGTACAAAGAAATCCACTGTTCCGATCTTCTTAGCTTCTTCTTCAAATACACGGATAAATTCCTCGCCAATGATCTTGCGCTTTGTCTCAGGATCTTCCACACCTGCCAACTTGCCATAGAAGCGTTCCTGTGCGTTTACACGAATAAAATTCAAGTCATAAGGTCCTTCGGGTCCAAATACGGCCTCAACTTCATCTCCCTCGTTCTTACGAAGAAGACCGTGGTCTACAAATACACAGGTAAGCTGTTTTCCGACAGCTTTAGCCAGCATAACAGCAGCTACGGAAGAGTCTACACCGCCGGATAAGGCGCAAAGCACCTTGCCGTCTCCAACCTTTTCTCTGATGGTCTCAATGGAAGCCTCCACAAAGGAGTCCATCTTCCAGTCACCGGAACACTTGCAGACATTATAAATAAAATTGGAAAGCATCTTGGTGCCTTCCTGGGTATGCATAACCTCAGGATGGAACTGTACCGCATAAAGACCGCGTTCTTCGCATTCCATACCAGCAACCGGGCATACCGGTGTATGAGCTGTAACATGGAATCCTTCCGGCGCTTTCTCGACGTAATCCGTATGGCTCATCCAGCAAACCGTCTTGGAACTTATATTTTCTAAAATTTTACTGTCAGTCTCCACATCAACTTCTGTCTTTCCGAATTCACTGACAGGTGCTGTAGCAACTTTGCCGCCCAGCATATATGCCATAACCTGGGTGCCGTAGCAGATTCCCAGGATCGGTATTCCCATATCAAAGATTTCCTTTGAACAGAGTGGGGAATCCTCCTTATACACGCTGTTTGGACCGCCTGTAAAAATGATTCCTTTCGGATTCATTTCCTTAATCTTATCCAGTGACAGTGTGTAGGGATGAACCTCACAGTAAACATTGCATTCTCTGACTCTTCTGGCAATCAACTGGTTGTATTGTCCACCGAAATCCAGAACGATAATCATTTCTCTCTCCACGGTATTCCTCCTAATTTCATCTTTAACAAATAAAGCTTTGGGTTACATTATATTCTACTTCTACTTGCTTGACAAGCATTTTCTTGAAATCTTCCCTGCTCTATGGTTCCATCTTTTTAACATTATTATAAACGAATGAATCAAGCAGACATGCTTGCACATCTACTTGATTCACAAACTTAAAGCTAAAAGAAATTCTTTTAGTCCCTATCTCATTCAGCCAGCAGCCTATTCCAAATACCTTTTTACATAATATCCAGTATATGAGGAAGGACATTCTGCAACCTCTTCCGGCGTACCCTGGGCAATGATCGTACCGCCCTTTTCTCCGCCCTCCGGTCCTATGTCAATAAGGTAATCAGCCGTCTTAATCACATCCAGATTGTGTTCGATAACAACCACCGTATTGCCGCCTTCCGAAAGCTTGCGTAAAATCTCGATCAGCTTATGGACATCTGCAAAATGAAGACCGGTCGTAGGCTCATCCAAAATGTAAATGGTCTTTCCGGTTCCCCGCTTGCTCAATTCTGTAGCCAGTTTGATTCTCTGGGCTTCACCTCCGGAAAGCTCCGTAGACGGCTGCCCGAGCCTGATATAGGAAAGTCCCACATCATTAAGCGTGGCGATCTTCCTTGCAATAGAAGGAACGTTTTCAAAAAATTTCAGTGCTTCCTCTACTGTCATGTTTAATACATCATAAATATTTTTTCCTTTATATTTTACATCCAATGTTTCACGGTTATACCGCTTTCCGCCGCAGACCTCGCAGGGGACATAAACATCCGGAAGGAAATGCATCTCGATTTTAATGATTCCATCGCCACTGCAGGCTTCACATCGTCCGCCTTTTACGTTAAAACTGAAACGTCCCTTGGAATATCCCTTTGCCTTTGCATCAGAGGTGGAAGCAAACAAGTCGCGGATCAAGTCAAATACTCCCGTATAAGTAGCCGGATTGGACCTTGGTGTCCGTCCAATAGGGGACTGGTCGATGGCAATAATCTTATCCAGCTGCTCCGTTCCCTCAATTGCTTTATGTTTTCCAGGAATGATCCTGGCACGGTTTAATTTTTTCGCCAGGGATTTATAAAGGATCTCGTTGACCAGAGAACTCTTTCCGGAACCGGACACACCGGTCACGCAGGTCATGACTCCCAGCGGGAAGGTCACATCAATATTTTTCAGATTGTTCTCCGCAGCTCCCTTCACGGTAAGATAACCGGCAGGCTGTCTTCTCTCCTTTGGAATCGGGATTTGAATCCGCCCGCTTAAGTACGCGCCTGTAATGGAATCCTTATTCTTCATGATCTGCTTGGCATTCCCCGTAGCCACCACATTTCCGCCGTGTTCCCCGGCTCCAGGGCCGATATCCACAATATAATCTGCCGCCATCATGGTATCCTCATCATGCTCTACCACGATCACGCTGTTTCCCAAATCCCGGAGGTGCAAAAGGGTCTTTAACAATTTATCATTGTCTCTCTGATGAAGTCCGATGCTTGGCTCGTCCAGAATGTAAGCGACTCCTACCAGGCCGGATCCGATCTGGGTCGCCAGACGGATTCTCTGAGCTTCGCCGCCGGACAAGGTTCCGGTAGCACGGGTCAGGGTCAGATAGTCAAGTCCAACATCAATGAGGAACGAAATTCTGGCCCGTATTTCCTTTAAAATCAGGTCTCCAATGGCGTGCTGCATAGGGGTCAGCTCCATCTCGTCCATAAAATTCCGGAACTTAACAATGGACATGTTGGTAGCTTCATAAATGTTCTTATCTCCTACTGTTACAGCCAGGGACTCCTTCTTAAGCCTCATGCCGCCGCAGGAAGGACAGGGAGTGATACGCATAAAGGATTCATACTCCGCCTTAGAGGACTCGGAGTAAGTCTCCCGGTATCTCCTGGCAACATTTTGAACAAGGCCTTCAAATGCCACGTCGTAAATGCCCTCTCCCCGCTGTCCCTTGTAATGAACCTTGACTTCCTTTCCATTGGTTCCATAGATGAGAACATCATGGATTTCCTTATGATAATCCTCAAAAGGAGTATCCAGCCGGAATTTATATTCTTTTGCAAGGGCCTCCAAAACAGCCCGGGTATAGCTTCCCTTATCCGTACAGGACTGCCAGCCCAGCACCACAATGGCTCCCTGGTCAATACTTAAACTCTTATCCGGAATCATCAGATCCTCGTCAAATTCCATCTTATATCCAAGCCCAAAACAGTCCGGGCAGGCACCAAATGGATTGTTAAAGGAAAAGCTTCTGGGCTCCACCTCATCAATGCTGATGCCGCAGTCCGGACAGGAAAAACTCTGGCTGAAATTTATGGGTTGTCCATCCACTACATCTACGGTCATCAGTCCGCCTGCCAGATCCAAAACTGTCTCAATGGAGTCGGTCAGACGCTTTTCGATCCCTTCCCGAATCGCAAGACGATCCACTACCACTTCGATGCTGTGTTTGATATTCTTATCCAGCTTGATTTCCTCGGAAAGCTCATATAGACTTCCGTCAATGCGCACCCTCACGTATCCACTTCTCCGGGAATGCTCCAAAACCTTAACATGCTCCCCTTTCCGTCCACGGACAACAGGGGCCAAAAGCTGGATCTTCGTCCGCTCCGGCAGCTCCATGATCTGATCCACCATCTGATCAATGGTCTGTTTGCGGATCTCCCTCCCGCACTTGGGGCAGTGAGGAATGCCGATCCTGGCGTACAAAAGCCTCATATAATCATAAATCTCTGTAACTGTGCCCACTGTCGAACGGGGGTTGCGGTTGGTAGACTTCTGGTCAATGGAAATGGCTGGTGAAAGTCCTTCGATGCTTTCCACATCCGGTTTTTCCATCTGTCCTAAAAACTGCCGGGCATAGGAGGACAGAGACTCCATATATCGTCTCTGTCCTTCAGCATAGATGGTATCAAAAGCCAGGGAAGACTTTCCCGAACCGCTGAGGCCGGTTAAGACAACCAGCTCATTTCTTGGAATATCCACGGAAATATTCTTTAAGTTGTGCTCATTGGCACCTCTTATCTTGATATACTGTTTTGCCATAATATACTCCTGTAATAAACTATAATTCTGAATATGAGAACAATAGAATGCGGACCGTATCTAGCCCGCACCTGAATTACTTAGTAACTGATTTTTTCTATTATATCATACCTTTTTTCTTATTGCAAACATTTGTTCGAGGAATCCTTAATTTCAAACACGAATTGTGTCCAGCCCGACTCATACCTTCTTTCAAAATAGCATGAAACAACAATCAACATTAAGAACCGGTTCTTGTTCGTTCAACTGCCCATTCTGCCCATGATTGCTGCATTTCCCTCCTTTTTTCTTCGTCCGGTCCCTGCAATAATTTGTATATTGGATCATCATGCAAAGCTTGTTCTGTCATAAAAGGAATGGTATAATATGGAATCATGATCTTAAAACCAAAGAGTCCTGAAACGGGTATCTACGGCATTGAAAGTCCATGAATGAAATTTACAATATTAATGATTACGGAGGCAGGAATATGAACGAGGTTGATTCAAACAAACACGCATGGAGCCAGGTTTCACAAGACCATTATTTTGCTTTTAAGAAATCTCTTTTGGATGGCAGCCATAAATTCAATAAATATATTCAAAAAGAACTTGGAGATTTGAGCGGCAAGAAGATCATACATTTACAATGTAATACCGGTGCAGACACGATATTGCTTGCCAGAATGGGAGCCAGTGCAACAGGCGTTGACCTGGTGCCGGATAATATTCACTATGCAAAAAAGCTGGCAGAAGATTTGAATATCATAAATATTGATTTTATAGAATCCGACATCATGAAGTTTATGGATCACCATAATGAAAAATATGATGTCGTATTCGTATCCGAGGGAGCAATCGGTTGGCTTCCTGACCTAAAAAAATGGGGCGAAACCATACGGCATTTACTCAAGGACGATGGATTTTTCTACGTTTTTGACTGCCATCCGTTTTTTCTGGCAATGGATGAACAGAAGCTTGCCAATAATGTAATGGAAGTAAAGTATCCTTATTTCGGAAAAGATCCCGACATTGATGATTCTATCGGTGGATATGCCTCTGAGCCAAAGCATGGTGTTAAGGCATATTTTTGGATGTATACGGTTTCTGATTTAATCAATTCCCTTGCTTCTGCGGGACTGCATATCGAGCATTTCAATGAATTTAAGGAAAACTATTTTGATGCTGGGGGCTTGCACAATATAGGAGATGGTCTTTTCAATTATGATTATAATACGGATAAGTTCCCAATGTCCTTTAGCATAAAAGCAACGGTTTATGGCAAGTAATTATTTTTAAGTTATTCCTGTTCCTTAAAGAAAATCGAGGGTGCCGAAAATCACTGGCATGCCAGTTAAATGAAAGTCTGAAACGACATTATCAATTTTAATTATAATGCCTGGACGGTTTGCTGATTAAAGCTTTCCGTCTTTTCATTTTGTAAAGCCCAATAGGCCTTTATATAGTAGAAATAAGGGGGAATCATGTATGAACAAAATTATAGAGGTAGCCAACTTAAGAAAAAATTACGGCAAAATAAATGCGGTAAATGATATCAGTTTTTATGTGGAGCAGGGTAAGCTGTTTTCCTTTCTAGGTCCTAATGGTGCAGGAAAATCCACTACCATTGATATTTTATGTACCTTATTGGATTTTGAAAAAGGGGAAATTACCATCAACGGGCTTGACCTTCGGCACGATAGTCAGGCTATCCGGGAAATGATTGGTGTAGTATTTCAGGACAGTGTACTGGACACCTTACTCACTGTTAGAGAGAATCTGACCATCCGGGCAGGCCTATACACTTCGGATAAAGCCAGGATAAAAAATGCCGAAAATGAAGCCGTGGCGGCAACAGAATTAAGTGAATTGGCAAACCGGCCTTACGGGAAACTTTCAGGTGGTCAGCGGCGCAGGGCAGACATTGCCCGTGCGCTGATCCATACGCCTCAAATCCTGTTCCTTGACGAGCCTACTACCGGCCTTGATCCACAAACCAGGAAAAGCATTTGGAAAACAATCAGACAGCTTCAAAGAAAAACAGGTATGACGGTTTTTCTGACGACCCATTACATGGAAGAAGCCGCTGAATCGGATTATGTGATTGTCATCGATCATGGGGAAATTGCAGCCAAGGGTACACCTGCTGCATTAAAGACGCGGTATACCACCGACACCTTGAGAATGTCCATTCTGGATGAAACAGCCCTGCGGCAAACCTTGGAGGAACTAAAGCTGGATTTCACCGTTTCGGCAGGCGAGCTTGTTGTAAAGCTGCCGGATACTATGACGGCTATTCCAATACTGGAAAAATGCCAAAGCTATATCAACAGCTTTCAGGTCCTGCAGGGCACTATGGATGAGGCCTTTATCGGCATTACAGGAAGGGAGCTGCGGCAATGAAATTTTTTATAGAACGTAATTTAAAGTTGTTTTTTCGTGACAGACTTGCAGTATTTTTTTCTCTGATGTCCGTTTTCATTATAATCGGGCTTTACGCATTGTTTTTAGGAGATGTCTGGATGAATGATTCCATGAAGGAACTTAAGAATGCCCAGGCTTTGATGAACAGCTGGCTGGTGTCAGGACTTCTTACAGTGACTTCCATGACTACCACAATGGGCGCGTTTGGTATCATGATCGATGATAAAGTTCAAAAAATCAATAAGGATTTTGATTCTTCCCCCATCAGAAGGAGCAGCATAACTGGCGGTTATATTGGAAGCTCCTTTTTAATTGGCGTAATCATGTCCCTTGTTATGGCTGTGGCCGCGGAAATTTATATTGTGCACAGCGGCGGAGAATGGCTTACTCCTATAGCCTGCATCAAGGTCTTTTTGTTAATTCTTCTTACGGCATTAACCAATACTTCTTTGGTTTGTTTTGTCGTATCTTTTTTCAAGAGTCATAGCGCATTCAGCACAGCCAGTTCCATTCTTGGTACTCTGATTGGGTTCCTGACCGGCATATATCTTCCCATAGGAACTTTGCCTGAATCGGTACAAACGGTTATAAAAGCATTTCCTGTTTCCCATGGCGCATCGCTGTTTCGCCAGGTGTTAATGGAGGTTCCTATGGGAAACTCCTTTGACGGAATACCTTCCATCTATTTAGAGGAGTTTAAGGAGTACTTGGGAGTGTCTTTCCGATTTGGAGGGCATGAGGTGACACCGACTGCCAGCATTGTGATCTTACTTTGTACTGCAGTTGTGTTTTATAGCCTTTCCCTTTTTAATATGCTGAGAAGAAATAGATAGGGTAAGGCAGGGATTTCCGGCTGTCGCTTTCCCTTCCTTTCCGTTCCGTTCACCATACATTACCACAGATGGGAGGAAAGGAGAGCCAGACTTATCTAAGTCCATACACAAAGAAAGAGGAGGCCTCAAAAGCGGATTTCAACTTTATACAATGATAATGTAGATATTGTAATGAGTTTTAAAATCGCTTCTGAGACATCCTCCGGAAGTTTTTCCGTTTACACTTCTTTTATTAGCTTTCTTCCACCTAAACTGCCACATCAATTGCCCGCTATTCCGGAACTCTGACCTCCATAGAAATAACTGGCCGTAAGCAGTCGTCTTCTGCTTAAATCAAATCAGCGGCTACCCACATAAAGCGGCCCGGCGGCGTTGTCCACACTTCCCTATAGGTGGCAATATTGGCAGGCGGCCAATAAGGAAGGTCCTCATTCCCTCTGGTCTGAACGCCTACCGGCATCTCTCCAACGGTTTCTCCAAGCAGAGCCGTATATTCCTGGCCGTAATGGTTTCCTTCCCCATAGATCAGAGACTGGCCGAAGGGGTTCTTACCAAGGGTCCAGTAAAGCTGCTCTCTGGCAATTTCAATTAACTCTCCATCACCGAAATACGTTCCTATGATGGAAGCCGCTTTTCCCATGGACAACTGGATCGCCGAATTTCCACGGTAAGAAAACCACACCGGGAATGTTCTTATATAGTATCCGTCCCCCAGCTCAATGCCCTGTTTCAGCTGTTCCACGTAATTGACCCGTTCTCTTTCATAATCAACCTTTGGGTGCACCACATGGAAGGCTTCCTGGTCCTCTGCCTCGCTGATGTGATGG
>DEYX01000005.1 GCA_002365025.1 Hungatella sp. UBA3147 | reverse complement strand
CTCTAACATTGTAGGGGTAAAGGAAGCCAGCGGTAACTTTTCGGCCATAGCGGATATCATGAACCTTACAGACGGCCGTGTGGATTTATATTCCGGCAATGACGATCAGATCGTCCCCATGCTGTCACTGGGAGGAAAAGGCGTTATTTCCGTCCTATCCAACATTGCGCCTTCCCAGACCCATGAAATCTGTGAGTCTTATTTTAAGGGAGATGTAAAACGAAGCGCTGCACTTCAGCTTGCTGCTATTCCTCTTATCAATGCCTTGTTCTGTGAGGTTAATCCCATTCCGGTTAAGGCTGCCCTGAATCTTATGGGAAAGGCTGCAGGTCCTATGCGTCTGCCTCTTACTGAGATGGAACCTAAGAATCAGGAACGCTTAAGAGAAGCCATGAAAGCGTATGGAATTTTATAATCGGTTAACGATATACCTATAGAAGAAAAGAGGATTACATGATTAGGATGATAATGCACGGCTGTAACGGAGCCATGGGTCAGGTGGTATCCCAGATTGCGGCAGAGGAAACGAATATAACTATTGTTGCGGGAATTGATCCCCATGATACCATGCAGAACCGGTATCCGGTATTTCCGTCGCTGGAAGCCTGCGGGGTAGAGGCGGATGTGATCGTGGATTTTACCTCCTCTAAAGCAGTAGACAGCCTTCTTGATTACAGTGTTAAGAAAAGAATACCTGTGGTAGTTTGTACCACCGGACTATCGGACGAACAGATAAAAAAGCTTGAGGAGGCTTCAGGTCATGTCGCAGTCCTTAGGTCTGCCAATATGTCTCTTGGCGTCAACCTGCTTATGAAGCTGGTAAAAGAGGCAGCCCAGGTCCTTGCGGCCTCAGGATTTGATATTGAAATACTTGAAAAGCACCACAATAAAAAGCTTGATTCCCCAAGCGGGACGGCTCTTGCCCTGGCGGATTCCATTAATGAGGCCATGGATCAGGAATATCATTATGTTTATGACAGAAGCCAGGTCAGAAAGCCCAGAGATAAAAAAGAGATCGGAATCCAGTCTGTCCGCGGCGGAACGATTGTCGGGGAACATGATGTGATTTTTGCCGGAACGGATGAGATCATTACCTTTCATCATACCGCATATTCCAAGGCGATTTTTGCAAAAGGCGCTGTTTCTGCGGCAAAATTCCTTGCAGGAAAAGCTCCGGGATTATATACCATGAAAGATGTTATAAAATCATAAATTTTCCAATATCTTCCACCATAATTCGTTCTTCCTTTACACATACTAATCGTAGAAAATGAAAGGAGAATGTATTATGAAAAGGATAAAACCTTATGCAATTACCCTTATTGTCATTATGACAGTAATGTGTCTGACTGCTTGCGGAACTACAAAAGGAAACAATGGAACCTCAGCAGGCACCACTGGTGCAACAACCCAGACAACGGCAGCAACAACAACCAAATCTACTACTGAAACTACTACTATGACTGAAACAACAGGCGCAGGCGCCAATGAGAGCACTGGCGTGATTAACGGTGTTGTTAACGATGTAGAAAAAGGGGTTGACAAAATTACAGGGGAAAGCAATGGCCAGCCTACTTCAGGAGCCACAAAAGCACCATAATAGAACGAGATCAGCAATAAAAAAGCTTCAGGCATGGAATCAATGCTTGAAGCTTTTTTTATAATAAGATATAATATAATTGAAACACATCTTACATTATTAAATCAACGGTTCTATTTTTTATCAGAAAGACCATATTCTGGCCAATTATTCAGTGACTATGCCATAATAACAAGCTTTCCCGGCAGAGAGGCTAAATGTCCATGAAAAGGAAAATTGATTATTTTAAATATCAGCGGTATAATAATAAAAGGAAGAAGCCGTGGAGAAGTCTTAAACAAGCGATTCCTCAAAAGGAAGGTTTAAATATCCGCCTTAGAAAAGGCTTGCTGCTTCTGATCCTTCTGGAAGCGGCAGTATTTATCCTGCCGTACGGAGAAACATTTGCAAGTAATCCTCATGAATTCCTTCCTGTTCACAAAGAGGCGGAGGTTCATCAGGAATCGTTTATTGAAGCCTTTTGGGGCCGGAAAACAGGGGAAACTAAAGAGCAGGGGCTTTCTGTTGACTGGAAGGAAGGCAAGGTTAAGTTATGGCAAAAAGTAGAGCGTGTGATCCTTCAGGGACCTGATTGAGAAATAAAATCATAGAAGGGTCATAAGTATTTATAATAATAAAACCAGTTGCAATCCTATATTTGCTGTATTATAATTTCTACTGAAACACCGTAGTTTTATTTGAAAAACTTATAAATTAATTCAGTAAAGGACAGGTGGATACCGTGGAAAAAAGAGAATTGCTGTATGAGGGAAAAGCGAAAAAGGTTTATACAACGGAGGATCCGGATATATTGGTTGTTTCATACAAAGACGATGCCACAGCATTTAATGGCCTTAAAAAAGGCACCATTGTAGGGAAAGGTGCGGTCAACAACCGGATGACCAACTTTATTTTCAAAAAGCTGGAAGCCAAAGGCGTTCCCACTCATCTGGTGGAAGAATTGAACGACAGGGAGACTGCAGTGAAGAAAGTGGAGATCATTCCCCTTGAGGTGATTATCAGAAACTATTCCGCTGGAAGCTTTGCCAAGAAGATGGGAATGGAAGAAGGCGTGAAATTCGCCTGTCCGACTCTTGAATTCAGTTATAAAAATGATGATCTTGGCGACCCGTTCATCAATGACTACTACGCATTGGCCCTTAATCTTTCCACTCAGGAAGAAATCGACAAAATAACGGAATATGCTTTTAAAGTAAATGAAGTTCTGATAGAATATTTTGACGGTTTAAACATCGATTTGATTGACTTTAAGATAGAGTTCGGCCGTTATCATGGACAGGTCATTCTGGCTGACGAGATTTCTCCTGACACATGCAGGCTATGGGATAAGGATACCCATGAAAAGCTGGATAAGGACCGTTTCCGCAGGGATTTAGGAGGCGTGGAGGACGCATACGAGGAAGTGTTCCGCCGTCTTGGCATCCGGTAAACAGCATAGAGAGAAATACCTGCGGGTATACCTTTATGACCAATAAAACGGGCAGGAAAGAGGATCACCCTACGGGTATACCTGTATGCCCAGATGGCTTTGGCAGAAAAGAGGAAAACACATCAAATGAATAACGAATGGAATTTCAATTTTGAGGATGAGCTGCATGAGGAGTGCGGCGTATTCGGAATGTACGATTTTGACGGCGGCGACGTTGCTTCCACCATTTATTATGGATTGCTTGCATTGCAGCACAGAGGCCAGGAGAGCTGCGGAATCGCAGTCAGCGATACCGGCAGTTCTAAGGCAAAGGTAAGTGCCCATAAGGGGATGGGGTTATGTAATGAGGTTTTTACACCGGAAATATTAGAAGGCCTTTGCGGCGACATCGGCGTAGGTCATGTTCGTTATTCTACTGCAGGCAGCAGCACACGGGAGAATGCCCAGCCGCTAGTACTCAATTATCTGAAAGGGACATTGGCCATGGCTCATAACGGCAACCTGGTCAATGCACCGGAGTTAAAACGTGAGCTTGAGTATAACGGAGCCATTTTCCAGACGACGATTGATTCAGAGGTGATTGCTTACCACATTGCAAGGGAGAGAGTGAAAGCTGCTACCGTTGAGGCTGCTGTTGTAAATGCCATGAAAAAGCTTAAAGGGGCTTATTCCCTTGTCATTATGAGTCCCCGTAAGATAATCGGAGCCAGGGATCCTTATGGATTTAAGCCTCTGTGTATTGGAAAACGTGATAATGCCTATATCCTGGTATCGGAAAGCTGTGCCCTTGATACCCTTGGTGCAGAGTTTGTCCGGGATGTTTGCCCCGGGGAAGTCGTGACCATTACAAAGGAGGGAATCGTTTCTGATACAAGTCTTTGTCTTGTGGATAAGTCAAAGGAGGCCAGATGTATTTTTGAATATATTTATTTTGCCAGGCCGGACAGCGTATTTGACGGTGTCAGCGTCTATCATTCCAGGATGTGCGCCGGACGCGCGTTAGCGATGGATTCTCCGGTGGAGGCGGACCTTGTGGTCGGAGTACCGGAATCAGGCAACGCCGCTGCACTGGGATATTCCCTTCAGTCCGGAATCCCTTATGGAACAGCTTTTGTAAAGAATTCTTATGTTGGCAGAACCTTTATAAAGCCAAAGCAAAGCAACCGGGAATCCGCGGTCAGAATTAAGCTTAATGTGTTAAAGGAAGCGGTAATGGGGAAGCGGGTCATCATGATCGATGATTCCATAGTCCGTGGAACTACCAGCGCCCTCATTGTCAATATGCTTCGGGAGTCAGGGGCAAAGGAGGTCCATATCCGGATCAGTTCCCCGCCATTTCTCCATCCCTGCTATTTCGGAACCGATATACCTAATGAGGATCAGCTGATGGCACATAACAGAACCATTGAAGAAATCCGGGATCTTCTGGGTGCGGATTCTCTGTCTTACTTAAAGATTGAACGTTTGAATGAAATGGCAGAGGGACTTCCGATCTGTACAGCATGCTTTAGCGGAGATTATCCCATAGAGCCGCCTAAGGAGGACATCCGGGGAGAATACACGGAGTAAAAATGGATATTAATAGAGACGGGGGCCGCCGCGATGACTGGGTTTATCCAGCCGGAGGGTCCCCGGTTTCTCTTCCCATCAAATAAAAAATATGTTACTATGAATGTAAATGAAGTCCAAGGAGGAATATAAGAACCATGACAGATAGATACCAAAGCCCGCTGTCTGAGCGCTATGCAAGTAAGGAGATGCAGTATATCTTTTCACCGGACAGGAAATTTAAGACATGGAGAAAACTGTGGGTTGCCCTTGCGGAGGTAGAAAAGGAACTGGGACTTCCTATAACAGAAGAGCAGATAGAGGAATTAAAAGCCCATCAGGATGAGATTAATTACGATGTAGCAATACAGAGGGAAAAAGAAGTCCGCCATGATGTTATGTCTCATGTATATGCATATGGCGTCCAGTGCCCTAAGGCAAAAGGAATCATCCATCTGGGAGCCACCTCCTGCTATGTGGGTGACAATACCGATTTAATCGTCATGACAGAAGCATTAAAGCTGGTCCGCAGGAAACTCATCAATGTGGTGGAAGAATTGTCCCGGTTTGCTGATTCATATAAGGACTTACCGACCCTTG
>DEYX01000004.1 GCA_002365025.1 Hungatella sp. UBA3147 | reverse complement strand
GTGTACCGTCTGGTGCAGTGTTAGAGAGTAAGAGTTTTTGCATGGATACTAATCCGGGAGCCTCAATGATTCTGCGGGATGGGGATGTTGTTCTTCATCATGAGGGACAGCGAATTAATATTGGACCAGGATTTGGCCTGCATGCGTTTAGAGGACATTATAGTGGTGAGAAGGTGAATTCCCATGGGTATACCATTTACTTAAATGAATATGTACCATTTGAGCGTAAGGTGAGTATGGTTCTGCAGGGAGAGGAAGGGGATATTTTAGAGTGAATAAGGAGTTGAAACGCCGCAGCCCGGCATTTATGCGGGCTGCAGCGTTTTTTAAATTGTTATTCCGGTGCTGTCTTGTTCCGTTTTGATCCACAGAGCTTTGGTTAATTATTTGATAGTTTAATCGTGAAAATAATATTGCAATGCCTTCTTAATATAATCGGAAGCACCGGCTCCATATTTTTTTTCAGTGATTTCCCTGATAGTATCATGGGAATAGCTTTCTATTACCATATCCCAGAATCCATCCCCCATATCTATCCCTAAATTGTTTTCATTGGAAAGTCCCATTATCTCATGGACGATATCTTGAATTTCTCTGGAAGCAGCATCTTTTATTAAATCAGAAGTTAATTTCACTTATAAATCATTGTTTTTCTGCAATATTTCATCCTTGTTCTTGGCTAGTACTTTTGATTGCTCCATTAAATCCGAAAAATGTTCCAGATTGTATTTCATGGCTTCCGTGTGTTTTTCAATACTTCCAAATTGTTTAATGGCAAGTTTAGCTACGTTGGATTCATCATCTTTAATTTTTTGTATCAGCTGATTGAATTTTTCGATGCTGCCCCAATGTTCCGGGATATAGTTTAACCTCATCAAGTAGGGGGGGTGGATTTCGAATATCCGATTGTCCAGTAATTTACCTTGTCCCAATCTCAATTTTAGAGGCCGGGTCAGAAATGGAACGGTAAAAATTCTTTTAGTATTACGGTAAAATCATCACATTTGTATTGTAAAAACGGTCATTGATATAGTAAAGTAGAATTTGCAACCGCCAGTTGACAAATTATACAGCGCACTTGGTGGTTGTCAACCGGTAAAAATACTATAATACAGACAGTCATATATCACCAGGTGAACGCAGATATTTATAACAGGACATTTGAAGATGGAATGACATAAATAAATTTTGAAAGGATGGTGCATTGTGATATTAGCAGAAAAAATTATTGCATTGCGTAAGAAGGCCGGATGGTCGCAGGAGGAGCTGGCTTACCAGATGGGCGTATCGAGACAGTCAGTATCTAAGTGGGAGTCCGGAATTTCAATTCCTGATTTGGAACGAATTTTAAAACTTAGTCAGGCATTCGATGTCAGTACGGATTATTTATTAAAGGAAGAGATGGAGGCAGACCCGGTATCTATTGCCATGGAAACTGACCGCGATGAGGTTCAGAAGACAGTTACCCTTGAAATGGCCAATCAATTCATGGATATCAAGATCCGCGGGGCAAAAAAGGCAGCCTCAGGTATCGCGGCTTATGTTTTGTCTCCGGTCATGCTGATTTTTCTGGGAGGTTTAACAGAATTAAAAGATGTAAATATCAGTGAAAACATGGCAGGAGGATTAGGCGTGGCCATATTGCTGCTGATTGTCGGAATTGTCACAGTGTTTTTTGTAATGAATGGAATGAAAATGGAATCTTACCAGTATTTGGAGAAAGAAATCTTCCGCCTGGAATATGGAGTGGAAGGGATCGTAAGAAAAAGGATGGCAGAATATGAAGGAACCTATAGAATCTTTAATGTGGCAGGTATCTTCCTGTGTATTATCTGCGCTTTGCCATTGATGACAGCCGTTGCGTTAAGCAGCTCAGACTTTGTCTATGTTATGTGTGTAGTGTTCCTGTTGATCATAGTTGCCTGTGCTGTATTTTTATTCGTGATAGCAGGAGAGAAAAAAGGCTGCTTCCAGATTCTGCTGCAAGAAGGGGATTATACGGTAAAGAAAAAACTGGAAAAGAAGCAGACGGAATACCTGCATGTGATCTATTGGAGTACCATTACCGCGGTATATCTCGGCATCAGCTTTTATACGGGAAATTGGAGCAGGACATGGATTATCTGGCCTTGCGCAGGAGTCATGTATGCGGCAGTGCAGGCGTCAGCTGCAGCATTGAAAGGTAAGAAAATGCCAGATTAAGTTAAAAAAACAGACCCTTCCTTTTTCAAAAGACAGGGTCTGGTTATTTATAATCATATTATCGTGAGAAAAGCGTGATATAGTTACGCATAATGGCATACCGCCCTTCAGGCGTCAGTTTCACCAAACCACCGGATAGCTGAATGCAATCTTCACGTACTAAAGATTTGATGATTTTCGAAGTAAATTCACCAGTCCAGTGCAAATGCGTCTTTATGGTATCAATGCCTGCTTCCGCATTTTCTTCTGCACTGTTTTCATGGTTAGATAGGTGAAAAAGCAGCGTTGCTTTTGCAAATTCCAGTTTCTGATTCCTCCGCCTGAGAAGTGAACGGATCAGTCCCCTGCGAGGCGCAAAAACAAACACAAGGAAGAACACTAATCCTGTAACCACAGCCATACTGCCTGCTATGGACACATCCAGCATAGCCGCCGCCTGATACCCCAGGATTCCATTAACTGCTCCTATGATCCCGCTTAAAATCAGCATTCGTTTGAGATCGTCTGTCAGCAGATAAGCCGTCACCGGGGGGCCGATCATAAAGGCTACCACCAACACTGATCCTACCGCCTGAAATGCTCCGACTGTGGTAAGTGATACCAGCGTCATCAGTCCATAATGTACCAGTGCAGGAGAAAAGCCAAGCACGGCAGCCAGTATGGGATCAAAGGTTGCTATCTTTAGTTCTTTAAAGAAAATGATGATTGCAGAAAGATTGATCAACAGCAGAATTCCTGTTGTGTAAATCGCCTTTGCACCTACATCTACGCCGCCTATGACCATACGGTCAAAAGGAGCAAAAGCCAGCTCTCCCAATAGTACCGAATCAGTATCCAGGTGAACCGAGCCGGCATAACGGGTAATCAGGATAATGGCTATGGAAAAGAGCAATGGGAACACCACGCCGATGGCGGCGTCTTCCGCCAGCAGCCGTGTCCGGCTTAGAAGTTCCGTGAGCCACACGGTCACCACCCCCATTAATCCGGCTCCCACAATCAGCAAAGGTGAGGAGAGATCGTGGGTGCCGAAAAAAGCGAGTACAATTCCCAATAGAATCGTATGGGTAATGGAATCCGACATCATTGACATTTTACGAAGCACCAGAAACGTTCCGGGAAGAGCACAGGCAACAGCAACAATAACGGCTATGATTTGAATTTCAATTTGTGGTGCCATCCGGCACACCTCCTTCCAGCTTATATAAAACCTTATTTTTTCTTCGTTGATATACCCTGTGCAGAACACCGCGCCCAGGTGCGAACAGTACGCTGATGATCACGATGGCACTAACGCAAACCACAATAGCCGGGCCAGTCGGCAGCTTTGGAACGAGAGAGCTGGCGGCCGTTCCTGCGATACCGGACGCTGCTCCGAAAAGCGCTGAGAGCGTTACCATGACCCACAGCTTATTGGTCCACTGGCGTGCGGCAACTGCAGGGGTAATCAGCATGGCGCTCATGAGAATAACGCCTACCGTCTGCAGACCGATAATAATTGCCAGTACAATCATAAATGACAGCAGGAGATTCAGCTTTTTTGGGGAAAAGCCAAGGCTCTGGGCAAAGTCGCTGTCAAAAGTGAAAAGCTTAAATTCCTTCCAGAACAGCAGCACCAGTGTCAATAATATAAGACCGCAAATTACCATCAGAATGATATCCCGCTGTAAAAGCGTGGACGCCTGACCGAAGATAAAGCGTTTCAGCCCAGCCTGATTGGAGTTTGGAATCTTCTGTACGTAAGTGAGCAGCACCAGGCCCAATCCAAAGAATACGGACATCACCAGAGCCAGAGCACTGTCAAATTTTACGCGGGTATGCCTCACAATACTGACAATAAACAGTGTTGCCAGCAAACCGGATATAAGGGCGCCCATCAGCAGAACCTCTGTATTTTTACTGCCAGACAGAACAAAGGCCATCACCACACCGGGGAGGGCGGAGTGGGATACTCCGTCACCCAGCAGGCTTTGCCTGCGAAGCACTGCAAAGCTGCCGAGTACTCCGCTGATCAGTCCCAAGAGGGCGGAACCCAGAGCGACTGTCTGGAATGTATAGTCGGAAAATAACGAAATAATATTTAACATCACATCACACCCCTTAGAAGCGTACCGGAGCTTTGGTAGGTCTTTTTTAAATTGTCTTCATGGAATACTTCCTCCACAGGACCACAGGCAACCACGCGCAAATTAATTAAGGTAACCCAGTCGAAGTAATCGGGTACCGTCTGCAGATCGTGATGGACGACCACCACGGTTTTATTCTGTTCCTTCAGCTCTTTTAACAGTGCTACAATCGCCCGTTCCGTCTGAGCGTCTACCCCCTTGAATGGTTCATCCATAAAATAAACTTCAGCTTCCTGTGCCAGGGCACGGGCCAGGAAAACCCGCTGCTGCTGGCCGCCGGAAA
>DEYX01000159.1 GCA_002365025.1 Hungatella sp. UBA3147 | reverse complement strand
TGTTAGGCTTCTGCCAGAGAGAGGATGTGGGCGTTGTCGGGGTCAGGCTTCTTTATTCCGATGATACCATTCAGCATGCCGGTGTAGTGGTTGGCTTTGGCGGCATTGCAGGGCATACCTTTATCGGCCTTCACAAGGCGGAAAGCAGCTATTTCAATCAGGCGATGTGCGCCCGGAATTACAGCGCCGTAACAGCTGCCTGCATGATGAGCAAACGATCCTTGTTTGAAGAAGCGGGAGGTTTTTCAGAGGACCTTGCCGTTGCCTTTAACGATATTGATTACTGCATGAAGATCCGGTCTTTGAATAAATTGGTGGTTTACGCCCCATATGCCCTGTTCTATCATTACGAGTCAAAATCAAGAGGGCTTGAAGATACTCCGGAGAAAGTGGCCCGCTTCAATGAGGAAATCAAAAAGTTTTCCCGGAAATGGCCGGAGATATTAAGAGACGGGGATCCTTATTACAATCCCAATCTGACCCTGCGTAAATCCAATTTTGCCCTGCGGGACCTTCGAAAGGAAAGAATCGGGGAACCCTATCAGCTTGAGGTGTGAGATGGTGAAGAAAGTAACGGTTATTATTCCTAATTATAACGGACTAAAATTTATGGAACCTTGTTTTAAGGCCCTGGAAGCTCAGAGTGATAAGAACTTTGAGCTTCTTGTGGTGGATAACGGTTCCACGGATGGAAGTGTGGAGTGGCTGAAGGATAGGAATATTCCTTCTGTCTTTCTGGAGAAGAATACAGGCTTTTCCGGGGCAGTGAATGTGGGGATTAGTCATGCGAAAACCCCTTATGTCATTTTGTTAAACAATGACACGGAACCGGAACCTGATTATATAAAGGAACTGGTACTTGCCATGGACCGGTCCTCTAACATATTTTCCGTCAGCAGTAAGATGATCCAGTTATACCACAAGGAGCTCATGGATGATGCAGGGGATATGTACAGCATATTAGGCTGGGCTTATCAGAGAGGCGTAGGACAAAGCATCAGGGGCTATCAAAATCCTCGAACCGTTTTTGCTGCCTGCGCGGGAGCTGCCATCTACAGACGGGAAGTGTTTGAAGAGATCGGAGGCTTTGACGAGGCCCATTTCGCCTATCTGGAAGATATTGATGTGGGATACCGGGCAAAGATCTATGGATATGAAAACGTATACTGTCCCACAGCCGTTGTTTATCATGTGGGCAGCGGAACCAGCGGTTCCAAATATAATTCCTTTAAGGTTCGTCTGGCTGCCAGGAATAATGTATATTTAAATTATAAGAATATGCCGGTTTTACAGCTTTTAGTGAATCTGCTTCCCATTTTAGCCGGAATCTTTGTAAAGTATCTGTTTTTTAAGAAAATCGGTTTTGCTTCCGATTATATAGAAGGGTTAAAAGAAGGGCTAAGAACAGCAAGGAATACCAGAAAGGTACCGTTCCGGATGTCCCATTTAGGCAATTATTTTCGGATTGAAGGAGAGCTGGTCTTTGGCACGTTCCTCTATATATGGGAATTTTTACGAAGAAAGTTAAAAATTTTCAGGTCATATTAAGAATATTTTAATGGCATCATATTGACATATCATGTATAATATACGGGAATTATGGTGGAGAAATATGGTGCAATGCACGAATGGAAGGTTTTGCTGCTATGATTAAGGATAATCAGAAAAAATTAAATGGGTTTCATGTAGTACTGGATGGACTGGTCATTGTAATATCCTATGTATTTGCCTGGCTGCTTCTTTTACTGGGTAACCGGTTATTCAGCCCTTATAAACAGGTTTTAAAGCCACAGTACTATTTTGCGGCGCTTCTTATTATATTACCGGCTTATCTGCTGCTTTACGGCCTATTCCATTTGTATGCCCCAAAAAGAGTTCAGGAGAGGCGGTATGAGTTCGCCAATATCTGCAAGGCCAATCTCCTGGGAGTCCTGCTTTTTGCTCTGATCCTGTTCCTGGCTAAAAAGAATCCTTATTTAAGTCAGTTCTCTACCAGGATGGTATTTTATTTTTGTGCTATCAACATAACCCTGGAGGCGGCCGTTCGGAATATGCTCCGTTCGATGCTCCGCTCCATGCGCTCCAAGGGCTATAATCAGAAGCACATCCTTTTGATTGGTTACAGCCGTGCGGCGGAAGGCTTCATAGACAGGGTTCGGGTGAATCCTGAATGGGGTTATCAGGTCAAGGGGATCCTTGACGACACTAAGGAATGGGGAACCGGATACAAGGGAATTAATGTCATCGGCAAGGTTCGTGATTTAGATGAGATCCTTGCGTTAAATTCTCTTGATGAAATCGCCATTACTTTAAGTATCAAAGAATATGCGAATTTGGAAGGAATCGTGGCTTCCTGTGAAAAATCAGGTGTCCATACCAAATTTATACCGGACTATAATAACATGATACCTACAAGGCCTTTTATCGAGGACTTACAGGGCCTGCCAGTAGTCAACATCCGCCGGGTACCCCTTACGGATACGGTAAATGCCCTGGTGAAACGGATGGTGGACATTTTTGGAGCCTCTGTTGCTCTGGCCTTATTTTCTCCTGTCATGCTTATTACAGCAGTTCTTATCAAGCTGACTGCGCCGGGACCACTTATTTACAAACAGGAGAGAGTGGGTCTTCATAACAGATCGTTTCCTATGTATAAATTCCGTTCCATGGTGGTGCAGTCCGCCACAGAGGAAAAAACAAAATGGACGACTCCCCATGATTCCCGTGTGACGCCTGTAGGGCGTTTTATCAGGAAAACAAGCATTGATGAAATGCCCCAGTTTATCAATGTCCTTCGTGGAGACATGAGCCTGGTGGGGCCAAGGCCGGAAAGGCCTCTCTTTGTTGAGAAGTTTAAAGAGGAGATCCCCCGCTATATGATCAAGCATCAGGTCCGTCCCGGTATTACCGGCTGGGCCCAGGTGAACGGTTACCGGGGCGACACATCCATCACAAAAAGAATTGAACACGATTTGTATTACATCGAAAACTGGACCCTGGGATTTGATTTTAAGATTTTATTTCTTACCATATTCAAAGGGTTTATCAATAAAAATGCGTATTGATACTGGATACGACACGATTAGGATGAGGTTAAATAAATGAGAAATGAATTTGATGATGAAGTAGGCCGCGAGGATATTAGGAAAAGAAAGCGCGGTTTCAATTCAAAACCAGATCCGTCTGATGAAGATTACTACCTGGATGATGATTATGAAAATTATCAGGAACAGAAATACGACAGGTCAAATCAGGCAGCAGACGGTCATGATTTACCAAAAAAGGCTGATGATGCGTCTGTAAGGAAAGGCGGAACTGGGGAAAGAACCAGGAGCGCTGACCGGTCCAGACAATCATCCGGTGACGGCCAGGCAGCCTTTCGAGGACAGTCCTCATCGGTCGCCGGTCCAGGTAAAAGTCATGGGGCAGCGGGTAACCGTGCTGCTTCAGAAAGAGCAGCGGGAGGCCGTGCTGTTTCAGGAGATGGCCAAAGAGCAGCGGGAAACCGTGTTTCTTCAGGAGATAGCCAAAGAGCAGCGGGAAACCGTGTTTCTTCAGGAGATGGCCAGAGAGCAGCGGCAAACCGTACTGCCGCAAGTATTAGCCAGGGAGCGACGGTAAGCCGGACTGCTTCAGGAAATAGCCAGAGAACATCAGGAGGCAGGGCAGCTTTAGAAAACGGCCAGGGAACTGCCGGAAGCCGGACTTCCTCGGGAAATAGCCAGAGTTCATCAAGAAGCCAGATTGTTATAGGAGACGGCGGCACAAAGCAGCAGCAGAGAGTGCCGGGGCAGGATAAAAATGTGGCAGCCAGCCGGTCAGCGGCTCAGGCTGGAAAAAAGAGAAAAATCAGACGTATTATTCTTATGACGGTTCTTGAAATCTTTACACTGGCAGGAATTTTCGCCTATGCTTATGTAGCCAGACTGATGGGATCCATCCAAAGACCAGATGATTTTAATAAAAACCAGGTACGTAATGAAATCATGTCTCCGGAACAGAAACAGCATATGACCGGTTATCGCACCATTGCCATATTTGGTCTTGACGGTCGTAATGGGAGTATCAATAAAGGAAGTAACTCTGATTTAATTATGATTTGCAATATTAACAGAGATACGGGTGAGATCAGACTTGTATCCGTCTACCGTGATACATACATGAGTATTGGAGAAGGATATTCTTATAATAAGATAAATGCCGCCTATGCCAATGGGGGAGCCGAACAGGCTCTGGCTGCCCTCAACCGGGATCTTGATTTGGATATCACGGAATTCGTCACCTTTAACTGGAAATCGGTAGCTGACGGAATCAATATGCTGGGTGGTGTGGACATTGAAATTACCAAACCAGAATTTCGTTACATCAATTCCTTTATCACAGAAACCGTAAAAGAAACAGGTGTGCCTTCGGTACATTTAAAGTCAGCAGGAATGAATCATTTAGATGGAGTGCAGGCAGTTGCCTATGCCAGACTGAGAAAAATGGATACTGACTTTCAAAGAACAGAGCGCCAGCGCCTTGTCATTGAAAAAACCTTTGAAAAAGCAAAGAAAGCCGACCTTGGACTGCTTAACAGGATCTTGTTGATGGAGGTAGATCAGATCGGATCAAACCTTACCTTTAGCGACTTTACGGAGCTGCTATTGGATATCGGCAAGTATCACATCGGCGAAACAGGTGGTTTTCCATTTACCCGCGGTGATATGACGGTAGGAAAAAGAGGAGACTGCGTAATCCCTCAAACCTTGGAATCCAACGTTTCCGAACTTCATAAACTTCTTTTTGATAAGGAAAACTATGAGCCATCGGACATGGTTAAAAAAATAAGCGCTAAAATAGCCGCTGATACCGGCATGTATAAACAAGGGAGCACCCCGGCCAACAACACGAAAGACGATGATTCAAAGAAGCTCACAGAAACGACGAAACCTGAGAAAACCACTGCTGCAGAAGAATCTTCCGCACAGGAAGATTCAACAGGAGCTACGGATGGAAGCGGAAAACCAGGAAAGCCTACGGACTCCTCAGAAAGCAGTACGGGTGAGACAAAGGAAACCAGGCCTGGGGAATCAAAGCCTTCAGAAACCACGACAGGATCAACGAAGCCAGGGGAAACAAAACCTTTGCCTTCAACCAGTGAACAGGAGACTACTTCCCCTCATGAACCGGAACCAGGGAAGCCTTCGGAACCTAACGAGACAACGGCACCGCAGACAACCTCAGCAGGACCGGGCGGATCTGGGGGACCGGGAGAAACAACTGCTTCCCATCCTTCCAACCCGACGACTGGCGGAAATTCGGATGTTCCGATTGTGGTTCAGCCCCCAACCAATAATTGATTAAGTAAATAAAAAATGAATATCCCGCAGACAGGGCCTTGGCGAATAAAAAGGCCGCTGATGCGGGGATTTTTTACTTTTCACATATTCAATATAATTTTATCACAAAATGGTCACAATTCATTGATAGACTCTGATTATCAAAAGAAATAAGAGGTATACATGAAAGGAGATAGATTCTATGTATGACGAAAATGAGAGAAAAGACACAGGCCGCATGAATCCTGAAGAGCATAAAGAAGAAGCTGTTACCACAAATTTTATTATGAGAGATCCGGATTTAGAAAAATCCAGTGCCCAGGATTCCGAAAGCAGCAGCCAGACTCAGCCCCAGTCCCAGACTCAGCCCCAGCCCCAGACTCACGGCTCTTATGAAGCGCAGCAGAATATTCCTCATTATCAGGAATACCAGTATCACAGGGCAGCAGGTCAAAATGCATACCAGGAGGAAGCAATGCCTAAGAGAAAAGGCGGCTTTGCAAAGAAGGCAGCTGGCCTTGTAGGAGGAGCACTTGTCTTTGGCGTGGTTGCCGGAAGCACCATGGTTGGAATCAACTGGGCAGCCGGAGCTTATGGAAGTAAAAACCCTGTGGAGATCAGCCAGGCGGAAACCATTCCTTCTTCCGCCGGCGAATCAGGAGTCCAGGCGTCAAACACTTCCAGCATTACCGCCGCTAATGATGTTTCAGCTATCGTTGACAAAGCCATGCCATCCGTAGTTGCAATTACCAGCAAGATGGTCTATGAAAGCCAGACATGGTTCGGCCCTATGCAGAGAGAAGGGGTTGGCAGCGGCTCCGGTATCGTTGTAGGCAAGAATGATGATGAACTTTTAATCGTAACGAATAACCATGTCGTACAGGGAGCGGAGGAATTAAAGGTTACATTTATTGACGAGGTAGCCGTAGATGCTTCCATTAAGGGTACGGATGCAGACAGCGACTTAGCAGTGATCGCAGTTCCGTTAACAAATATTTCTTCAGATACATTATCAAAGATTGCGATTGCCTCTCTTGGGACTTCCGATAACTTAAAGGTTGGTCAGGGAGTTGTCGCCATTGGCAATGCTCTTGGTTATGGACAGTCCGTAACCGTTGGTTATGTCAGCGCACTTGACCGCTCCGTACAGACCGAAGATGGCACAAGCCGTGATCTGCTTCAGACCGATGCGGCCATTAATCCCGGTAACAGCGGCGGCGCTCTGTTAAATATGCGCGGCGAGGTGGTCGGTATTAATTCAGCCAAATATTCTTCTACTGAAGTAGAGGGTATGGGCTATGCGATCCCCATTTCCAAGGCTCAGGATATCATTGATAACCTGATGACCAGAAAGACCAGAACTCAGGTTACCGATGCAAACCAGGGATATTTGGGTATCCAGTGTAAGAATATTGATGCAGTTACGAGCCAGCAGCTTGGTATGCCTCAGGGCGTTTTCATCTATAAGATTGTAGAAGGCGGAGCTGCTTCCAAGTCCGATCTGCGGGAAAAAGACATTATTACCAAGTTTGACGGCCAGGGAATTAAGACTTACGATGACCTGACAAACATGCTTAAATATTATGAAGGAGGAACCACCGTGAATCTTACTGTCCAGTCTGTTGAAAACGGACAGTATGTGGAAAGGAATGTAGAAATTACGCTCGGCAACAGGCCGGCAGAGGTTCCGCAGCAGGGTTAAGAAGATTAAGTCTCTCCAGGTTCATTGATTGGGCCTGGGGAGATTTTTTTGTAGTTAAAAATGGGCCGGCTCAATGGATTATAAAACCGCCTTATGAAAAAGATGGCTATTTTTTCAAAAATGCTTGACAAATGCAGGTGTTTCCAGTATTGTAATATGTAGTTAGTTGATACTAACCATACATAAAACCAGCGGTCTTTCTTCTTACCGGATATCATAAGAGAAGAAGGCTGTTTGCCATTACAAGCGGGGGATATGGTGTTTGATTTTTTTTACTAATTCACAGCGTCTTCGGGCGCATATCTTTTCATACATAGTTAGTATAGACTAACTAAAGGATTGGAGGTAATTGCATGAGCGTAGTTATCGTTGGAGGAAATGAGTGCATGGTACGCCAATATAAAGAACTATGCAAGGAATACAGCTGTTGCGCAAAGGTCTTTACGGAGTTAAAGGGCGGGATGAAAAATAAAATCGGTAATCCTGATTTGCTGGTGCTTTTTACCAGCACCATGTCCCATAAAATGGTTCGCTGTGCATTAAGTGAGACAAAGGGACTGGATACCATAATTGCCCGTTCCCATTCCAGCTCCATGTCGGCGCTGAAAAATATTCTGGTAGAACACGTCGGATAGGAGGGAGCAATATGTCAGAAGAAATGCTGATCAGGCACTGTGCACCGACACTTGCCGGGATAAAAACAGGGAGTTTGTTTTCCTGCCCTTGCCGTTCCAAAGAAGAAATCCAAAATGAGGTAAGGCGGCTAAACCGTGTGCTTGCGCCAAAAGGGATCCGGGTTTTGCCGCTGCGCTATTATAAACAGAGGGCTTTGATTTACCTCTATCGTCCCAGTCACTTAAAACGGGATCTGTCGGATGGGTATGCTTCCGCTTTGCTGAAGCAATATGGGTACTCCTTTGAAAATTCCCAGCGCTGTGTGGTTCAGCTTGTTAACAGGCTGCGCACCTGCTCTGGATTTCCTCATGAAATTGGTTTGTTTCTTGGCTATCCGCCGGAGGACGTTCAGGGCTTCATCGACAACAAAGCCTGTCACTGTAAATGCATCGGATGCTGGAAGGTTTACGGCGACGAGGAAAAAGCGGTACAAACCTTTAACCGATATAAAAAATGTACGGAAACCTATTTTGCACAGTGGTCAAAAGGCACAGCTGTTGAACGGCTCGCCGTAGCCGTTTGATATAGAAGGATTAATTGAGAAAGGTTGGTTATACATCATGAGTAAAATTGCAGTAGTTTATTGGAGTGGAACCGGAAATACCGAAGCAATGGCAGATGCCGTATTGGAGGGGGTAAAAGAAAAGGGGGCAGACGGGGTCATACTCACCCCTTCCGAATTTGAAGCTTCCATGATTGATTCTCTGGATGCCATTGCATTTGGCTGCCCCGCCATGGGGGCGGAGGTTCTGGAGGAGAGTGAATTTGAACCTATGTTTTCTTCCTGCCTATCTAAACTCCCAGGAAAAAAGATTGCCCTGTTCGGTTCTTATGGCTGGGGCGACGGCGAATGGATGCGCTCCTGGGAAAAGACCTGCGAAGACGCTGGTGTAGTGCTTACCTGCGATAGTGTGATCTGCAATGAAGCGCCTGACGGAGAGGCAGCAGCAGCTTGCAAAGCACTGGGGGAGGCTCTGGCAGAATAGAAAAACGTATTACATGGAACGGGCAATCATTCAATTAATTGCGCTGAGTACTTATTTTTAGAGTATTCAGCGCTATATTTTTGCATATTGGTTTGCTGTTTTACGTTCATATGAATTTCAACTCATTAAAAAAATCTAAATTCCTGGCCCGCACTTGTAAGAGACTTTTAAATGCTTTATAATAATCTGGTATGCGGTGCATAATTACAGATAGAAGGAGATTACAATTTGGACGAGAAAGATTTTCCGGAAGAGAAAATGGAAGATACAGTTGCCCGCGGCACTGACAGCGGCAAAAAGAAAAAAGACGAAGATGAGTATGAAAAAGTCTGCTATGTCTGCCGCAGGCCGGAGAATGTGACAGGACCTATGGTTTCCATGCCCGGAGGCATGAATCTGTGTCATGATTGTATGCAGAAAGCATTTGATTCCGTAACACAGGGCGGATTTGATATAACTAAGATTCAGAATATGCCTTATATGAATTTAAATTTCAGCGATTTGGGAAGCTTAGACAAAAAAGATCTTGAGATACCTAATAAGCAGAGGGTGAAAAAGAGATCGGAAAAGGAGCCGGGGCAAACACTTAATTTAAAAGATATTCCGGCGCCTCATGTGATCCGGCGGAAGTTAGATGAATATGTCATCGGTCAGGAACAGGCCAAAAAGGTGATTTCCGTAGCAGTTTATAATCATTACAAAAGGGTTTATCTGACGGATTCCAAAAAGGGGAATGAGGAAGGGAATGTTCAGATAGAAAAATCCAACATTCTAATGATCGGCCCTACTGGAAGCGGAAAAACCTACCTGGTTAAAACTCTGGCAAAGCTTCTTGATGTTCCCCTGGCCATTGCGGATGCCACTTCTCTTACAGAGGCCGGATACATAGGCGATGACATAGAGAGTGTGGTTTCTAAATTGCTTGCGGCGGCTGATAATGATGTGGAGAAGGCGGAGCGGGGCATTATTTTTATTGACGAAATCGATAAAATTGCAAAAAAGAAGAACACCAGCAGCAGGGATGTAAGCGGAGAGTCTGTCCAGCAGGAGCTTTTAAAGCTGTTAGAGGGGAGCAGTGTGGAGGTCCCGGTGGGCTCAAACCAGAAGAATGCTCTCACTCCGATGACCGCGGTGAGCACCGAGAACATCCTGTTCATCTGCGGAGGAGCGTTTCCGGACTTAGAGGATATAATCAGAGAGCGGCTAAAGGAAAAGTCATCCATTGGTTTTTCCGCAGAATTAAAAGACAGGTATGAGAAGGATCCCAATATCCTGTCTCACGTGACCAATGAGGATTTGCGCAAATTCGGCATGATTCCTGAATTTTTAGGCCGCCTGCCAATTTCGGTAACCCTGGAATCGCTAGATAAGGAGCTTCTGGTCCGTGTTTTAAAAGAACCGAAAAATGCTATTTTAAAACAGTATAAAAAGCTATTGGAGCTTGATGAGGTAAATCTGGTATTTGAGGATGAGGCACTTGAATGGATCGCGGAAGAAGCTCTTAAGAAAAAGACAGGAGCAAGAGCCCTAAGAGCCATTATAGAAAAATTCATGCTTGATATCATGTATGAGGTTCCTAAGGATCCCAACATCGGATCAGTGGTCATAACGAGAGCTTACTTAGATAAGAACGGCGGACCTCTCATTCAGATGAGATGTTAATGAAGCGGTAATTGCTGGGCAAGGGATAAAAAATACAAAAGAGTGGAGATAATAAGGACGGAAGGAGTGTGGGTCATGGTATTTATCGGTATCATTGCATTGCTGGCTGCCCTGGATCTTTTAATAAAAAGTGCCATTGAGGATCAGGAAGAAGCCGGCTTTCCTAAGGAACTGGAGGGAAGCGGCGGGAAAATTCTGCTGCATAAGAATCATAATGCCGGTTTTTCCTTCGGCTATTTTAAGGATCATCAGTCTATGGTGCAGATGATTCCCCTGGCAGTGGCATCTTTTATCGGAGGAATGCTGGCAAGCCTTCTTCAAAGAAAAGGGAACATTTTAGAAAAACTTGCTTTGTCCATTGCCCTGGGAGGTGCGGCCAGCAATCTGTACGACAGGCTGGTTCGTCATTATGTAGTGGACTATTTCAGCATTCAGTATGGAAAGCTAAAAAAAGTAGTGTTCAATCTGGGTGACCTGTTCATTTTTCTGGGAGCCGGAATTATCCTTATAGTAGAAATCATTAAGGCTTTTAAAGAACGATAAAATGTATCACCTTGCGGGAATCCCTTCATGCTCAGTTAGCATGGGCAGTAAATACGTAAAAAAGCGGCTGTCTTCTTGACATAGCCGCTTTTCTATTGTAGAATCAATGATAAAATATTACAAAACAGGAGTTGGTCTTTTTGGATTCGAGTGACTATATACAGTTGCTTATGTTATTTATTTTAGTTGCATTATCAGCATTTTTCTCATCGGCTGAGACTGCGCTTACTACGGTGAACAAAATCAGGGTACGGAATTTAGCCGAGGCAGGAGATAAGAATGCCATTACTCTGACTAAGATTTTAGAGAACCAGGGTAAGATGCTCAGTGCGATTCTTGTTGGTAACAATGTGGTAAACTTAACTGCCTCTTCCATGTCCACCACACTGGTTATGAACATTTGGGGCAATAAGGCAATAGGCATTGGGACCGGTATCCTTACGCTTGTCATTCTGGTATTTGGTGAGATCTCACCGAAAACCATTTCTACCTTATATTCCGAACCAATATCTTTAAAATATGCAAAAGTAATCTATGCTTTTATGATTGTTATGACACCGGTCATTTATGTGATTCGAATTCTATCATCAGGATTTTTGCGCTTTATCCATGTAAATCCGAACCGGAAGCAGGAGCCGATCACAGAGGATGAGCTGAGGACCATCGTAGATGTGAGCCATGAGGAAGGCGTGATAGAATCAGAAGAAAGAAAGATAATTAATAACGTGTTTGATTTTGGTGATTCCGTGGCGCGGGATATTATGATTCCCCGTATTGACATGACTCTGGTAGAGGTTAATGCCGCCTATGATGAATTGATCGATATTTTCAGGCAGGAGATGTACACCAGGATTCCGGTATATGAGGAAACCAGTGACAATGTGATTGGGATCATCAATATGAAGGATCTGCTTCTTGTTGACAGGACAGATGATTTCAATACCAGGAATTTTTTAAGAGAGCCGCTCTATACATACGAGTATAAAAAAACAGCGGAACTTATGTTGGAGATGCGCCAAACCTGCAATAACGTTGTCATCGTTCTGGATGAATACGGAGCGACGGCAGGGATGATAACCCTTGAAGACTTACTGGAAGAAATTGTCGGAGAGATCCGGGATGAGTATGACGAGGATGAAGAGAATGAACTGGTTGAGGTGGAGCCCTTTGAATATCTGGTAGAAGGCTCTATGAAGCTTGATGATTTAAATGACAGGCTGGACCTTGAACTGGAATCTGATGATTATGATTCCATCGGCGGCCTGATCATCGGACAACTCGACCGGCTCCCGGAACAGGGGGAAGAGGTTGTCTGCAGCGGAATCCGCCTTGTTGTAGACGAATTGGACAAAAACAGAATCGATAAGGTTCGGATGTATTTGCCTCATTAAGCTTTTGGTTGGCCGGCGGTTTCGCAGGCTTTACCGGAGGGTTGGGAAAGAGGGGAGAGAGAAGCTTTCTGCTTCTGCTCTCCCTTTTACATTTCCCGGGAAATCTTCCGTCAACTAAGCATCCCCCCCGCGGTGCCGCTGACTGCGCATATGGCCATGGTTGTGAGGAGCTGATTCATAGAACCATTTAATCCTTTGTTTAAGAAAAAGGATACGGCCAAGAGCACCAGGAAATATAGAAGTCCCAACAAAAGGCCCCAGAAGAATCTTCGATGGCGTACGCTCTTTCCCATTAAGACTCCGCCAAAGAGACAGGCGATAATATAAACCGCATTGACTCCCAGGCGTATCTGCCCTTCCTTAAGACGGAATCTATAGAGTGCTAAGGCCAGGACTACCAGCAAGATTCCGGTCAGTATGTAGGTGATAAGAAGGTTTCTTAGTGTGACCTGAAGCTTTGATTTTTCCATTTGAATACTCCTTATATCTTGTCTTCTGGTTCAGTATATTCTTGGGGTATGGATGATATTCATGGATGTCCTAACAATAAAATTGATCCTTTCTTATCTGGCTCCCTGGGGCAATTCATCTTGCACTCGTCTAAAACATGTGGTATAATCTCAAAGAATTAGACAAATACAGGAGGTGTAAGTTTATGAAGCATGTAAAGACCTTAAATTCCAGTACATTAAAAGAGTCTATGAAGAAAGGCGGCTGCGGCGAATGCCAGACTTCCTGCCAGTCAGCCTGCAAGACATCCTGTACAGTAGGAAACCAGAGCTGCGAGAACAGCAACCGTTAATTATTTTAACTGTATAGAATAGCCATAAGGCAGATAAGCAGATGCCCCTACGGTCGTAATGACAGTAGGGGTTCCTTCGCTTGTCTGCCCAAAACCAATCATCGGTTAAATCTTTTTAAGCTAAGGAGAATACAAGTGATTCATCAATATATCAACAATGGCTTCCATATTATTATGGATGTCAACAGCGGCTCCGTTCACTCTGTGGATCCGGTCATGTATGAGGCCGTAGAGATCGCCGCAGGCATGGTGCCGGAGATGGAAGAGGCCCAGGCCCTGGACAAAGAGGTAGGAGAAGAAGTACGAATCCGTCTTTCTGAAAAATATGGAGAGACAGAAGTAGAAGAAGCGCTGGAGGAAATCCAGTATCTGATCGATAAGGGAGAGCTGTTTACAAAGGATTTATACCACGATTATGTGGTGGACTTTAAAAAACGGCAGACAGTAGTAAAGGCTCTTTGCTTACATATTGCTCATGATTGCAACCTGGCCTGCAAATATTGTTTTGCGGAAGAAGGGGAGTACCATGGCAGACGAGCGCTGATGCCCTTTGAAGTGGGAAAAAAGGCTCTGGACTTTCTTATTGCCAATTCCGGGAACCGAAGAAACTTAGAGGTAGACTTTTTTGGCGGAGAACCGCTCATGAATTGGGACGTAGTAAAGCAGCTTGTTGAATACGGACGTAAAAAAGAGAAAGAATATAATAAGAACTTCCGCTTTACCATGACTACCAACGGGGTGCTGTTAAACGATGAGATCATGGAATTCTGCAATCGGGAAATGAGCAATGTGGTCTTAAGCCTTGACGGACGGAAAGAGGTCAATGACAATATGCGCCCATTCCGCAATGGAAAAGGAAGCTACGAGCTGATCGTTCCCAAATTCCAGAAGTTTGCAAAACTTAGAGGAACCAAGGATTATTACATCAGAGGAACCTTTACCCGTCATAATATGGATTTTGCAAAGGATGTTCTGGAATTTGCTGATCTTGGCTTTAAAAGTATGTCTATAGAACCTGTGGTGGCACAGCCGGAAGAAGAATATGCCATCAGGGAGGAAGACCTTCCTCAAATCCTGAAAGAGTATGACGATCTTGCTGTGGAATATATTAAAAGGCAGAAGGAAGGAAAAGGGTTTAACTTTTTCCACTTTAATATTGATTTAAACCAGGGCCCCTGTGTGGCTAAGCGCCTGTCCGGCTGCGGTTCAGGAACCGAGTATCTGGCGGTGACTCCATGGGGAGACTTTTATCCATGCCACCAGTTTGTCGGTGAGGAAAAATTCCTTCTTGGCAACGTGGATACAGGCGTGACTAATTTAGAGATCCGCGATGAGTTTAAGCTTTGTAATGTTTATGCAAAGGACAAATGCCGGGACTGCTTTGCAAGGTTTTACTGCAGCGGAGGCTGTGCGGCTAACTCACACAACTTCCACGGGAGCATCACGGATGCATATGATATCGGCTGCGAAATGCAGAAGAAACGGATCGAATCTGCCATCATGATCAAGGCGGCTTTAGCGGAAGATTGAGAACACAATACTCTTATGCCCAGTGAATCTGGGCAGGAATAGGGAAATCAGATGAATTATAAGATCGTTGCAAAGGATGGACGTGCAAAGCGTGCAGAAGTAACCACCGTTCATGGTACCATCCAAACTCCGGTATTCATGAACGTGGGTACGGTGGGAGCCATTAAAGGGGCTGTTTCCACGGATGATCTCCGTGAGATCAGAACCCAGGTGGAATTGTCAAACACCTATCATCTTCATGTACGCACCGGCGATAAATTAATCAGAGAGTTTGGCGGCCTCCATAAGTTTATGAGCTGGGACCGTCCAATTCTCACGGATTCCGGCGGCTTTCAGGTATTCTCCCTGACCGGCTTAAGGAAAATAAAGGAGGAGGGCGTATACTTTCAATCCCATATAGATGGACGTAAGATTTTCATGGGTCCGGAAGAAAGTATGCAGATCCAGTCCAATCTGGCGTCTACCATAGCTATGGCTTTTGACGAATGTCCACCTCATCCGGCTACCAGGGAATACATGCAAAACAGCGTAGACCGCACCACCAGATGGCTGGAAAGGTGCCAGACTGAGATGGCAAAGCTTAATTCCCAGCCGGATACCTTAAATAAGGACCAGCTGTTATTCGGCATCAACCAGGGCGGAACCTTTGAAGATATCCGCATCGCCCATGCAAAAACCATTTCTGCCATGGATTTAGACGGCTATGCCCTGGGTGGACTGGCAGTAGGAGAAAGCCATGAGGAGATGTACCGGATCTTAGATGAGACGGTACCTTATCTGCCGGAGAACAAGCCCACCTATTTAATGGGTGTAGGAACTCCCGCTAACATTTTAGTGGCCGTAGACCGGGGCGTGGATTTTTTTGACTGTGTATATCCGTCAAGAAATGGCCGCCATGGACACGTATACACCAATCACGGCAAAATGAATTTATTTAATACCAAATATGAATTGGATCACAGGCCGATCGAAGAGGGCTGCGGGTGTCCAGCCTGCCGTTCCTACAGCAGAGCCTATATCAGGCATCTTTTAAAGGCAAAAGAAATGCTTGGCATGAGATTATGTGTATTGCATAATTTGTATTTTTATAATACAATGATGGAAGAGATCCGCGACGCAATCGAGAACCACCGTTATGGGGAATACAAGGAGCAGAAGCTTTCGGGTATGATGGCAGGTCAGACTACCTAAAAAGAGAGACAAGCAGGCGGCGGATCGTTATATAAGGAGGAAATGGTTATGTTATCAGCAACAGGCGGTACCATGGGCGTGGGCTTTTGGGTCATTTATATCGCAGTGATCTTTGGCTTCATGTATTTTATTGCAATCAGACCACAGAAGAAAGAGAAAAAGAAACAGCAGGAGATGTTTGCAAACATTGCAATCGGAGACAGCGTTTTGACCTCAAGTGGATTTTATGGTGTCATCATTGATATGACGGATGATACGGTTATCGTAGAGTTCGGCAACAATAAGAACTGCAGAATTCCTATGCAGAAGACTGCTATCGTTCAGGTGGAAAAAGCACAAGCTTAAGAAATCAGGGCACCCGGAAAGAGAAAATCTCTTTCCGGGTGTTTTTTTGATTTATAGAGTCTGTTCATTGAAACTGAACCATGTCAGATAAATAGCCGGAAGCCTTAAGTATTTAACGGTATAAGGGCAGTTTGGCAGTGGATAAGAGAAAGAGCCTGCTCTCCATTGCCGGAGGCAGGCTTTTTCCGGCTTCCATATTCATTCTTTATTGCCTTTGTGAAAATAGATTTCGTGAAGGCTAAGCTTATAAAGAAAAAATGGATAAATATGTATAATTAGCACAAAATAATAAGCGGCAATATGGTGAGTTAAAGTAATAATTGGCAAAAATTCCGAAAAGAAATATTATTACATAAATATATTGACGTGAAATAAATATTCATATACAATGCAATTGTAAACATATAATGTATTCAGTAATGAATACGAATCATTTATTTGGAGGGCTACATAAATGAAAGTGAGCAAGTTTATGGAAAAAAGTCTGGCTGCCATGCTGGCAGCAGGTATGGCGGTCAGCCTGATTGGCTGCGGAAGCCAGCCAACAAAGACCACACGGTCAGAAACAGCGCAGCCGGCAGCTGCTGCACAAGAGACAACAGCAGAAAGCGTAACAAGCGGGGGCGATGTTACATTGGAATTTCAGCAATGGTGGGGCGTAGAATTGCCTGACGGTGTCCTTAAGGAGATCTGTGATGGATTTACAGAACAATCAGGGGTTAAAATCGAATTATTAAGCAATCCTTATGCAGATACCAAGACACAGATTGCAGCAGGTGCAGCAGCAGGAACCATGGCAGATGTAGTGGGTCTTGATGGAGCCTGGGTATATGATTTTGCAAAACAGGGTTCCATTGCAAATATGACGGAGCTGATGTCATCAGACGGCTATGATGATGGACAATTATCTGATCAGATAAAGGTAGAAGGGAATACATATATGATCCCGGTTGTTAACTTTGCATATCCCATGTACGTGAATAAAGATTTATTGGCATCAGCAGGTATTACGGAAGCTCCTAAGACATGGCTGGAATTTGCAGAGGCCTGTAAAAAGGTTGCAGCAGCAAATAAAGGTGTTGCCGGATGGGCAATCCCTTTATCAACAGAATCGCCAAGCGGTATTCAGAACAATTTCATGAGCTGGTTATGGGCTTCTGGCGGAACTATGCTGAAAGATGGGAAACCGGCTTTGACAGATAATCCACTTATGACAGATACTGTAGATTTTGTAAAAAATTTGTTTGATGCAGGAGTCGTTGCACCAGGTGCTTATTCTATGAAAGAAGCAGATATGGTAGAAGAGTTTACAAATGGCCGTGTTGCATTTATGACAGATTCACTGGCACACTTAACAACAATTAAGAAAGAAGCACCTGGCTTGAACTTTGAATTTATGCCTGTTCCGGTAAAAGAGGGCTATACAGGAAAGAGTGGTATGGATGTGGCTAACTGGGGAATCGGTGTTGCAGAAAACTGTGACCATAAAGCAGAGGCCATGAAGTTCGTGGAGTATTTAATGAGTCCCGAGGTAAATGCCAAACTTGCAGTATATGCAAATGCCTTTCCCGGAAATGTAAATGCCAATCCGGATTATTCGAAAGCTGACGAGCTATTTGTAGAAGCATATGAATTATATCAAAAGTGTTATGCAATCAATGAATTTACCGGACTTCCGACTTCAGAAGAATTAATGAGACAGTTTGATGAGCAATTACAGCTGTATATTGACGGCGATACGGCAGCGGCATCAGATATGCTGTCTGCAACACAAGAGATTTGGGAGGGAGCATTCCAATAAAGACGAGACAGGCTGCATGATGGAATCGTGCAGCCTGATATTAAGAAGGAGGGGATGGGCGAGTTGGCTAAGGTAAGGGAAATGATAAAAAAGAAAAGCAGCGGTAAGATGTCACAGACCATGAAAAAGAAATGTGAACCATACTTATATCTCCTGCCAACAATTGTGCTTATGCTTCTATTGTTGATTATCCCGATCTGTATGGTGGTCCGATATTCTTTTTTTGACAATGTTATTATCAAAAAAGATCCTGTGTTCGTTGGTTTAAAGAATTACGTTATGATATTATCAGACAAAACATTTTTTGTCGCAGTCAAAAATACATTGTTTTTTGTTGGTGCCAGTGTAGTGATGCACATGCTTTTAGGAATGCTGTTTGCTATACTCCTCAATACAAGTTATATAGGAATTAATATGAAAGCATTTTTCAGAGTGATTTATGTACTACCCTGGATGTTTACAGCATCGGTTATCGCAATATTATGGAAAATGATGATGAATCCCAATGGGATTATCAACTACTTGTTACAAATTGCAAATCTTACGTCGTCACAGATCGAATGGCTTGGTTCCCGGAATTTCGCCCTGTTCTCAGTAACCTTGATAAACATATGGGCAGGCTATCCATTTTATATGGTTAGTATCCTGGCAGGACTTCAGGGGATACCCACGGATCTTTATGAAGCATCGGCAATTGACGGTGCAAATGCAGTACAACAATTTTTCCGCATTACAATTCCCCAATTAAAACCAATTATTATTAGTTTGCTAATGTTGGATTTTGTGTGGACGATACAACAATTTGCCTTGATTTGGATGACCACAGGCGGGGGGCCGATTAATGCAACAGAGATGATAAGTACTTTTATTTATAAAAGGGGATTCAGTAAATATCAATATTCCCAGGCTTCTGCATCAGCAGTAATCTTACTGGTTGTATGTTCTGTCATAGCTGTTTTTTATGTGCGGCATCAGAGAGAGAGGGACTGATTATGGTAGGTAAAAAAAAGTGGTACATAAAAATACTAATTATGATCCTTCTGGTAACCGGAGCATTATTTTCAGGATTCCCTATATTGTGGATGCTGCTGAGTTCATTTAAGCCTAATGCGGAAATCTTTGCCTGGCCGCCAACATGGATATCTGAGAGTTTTAGCTTGAACGCCTATATTTCAATCTTTCATAATCCTGAAAAAGTCAGATTTTTTATCAACAGCTATTGCATTGCAATGGTTGTAGTGATTTTTACATTGATCATCGGGATACTTGCATCTTACAGTTTCAGTCGTTTCGATTTTCCGGGAAAAGGTTTCATCAATACCGTCATTGTCAGTGTGCAGGCAGTGCCTCCGATCACCCTTTTGATTCCATATTTAAGCCTGATAGTCAGCCTGAAATTATACAATACATTTGGCGCATTGATACTGACGTATATGCTGTTTACCTTGCCCTATGCGATCTTGATGATTACCGGATATATGAATACTCTGCCGAAAGATTTGGATGAAGCGGTAATGATTGACGGCGGTTCAAGGTTTGTGGCTCTTTGGACAGTACTGGTTCCGGTATCAATTCCTGGCCTGGTTTCGGTGGGAATGTATACATTCATGCAGGCCTGGAATGAATATTTGTTTGCATTGGCGTTGACTAAGACAAATGAAATGCGGACGGTACCGGTAGGCATTAGCCTGCTGATGGGGCAGCATGCCTATGAGTGGAATCAAATGATGTCAATGAGTGTATTAGGCTCCTTACCTGTATTGGTCCTGTTTTTGTTTTTCCAGCGGTATTTTATTGCCGGCATGACGGCAGGAGCTGTAAAAAATTAATACGTATGATTATCCGGAAACGGAAATCTAATAAAAAGTTGGAGGAAAAAACTATGCTGTTAAACATGAAAGAACTGTTAGCTGTTGCAAATGAAAACAATTTTGCAGTACCTGCATTTAACATCAGCTCCTATTCGATGTTAAATGGAATTATGGAGGTCTCAGAAGAAGAAAATGCACCGGTTATTATTTCAATTCATCCGGATGAGCTGAGCCATATTGGGGTAGATGTCATTTCCGCAATAAAACAGAGGGCTTATCAGTCAAATATACCGGTTTGCATTCATCTGGATCACGGTGCTTCTTTTGAGCAGGTCATGGTAGCGATTCAGGCAGGATATACATCTGTTATGATTGACGGTTCAAGTCTTCCCTTTGAAGAGAATATTGCTCTATGCAAAAAGATATGTGAAGCAGCACATGCAGCCAATGTATCTGTAGAAGGCGAACTTGGCACAATTGGTACAACCGATTCCACAGAAACAGATAATCAGATAATTATTTATACAAAGCCGGATGATGCTGTAACGTTTGTAAAGGAAACAGGTGTTGATACACTGGCAATTGCAATAGGAACATGCCACGGATTATATCCTGCTGGTATGAAACCGGAATTAAAGTTGGATTTATTAAAAGAAATCAAGTCAAAAGTAACGATTCCACTAGTGCTTCACGGAGGATCGAATAATCCGGATAAAGAAATTGGGGAATCAGTAACATTGGGGGTAAATAAGATTAATATCTCCAGTGATATCAAAGTGGCTTATTATAATAAAATGAGAGAAGTTTTGTCAGATAACAGCCTGAGAGAACCGAATATGATTGAACCACCTTGCATGAAAGCCATGAAAGAAGTGGCATATCACAAGATCCGGCTTTTCAAGGCAAGTGGAAAGGCTGCACTTTATTAATCAGACACCGTATCATCGCCCTATAAAATAGAAATATATAGTTTTTATTTTATGGGGCAAAGCTGATAAGAGAAATAGATAGCAGGAGAAAGTGGGGTGGATAGGATGAAGACCGAAGGAAAATATATTGAAACATACGAAAAAATGGAGCAGCTGATTGGATCCAGAATTAAAAACAATGCTTTTACAGCTCTGGGTTACACGAGTAATCTGGATGTTTTGTGTGATTTTCAAATAGAAACATTCAATCAACTTCTGAACAGATATCTTCCGAATGCAGATATGTTCAAAATGAAATCGGCAAAAGAGATAACAAGCATGGAGGAATTCTTGGAAACCATTGTATTTTATTGCAGGCATGGAATCGGCGGAGAAGTAGATATTTCGGATTTCCATATAATAAGGGATTCTTTTGCAGTAAAAAAGGGCATGGGCGGAACTGCAACCCAAGGGGCCATGGCTTTGGCAGCAGTAGCATGTCCTTCCATTGTTCATTTAACGGATGACTCGAAAGAGGTATGTGATATTTTAAATTCCCCATATATTTATACGGTCTCCAGAGAAGGAGAAATGGTTCATACAGATCAGATCCAGCAGACAGCAGAGCAGGAGATACACTACATCATTCAATTTAAAAAGGGTGATATAATTCGCCTTGGCAGCCGGAAGATTACAATTCCAACATCAAATAGGCTGATCATAACCAAAATTACGGTAAATGAGACGCTTCCCTTTTCGGCTTCCTATTTTTCCTACATAGAGGCTCATGCTGCAGATATTAAGAGCAATGTTCTGTCAAGCTTTAATGCCATTCAGGATAAAGATATTTTAGAACAAAGGCTGGCTTATGTAAAAGAACATATCAAAAAATACAAAGCAAATCATAAAGATGGGATTATCTATTTTGAAGATGCGCATTACCATAATAAGGAGGTACGGCAGCTATGCCTGGAGACACTTTATCCATTTGTTGATATTTTAAGCTTAAATGAAGAAGAATTAGAATATACCCTTAATATGTATGATTTCCCCATAGAAACCGACGATATCCATTCTTGTATCAGGGGAGCATCTTATATTAAGGAAAGATTTTCTGTAAAAAAAGGGGTTATCGTTCATACCAAGAATTATTCTATGTATCTTGGAGAAAGGTTAAATGCGGATATCGAAAAAGGCTTAATGCTTGGCAACATGCTGGCGACTGCTAAAGCGGTCAATGGCTGGTATGGAACAAAAGAGCAGATCGGAGAAGTCATAAAGCTGCCATTAAGTGAAAAAGGAATCAGATACAGGGAATTAATATTAAATGAGCATTTTACCTGTGAGGTCATTTTAGTTCCGTCTAAATACATTGACAAACCAAAGTATACCATTGGATTGGGGGATTCTTTTGTTGCAGGAGTCCAGATGTGTTTTGAATAAAAAGCTTGAAAAAGGGTGTAATTTACGGCAATATAGTAGATAAGAAGGGAGGGACATAATGCTAGACAAACCTGTACTAGATGTGATCAAGGATAATTATGGAAAAATTTTCTCGGCAGAGAAGAAAGTAGCAGATTATGTTCTGGAACACCCGCAGGAAGCGGTAGATGCAAATGTTTCTGAATTGGCAAAGGCTAGCGGAGTGAGTGATGCAACGGTTGTGCGTATGTGTCATCATCTGGGGTATAAGGGATATTACCAGTTTCGTTTGATGCTGGCTAAAGATGTTGGAAGAGATGAGGGAGAAGAAATTGAAGCGCTGCAGAACACTCCCAATCCAGTAATGAAAATTTTCCAAAAGTATGTGAATTCATTAACAGCGGTAGCAGAAAGTATTAACGAAGAAGATATGAAGTCCTGCGTGAACCTGATAAAATCATGTAAACAGGCTCATATTTTAGCGGTAGGAAATACAACCCCGCTTGCACTTTATATGGGCTTCCGGTTAGGAAGGCTGGGTGTAAAATGTACCAATGATATCTCACCGGAATATTTTTTAAATCATGTGAATCTTGCTGATAAAGAAGATATTATTATAGCAATTTCTCAATCCGGAAGTTCCAGACAAGTGATTCAGGGGATGGAATTGGCCAAAGAGAAAGGCCTTAAGATGATGGCCATCACCGGATATAGACAATCGCCCATATCGGAATTGGCTGATTATGTATTGATCTCAAACGGAAGAAAGGAATCCTTTGATTATTATAAAAATTATGCTCATCTGAAGGAGACGGCATTAATTGATGCTTTGTTAGAGTTGTTAACAAACTGGAAAAAGATTGAGGAAACGGACGCGGATAAACCAGAGGTTATTTTGTCTGAATATAAGTATTAATCAAACGTTTCGCCGGAGAGGAGCAGACTGATGAAACGATCAGGAATCAATCAGGTAATTAAAGATATGGAACAACTTATCAAGGAAGATAAATTTAATCTGTATCATGATTTTTTTGGGCGGAAGCGTATTGCTGGGGGAAGTATCCATGTGTAATGATGATGAAAATGACAATCGGTTTGCTGATGCGTCAGTAGGAAGATTTCCGGAAATAGAAGAAGATGAATTGCCATACAGGCTGCTTTGCAACGAATATCCCATCTAGCCTGGAAGCGGGAAAATCATATCAGAAACAATGATCAATAACAGTATCATGAATTTACATAAGGAATCCTTATTGGTGCCTAGGCATTAATAAGGATTCCTTCATAAATAATCCTATGGATCAAAAAAAGCCTATTACGTCAGTGCATTCCTGTCTGCCCCATGGTTTCAGTATACACCAGGGGTTTTTCAACATATGATTTACTAAGGGATGTTATATTAAAGCCAGCCTCCGTCAAGGCCGATGACCTGTCCGGTCAGATAAGAATTTTTATAGCCCAGGTGGTATACCAGATCGGCTACCTCCTCTGCTTTTCCCAGCCGCCCTGACGGTATTCCATCGATGAGATCGATTAATTCATCTTCCTCCAGGAATTGATTCATTTCAGTATCAATGGCACCGCAGGCAACAGCGTTGACCTGGATATTGCTTGGAGCCAGCTCCTTAGCCAGAGCCTTTGTAAATGCATTGATGCCGCCCTTTGTGGCGGAGTAAGCGACTTCGCAGGAGGCGCCTGATATTCCCCATACTGAAGAGATGTTAATGATCTTTCCTTGCTTTTTTTCAACCATTCCGGGAATGGCCAGCTTACAGCAGTTAAATACTGATGTTAAGTTGGTGCGGACAATCCGGTCCCAGGCATCTGTGCTCATATCCTGTAAAAGCCCGATGTAGGAGATGCCTGCGTTATTAACAAGGACATCCAGTGTGCCAAACTGCTTGCGCACCTGTTCAAAGAGAGCCTGGCACTGAGCCATGTCTCCCATGTCCCCCATGCAGGAAAGACAAGTTACCTGATAAGCTTCCAGCTCCTTTTTAACCTGCGCAAGACGGTCTTCGCTGTGGAGGCAGTTGATGACCACGTTGTATCCTTTTTTTGCAAATTTAAAAGCAATAGCTTTTCCGATCCCCCGGGAAGCTCCGGTGATGAGTACTGTTTTTCTAGCCATAACATCATCCTTTCTGTCGATGTAAGATAATTTCATTTTACCAAATTGTCAGGAAGAATGCAACGTGGCTGGAAAAAGGGCTTTTTGTGATTTTGTTACGGACCAGGCATTGCATACTTAAGGACTGGTGAGATATAATGAAGATAGAAAACCTAATATCAGATAGAATAGAGAAAGCAGGTAGATAAATATGAATGAGATTTATGATGTGGTGATCATCGGGTCCGGGCCCGCAGGGCTTTCGGCCGCGGTTTATGGTAAAAGGGCTGAACTTAAGATGGTAGTGATTGAAAAAGAGATGGCAAGCGGCGGCCAGGTCCTTAATACTTATGAAGTGGATAATTACCCGGGGCTGCCTGGAATTAACGGCTTTGATCTTGGAATGAAGTTCCGGGAACACGCAGAGAAGCTGGGAGCAGAGTTTTCCACAGACGAGGTCCTTCGGATCGAAGCGTCTGACGGGAAGTTTACCGTAGTAGGAGAAGAGAGGACCTATGCGACAAAGACAGTCATCATCTCTACCGGAGCCCAGCACCGGAAGTTAAGCGTGATCGGGGAAGAGGAGTTAACAGGCATGGGAGTTTCCTACTGTGCGACCTGTGACGGTGCGTTTTTCCGTAACAAGGTGGCGGCAGTAGTGGGCGGCGGCGATGTTGCCATTGAAGATGCCATTTTCCTGGCCAGAATGTGTAAAAAGGTATACTTAATTCATAGGAGAAATAAGCTGAGGGGGGCAAAGACTTTGCAGACCCAGCTGTTTAACCAAAAAAATGTGGAAATCATCTGGGATACCGTGGTAGAGGAGATCGAAGGCGGAGATCAGGTGGAATCCCTGACCATAAAGAATGCCAAAACCGAGGAATCCAATAAGCTTGCGGTAGACGGAGTGTTTATCGCGGTAGGAATCAACCCGCAAAGTGAAGCGTTTAATAACCTGGTGGAGATGGATCATGGCTATATAAAGGCCGGTGAGGACTGTGAAACCAATGTTCCCGGAATCTTTGCAGCCGGTGATGTGCGCACCAAACAGCTTCGGCAGGTTTCCACAGCTGTTTCAGACGGCGCAAACGCAATTACCAGTGTAGAGCGGTATCTGACTCGAATCTAAGCATAAGAAAAAGCAGCCGGACAATTGTCCTGGCTGCTTTTTTCAGGTTGTCTATCGGATATTCGTAATCCGCTTCACCACTTGATTCGGTTAAAATTCTGGTTCAATCAGGCCGTAGGAGCCGCCTTTTCTTTTATAAACCACATTGACTTCCTCTGTATCCGCATTTAAGAATACGTAGAAGCTATGACCAAGAAGTTCCATCTGAACACAGGCTTCTTCCGGATCCATGGGCTTTATGGCAAATTTCTTTGACTTAACGATTTCTACATGATCATCTGGCTGGGCTTCATCTTCCAGAAAAGCTGTTGAAAAGGAAGGGGCATTCAGCTTTTTGCTTATTAATTTGTTTTTATATTTTTTCAGCTGGCGTTCCAGAATCTCTTCCACAAGATCAATGGAAACGTACATGTCTGTACTGGATTCTTCTGCTCTGATTATATGTCCTTTCACTGGAATAGTTACTTCGATTTTCTGAATTTCTTTCTGCACGCTGAGTCTTACTGTTGCTTCTGTCGCAGGAGCGAAGAAACGGTCCAGCTTTCCAAGCTTGTCCTCGACTGCCTCGCGTAATCCCGGTGTTACCTCAATATTTCTCCCTGTAATTGTAAAACGCATAAGTCATCAGCTCCTTTTCTTGAGATGGTTATAGTATAGCATATTTTTGAGAATAGTTCAATTGCATTGTAAAATTATTAGATAATTATTGGCAATTTTTTGTAAAATGTCTCTACTTATTAGTTTGACTAATTATTGAAAAACTATAGATGGACTAAAAAAAAAGTCAAGGGAAAAAGAGAAATTTTCGTCGAAAAAGGAAACTTTATGACATATATACAAAAATCAGAAAGTCTGACAACTGGATGGGAAATATGGGAATCTGTGGAGAAAAAATGTGGATATTGTGGATAACTTGGTGTATAACTAATTTTCCCCCTAATTATGGGATTTCATAGTGGGGATAAAACTGGGGGAAAAATACACAATGCAATGTGGATAATGTGGAAAAGTGGAGAATCGAACAGGTTTTTTGTGCAATGTGTCAGGTTAACCATAAAATTTTCCAGATTTGCCGTTGTTTGCTGTGGAAAAAGGAAGGACCTGGCAATAATAGGCCCTGTTTATTACCAGAATGTTAATTTTTTATGAATTCGTTGAATTAAGAAGGAGTTAGTGCTACAATATACGAGATTGTATCGTGTATATCGTTAAGAAGAGTAGGAGAATGAATTATGAACTTCGTTCAAAAAATATTTGGAACTCATAGTGAAAGAGAATTAAAATTAATAGAACCCATTGTGGATAAGATAGAAGCTCTGCGTCCGACCATGGTTGCACTTACGGATGAGGAGCTGAGAAACAACACAAGGCTCTTTAAGGAAAGGCTTTCATCAGGCGAGGCTCTGGATGATATTTTACCGGAAGCTTTTGCAACGGTGAGAGAGGCAGCACGAAGAGTTCTTAATATGGAGCATTTCCGTGTACAGCTCATCGGCGGGCTCGTTCTTCATCAGGGACGTATTTCTGAGATGAAGACCGGTGAAGGTAAGACCCTGGTATCTACCTGCCCTGCTTATTTAAATGCACTGGCAGGCAATGGAGTCCAGATTGTAACGGTCAATGATTACCTGGCAAAACGAGATGCAGAGTGGATGGGAAGAGTACATGAATTCCTGGGCCTGACCGTTGGGGTTGTGCTTAACTCCATGAATTCTGACGAAAGACGTGAAGCATACAACTGCGACATTACCTATGTAACCAACAACGAGCTTGGTTTTGATTATCTGAGAGATAACATGGCCATCTATAAGGAACAGATGGTTTTAAGGAATTTAGATTTCTGTATCATTGATGAGGTAGACTCTGTATTAATTGATGAGGCAAGAACACCTCTTATTATTTCCGGGCAGAGCGGCAAGTCTACAAAGCTGTATGAGGTCTGTGACATTCTGGCCCGTCAGCTGGAACGAGGCGAGGCTTCCGCAGAATTCTCCAAGATGGCAGCCATCATGGGAGAGGAGATCACGGAAACCGGCGACTTTGTTGTAGATGAAAAGGACAAGGTTGTCAATTTAACCGAACAGGGTGTGGAAAAGGTAGAGCAGTTCTTCCACATCGAGAACTTATCTGATCCCCAGAACTTAGAGATCCAGCATAACATCATTCTGGCCCTTCGTGCCAATTATCTCATGTTCCGGGATAAGGATTATGTAGTAAAGGATGACGAAGTACTGATTGTTGATGAGTTTACCGGACGTATTATGCCTGGCAGACGTTATTCTGACGGACTCCATCAGGCGATTGAAGCCAAGGAGCACGTAAATGTGCGCAGAGAGAGCAAAACTCTTGCCACCATCACCTTCCAGAATTTCTTTAATAAGTACAATAAAAAAGCCGGTATGACCGGTACCGCCCTTACAGAAGAGAAGGAATTCCGTAATACCTACGGTATGGATGCCATTTCCATACCAACCAACCGCCCGATCGCACGTATTGATCAGGAGGATGCCGTTTATAAAACAAAGAAAGAAAAATTTGAAGCGGTATGCAATGAAGTGGAGATTGCTTACGAGAAGGGGCAGCCTGTCCTGGTAGGTACCATTACCATTGAAACCTCTGAAATGTTAAGCAACATGTTACGGCGCCGGGGAATTCCTCATAAGGTGCTGAATGCAAAATATCATGAGCTGGAAGCTGAGATCGTAGCAGATGCTGGTGTGCATAAAGCTGTAACCATAGCTACCAACATGGCAGGCCGTGGTACGGATATTAAGCTTGATGATGAGTCAAAGGCAGCAGGCGGTTTAAAGATCATCGGTACGGAGCGTCATGAATCCCGCCGTATTGATAACCAGCTGCGCGGCCGTTCCGGACGTCAGGGCGACCCGGGAGAATCCAGATTTTATATTTCCCTTGAAGATGACTTAATGCGTCTGTTTGGTTCCGAACGTCTGGTAGGCATGTTCAATGCTCTTGGTGTGCCGGAAGGGGAGCAGATCGAGCACAAGATGCTCTCTAATGCCATTGAAAAGGCCCAGATGAAGATTGAGACAAACAACTACGGCATCCGTGAGAACCTTTTAAAATATGATGAGGTCATGAACGAACAGCGTGAAGTGATCTATGGAGAGAGAAGAAAGGTTCTGGATGGAGACAATATGCGTGACTTCGTGTTAAAGATGGTGACGGATATTGTGGAAAATGCGGTTGATCTTTCTGTCAGCGATGAACAGGCACCGGAAGATTGGGATTTGAACGAGCTTAACACCCTTCTTCTCCCTATTATTCCTCTACAGCCAGTTACTCTTCCGGAAGATAAGAAGATTAAGAAGAATGAACTGAAGCATATGCTGAAGGAAGAAGCCATTAAGCTATATGAATCCAAGGAAGCAGAATTCCCGGAGGGAGAACAGATTCGTGAAATCGAGCGCGTGATTCTCTTAAAGGTGATCGATAATAAATGGATGTCCCATATCGATGATATGGATCAGCTGCGCCAGGGCATCGGCCTGCAGGCTTACGGGCAGAGAGATCCGCTGGTGGAATACAAGATGAGCGGATATCAGATGTTTGATGAGATGGCTGCTGCCATCCGTGAGGATACCGTAAGAATCTTATTCCATATCCGTGTAGAGCAGAAGGTAGAAAGAGAACCGGCTGCTAAGGTGACAGGAACCAATAAGGATGAGAGCTCCCCGAAAGCACCGGTAAAGAAGGTGGAAGCTAAGGTTTATCCGAATGATCCATGTCCATGCGGTTCCGGTAAGAAATACAAGCAGTGCTGCGGACGTAAATTAGTATAGTATTTTTATAAAATTGGAGTTCGCACCCTTTTTTAGGATCGGACTCCAATTTTGTTAAGATAAATAATTAAATTCAGAAAGTGGGTGACACAGTGGTAGAGTTAGACCAGTACAAATACGAATTATCAACGTTTGAAAAACCATTAGTGGAAGTGAGGGATTCACTTTGACTTAGATAATAAGTTAAAGAGAATCGATGAGTTGGACAAGTCCATGGAAGAGCCGTGCTTTTGGGAGGATCCTGAAAAGTCGGCCAAGATTGTACAGCTTGCAAAGAATTTAAAAGATACCGTTCAGAGCTATAAGGACTTAGAGCAGCAGTATGAAGACATTGGCGTAATGATCGAAATGGGAAATGAGGAGAATGATCCCTCCCTGGTTCCGGAAGTAGAAGAGATGTTAAACCAGTTTAAGGAAAAACTGGAGAACATGCGCATCAATACCCTGCTGTCCGGTGAGTACGACAGCGACAATGCCATTTTAAAGCTTAACGCAGGCGCAGGAGGAACCGAATCCTGTGACTGGTGCGGCATGCTGTACCGTATGTTCTGCAGGTGGGCGGAGAAAAAAGGCTTTTCCTTAGAAGTCCTGGATTACCTTGACGGGGAAGAAGCGGGCATTAAATCTGTTACGGTTCAGATCAACGGGCCCAATGCCTTTGGGTATTTGAAATCGGAAAAGGGAGTTCACCGCCTGGTGCGCATCTCTCCGTTTAATGCCGCAGGTAAACGCCAGACCTCCTTTGTATCCTGTGATGTCATGCCGGATATTGAAGAGGATTTGGATGTGGAGATCAACGATGAGGACCTTCGCATCGATACCTACCGCTCCAGTGGAGCAGGAGGACAGCATATCAACAAAACTTCTTCGGCCATCCGCATCACTCACCTTCCTACCGGAATTGTGGTGCAGTGCCAGAATGAGCGATCCCAGTTCCAGAACAAGGACAAGGCCATGCAGATGTTAAAGGCAAAGCTTTATATGCTGAAGCAGCAGGAAAATGCGGAGAAATTATCCGGAATCCGGGGCGATGTGACAGAGATTGGCTGGGGTAACCAGATCCGTTCTTATGTCCTTCAGCCTTATACCATGGTCAAGGATCACAGGACCAATGCGGAAACCGGTAATGTAGGAAGCGTTCTGGACGGTTCTTTGGATCAGTTCATGTACGCCTATTTACGCTGGCTGAGTACTGGGGCAAAGTCCGGGGAAAGCAGCGCTGAATAGAGGATTTTTCCTGTATTTTTTTAAAAACCGAAGAAAATAAATAGAAAAATAGTTGCATACCCTGCCTAAATATGATAATATCTTCCCTATGAGCACAGATGTATTTCCGATGCGGACACAGAAGGGAAGATATTTTTATTATGGAAGAAAAGAGTAAATATTTTGTGGTAAAGCAAAAGGCTGTACCTGAAGTATTGCTGAAAGTAGTTGAAGCAAAAAAGCTGTTGGAATCGGAGCGGGTTATTACCGTACAGGAGGCAACTGACCGGGTCGGGATCAGCCGCAGCTCTTTTTATAAGTATAAGGATGATATCTTTCCTTTTTATGATAATACGAAAGGGAAGACCATAACACTTGTGATGCAGATGGATGATGAACCAGGTTTACTGTCCGATCTGCTTCATGTGGTTGCTGTGTACCGCGCCAATATCCTAACCATACACCAGAGCATTCCGGTCAATGGAGTGGCCACCTTGACATTAAGCGTGGAAGTCCTTGAGACCACCGGCAATGTTTCAAAAATGGTGGAGGAAATAGAAGAAAAAAATGGAGTCCACTACGTTAAAATTTTAGCCAGGGAGTAGAGGCAGCCGTTCGATGAGCCGAATGGCAAATTGAATTTCCTTGAAAAATAATACGAAAGCGAGTTGCCGGAGGATAATATGAAACATATTGCAGTTATGGGCTATGGCACCATTGGATCAGGTGTGGTAGAGGTTTTGGAAAGAAACAAAGAGATAATTGCCAAAAGGGTTGGCGATGAAGTTGATGTAAAGTATGTCCTGGATTTAAGGGAATTTCCGGGAGATCCTGCTGAAGATAAGATCGTTCATGACTTTTCCGTTATTGAAAAGGATCAGTCAGTATCCATGGTAGTTGAGACCATGGGAGGACTAAATCCTGCTTATCCCTTTGTGAAGGCGTGTTTAAAGGCAGGCAAGCATGTGGCCACCTCCAATAAGGCTCTGGTGGCGGCATACGGAACGGAACTTTTGGAAATTGCAAAAGAGCATCATGTGAATTTTTTCTTCGAGGCAAGTGTAGGCGGCGGTATTCCTGTCATACGCCCTCTGTATACTTCCCTTGCAGGTGAGGTGGTTGAAGAGATCACCGGTATTTTAAATGGAACCACCAACTTTATTCTGACAAAAATGGACAAAGCAGGCGAAACCTTTGAAACGGCCTTACGAGAGGCTCAGGACCTAGGCTACGCGGAGCGGAATCCGGAAGCTGATGTGGAAGGACACGATACCTGTCGAAAGATTGCCATCCTGACGGCAATGGCAACGGGACACGAGGTTAATTACGAGCATATTTATACAGAAGGGATAACAAAAATAACGGATGTGGATTTCCGCTATGCCGATGCTATGGGAACCTCTGTAAAGCTGTTTGGCTCCAGCAGGATCCAGGACGGAACCGTCCATGCATTTGTAGTCCCGGTCATGATTGGAAAAGATCATCCGTTATATTCCGTAAATGATGTTTATAACGGCATTCTGGTAAAAGGAAACATGTTGGGCACGTCCATGTTTTATGGATGCGGGGCCGGTAAGCTTCCAACAGCAAGCGCTGTGGTAGCAGATATTATTGAAGCCCTGAATAATCAAGGCCGCCATGTGGAAATGGGCTGGGATAGGGAAAACCTTACCATTTCTTCCATGAGCAGCAGCTCCTTCCGCTATTTTGTGAGGATCAAAGGAATTGCTGATAAACGTGTGAAAGAAGTGGAGGCTGTATTCGGTAAGGTGGAAGTAGTGGAACTGGACCATATGGACGAATTTGCAGTCCTTACGGAAACTATGACCGAACAAGAATACGAAATTAAAGCGAAAAAGCTGCCGGGAATCAGGCAGCGTATCCGCGCAGAATTAGTAACGGTGTAACAGGTTATGAGCATACAGCAAAGCGGATCAGAATATCTGCTTGACTTTTCGCCAGGAGGCATCAATGTTAGTAGTGAAAAAATTTGGCGGTAGCTCCGTCGCAGACAAAGAAAGAATTTTTAATGTGGCAAAGCGCTGCATTGAGGAATATGAAAAAGGCAATCAGGTGGTAGTGGTGCTGTCCGCTATGGGAAAGACAACGGATGGTCTCATTACAAAGGCCCTTGAGATAAATCCTAACCCTCCTAAGAGAGAACTGGATATGCTGTTAGCCACCGGGGAGCAGGTCAGTGTGGCCCTTATGGCTATGGCAATGAATTCTTTGGGAGTCCCCGCCGTTTCTTTAAATGCGGCTCAGGTGGCCATGCACACCACCTCTGCCTACGGAACGGCCAAATTAAAGCGGATCGATACGGAACGCATACGGCATGAACTGGAGGCCAGGAAAATTGTGATCGTCACAGGCTTTCAGGGGGTTAATAAGTACGAAGACTTAACAACACTTGGCCGGGGAGGCTCTGATACAACGGCCGTAGCCCTTGCAGCCGCCCTTCATGCGGATGCATGTGAGATCTATACGGATGTGGATGGAGTATACACTGCAGATCCCCACATTGTTCCAAACGCTAGAAAGCTCCCTGAGGTTTCTTATGATGAAATGCTGGAATTCGCTTCCCTTGGAGCAAAAGTGCTCCATAACCGGTCTGTGGAGATGGCAAAGCGTTATGGAGTTCAGTTGGTTGTTCTGTCAAGTCTGACCAGGGCAGAAGGTACAGTCGTCAAGGAGGAAACAAAATTGGAAAGAATGCTGGTTAGCGGTGTTGCCGCGGATAAGAATGTAGCCCGTATTTCAGTAATCGGGGTTAAAAATACGCCGGGAATTGCTTTTAAAATCTTTAATCTCCTGGCAAGGAATAATATCAATGTGGATATTATCATTCAGTCCATCGGACGGGAAGAAAGAAAGGACATTTCCTTTACGGTGGCAAAGACAGATTTAAAGGATACCATGGATCTTTTAATGAAAAATAAGGAGTCCATCACCGCCCAGGATGTGACGAGTGAGGAAAACGTCGCTAAGATTTCCATTATCGGCGCAGGGATGACAGGCAATCCCGGAGTGGCTGCAAAGATGTTTGAAGCCCTTTCCAGTGCCAATGTGAATATCAAGATGATCGCCACCTCTGAGATACGGATAACGGTTTTAATCGATGAAGCGGATGTAAACCGTGCTATGAGGACCGTCCATGATGCCTTTGATCTGGCGGATTAAACTAAGGTGAAAAAATGAACTTGTTAAAAAGAATATTTGGCCTCGGGCTTCCCTGTCTGTTCCATTCCCTAACCGGACTTTATTGTCCGGGCTGCGGGGGAACCCGGGCCGTCCGGTCATTGCTGCGAGGGGACCTGCGAATGAGTTTTCAATATCATCCGCTGGTCCTTTATGCTGTTCTCATTCTGTTTTTGGAATTGATCTTATGGGCCGTTAAAGGGCGGAAAATTCCCTTTGAACATAAAAAAAGAGCCAGGATACTGATCCTGGCAGGAGCGGCTATTGTTGCAGCCAATTGGATTTTCAAGAATTATATGCTGGTAATAAAGGGTATAGATCTGCTGCCTGTTATGAGATAGGCTCTATTCTCCGGAAGGAGAGGAGGTAAGGGCCTGAGAGGCTGTCTCAAAAACCTGTCTGAAATAATGGCCCAAAGGCGTATTGGTGTCCATAGTATCATATACAAAAATAATAAACAATGCCATCATAAGGCCGCAGACCGTGGAAATAATAGACAGGATCAGGCCGAGCTGGGCCTGTTGCGTAAATGGTTTTCCCTGTTTGGAGAGCACAGCGCATGCAATGCCGATCAGGCCGAGAAACAGGCCTGCAGGCAGACTCCAGATACTGAATAGGGGAAGACAGTCGCTGGCAAGTCCAATGCCGCCAAGAAGAACGGACCAGAAGGCCAGAAGGGAACCTGTCGGACGGATCTGGGGCAGCATCCCGTTGTTGCTGTTATGGTTTTCTTCCATTCGTAATTTACCTCGTTTGCATATTGTGAAAACAAAAATGGTTATTAACCACACTATTTTATGATTGTAGCACGAAAAGGCCTGCATGTCCAGACGGGTCTTGCATAAGGAAGGCTGATGAATTATAATAGTAAATTGAATAAAGGCTGAACGAAAATTCATTACGATACAAATTATAAAAAATAAGGGGATCACCATGGACATAATAAAGGCATTACAAGAAGAACTTTCCATTAGCCGCGGACAGGTAGAAGCGGCAGTAAAGCTCATTGACGAAGGGAACACCATTCCGTTTATTGCAAGATACCGGAAGGAGGTCACCGGTTCCTTAGATGATGAGGTTCTGCGTAACCTGGATGAAAGGCTCCGCTATCTTCGGAATTTAGAAGAGCGGAAGGAACAGGTTCTTTCTTCCATCAGGGAGCAGGAGAAGCTGACTCCGGAGCTGGAAAAAAAGATAATAGAAGCCCAGACTCTGGTAGCTGTGGAGGATTTATACCGTCCCTATAAGCCAAAGAGAAGGACAAGAGCGACCATTGCAAAGGAGAAGGGGCTGGAGCCCCTTGCGGATTTAATCATGCTTCAGATGATAAAGACTCCCTTAACAGAGGCAGGACTGGAGTATGTTTCTGAAGAAATGGGCGTTTCTTCCCCGGAGGAAGCCATAAATGGGGCAAAGGACATCCTGGCAGAGCGGATTTCCGACAACGCGGAATACCGCACCTATATCCGGAATGCCACCGTAAACCAGGGAAGCCTTCAGTCATCAGCAAAGGATGAAAAGGCAGAAACTGTTTATGAAATGTATTACAATTATGAGGAAACCATTAAAAAATCTGCAGGCCACAGGATCCTGGCTTTAAACCGCGGGGAAAAAGAGAAGATCCTTACGGTAAAAATACTTGCACCTGTAGAGCAGATTATTCGTTTTCTGGAAAAGCAGGTGATTGCAAAGGATAACCCATACACCACGACTGTCCTTAAAGAGGTGATCGCAGACAGTTATGACCGCCTCATAGCTCCGGCTATTGAGCGTGAGGTAAGAAGCTCATTAACAGAGCAGGCAGAGGCTGGAGCGATCCGGGTGTTTGGCAAAAACTTAGAGCAGCTTTTAATGCAGCCTCCCATTGCAGGACGGGTGGTCCTGGGCTGGGATCCGGCATTTCGAACCGGCTGCAAGCTGGCTGTTGTGGATGAGACAGGAAAAGTTCTTGATACCATAGTCATTTATCCCACAGCGCCCCAGAACAAGGTGGAGGAAGCAAAAGCCGTCTTAAAGAGGCTGATCAAAAAATACCATATATCCCTTATTTCCGTTGGAAACGGAACCGCATCCAGGGAATCGGAAGCGGTTATCGTGGAATTGTTAAAGGAGATCCCAGAGCAGGTTCAGTATATTATTGTAAATGAGGCAGGGGCCTCTGTTTATTCTGCCAGCAAGCTTGCTACAGAAGAGTTTCCTGAATTTGACGTGGGCCAGAGAAGCGCCGCTTCCATTGCAAGAAGACTGCAGGATCCTTTAGCAGAACTTGTAAAGATCGACCCCAAATCCATTGGGGTGGGCCAGTACCAGCATGATATGAACCAGAAGCATTTAAGCGAGGCCCTTCAGGGAGTGGTAGAGGACTGTGTAAACAAAGTGGGAGTGGATCTTAATACAGCTTCTGCTTCCCTGCTGGAATATATATCCGGAATTTCAAAGCCCATTGCAAAGAATATCGTAATTTACCGCGAAGAAAACGGGGCCTTTGCCGGCAGAAACCAACTGTTAAAGGTTCCCAAGCTTGGGCCAAAGGCATACGAGCAGTGCGCAGGCTTTATGAGGATCCAGGGAGGGAAGAATCCCTTGGACGGAACCAGCGTTCACCCGGAAACCTACGATGCAGCGAAAAAGCTTTTGACAAAGCTTGGCTATGACTTAACAGAACTGGCTCATGGAGGATTAAATGGAATCGGTAAAAAGATTCTGGATTATAAAGCGCTGGCAGCCCAGCTGGAAATCGGAGAGATCACCCTGCGTGATATTGTAAAAGAGCTGGAAAAACCGGCAAGAGATCCCAGAGACCAGATGCCTGCCCCCATTCTCCGCACCGATGTTATGGACATGAAGGATTTGAAGCCAGGCATGGTATTAAAGGGAACGGTAAGAAATGTTATTGATTTCGGTGCCTTTGTAGATATTGGTGTTCACCAGGATGGCCTTGTTCACATCTCCCAGATGTCGGATAAATTCATCAAGCATCCCCTGGAAGCGGTGAGCGTGGGAGATATCGTTGAAGTCAAGGTCATAAGCGTTGATGTTCAGAAGAAGAGAATCGCCCTGACCATGAAATTATAAGCCAAGGCGTTCAGAAAGGAGAAAACGTGGAAGAGAAAGATCCGATTGTAATAGAAGTAAAATTGACGGCAAAGGATTTATGGAAGTTTTCCATGTATCATTCCTATCAGGGACTGCAGGGGCTTTTTAATATTATTTTCAGCGCTGCTGCTGTTTTTCTCCTGATTACAACATGGAGTTCCAACTCCACCTCATACCGGGTGCTGCTAATCATTTGCGCCCTCATGTTTACAGTCTGGCAGCCTGGTATTCTTTATTTAAAGGCTCTAAAGCAGGCAAAGACTCCCGCGATTCAGAATGTAATGACTCTCACCTTCGACGAGAATGGAATCCTGGTTTCACAGGGAGAGGAAAGCCTGGATATTGCCTGGGAAAACATGGTCAAAGTCGACCGTGTAAGAGATATGATGATCCTGTATATGGACCGGGTTCATGCCTATCTGCTGCCTGATTCCGTAACCGGAGAAAAAAAGGCGGCTATCCGTGGGCTGATCAAAGAAAAACTGCCTCCTGAAAGGCGAAAGAGGATATAAATTATGGTAATAGAAAGCTGGAAGCCGGAAGAAACCTATGAATTTGGAAAAAAACTGGGAGAGGAAGCAAAACCTTCTGACGTATACTGCTTAAATGGTGATCTGGGAGTGGGAAAGACCGTATTTACCCAGGGGTTTGCATCAGGCCTTGGGATCAGGGAGCCGGTTAACAGTCCTACCTTTACCATTGTTAACCAGTATGAGGATGGACGGATGCCTTTTTACCATTTCGATGTATACCGGATCGGTGATGTAAGTGAGATGGATGAGATCGGTTATGAAGACTGCTTTTACGGGGAGGGAGTAAGCCTTATTGAATGGTCGAATTTGATTAAAGAGCTTCTCCCTGACCATGTAATAACCATAACCATTGAAAAGGATTTGGAAAAAGGGTTTGATTACAGGAAAATAACCGTGGAGGGAATGTAAATGAGGATACTTGGAATTGAAAGCTCGTCTTTGGTGGCTTCCGTTGCCGTGGTGGAGGACGAGGTACTGACTGCGGAATATACGGTAAATTTTAAAAGGACCCATTCCCAGACCCTCCTTCCCATGCTGGATGAAATTGTAAAGATGGTGGAACTGGATTTAGAAACCATTGATGCCATTGCGGTTTCCGGTGGACCGGGTTCCTTTACCGGACTGCGGATCGGCTCCGCTACAGGAAAGGGCCTTGGCCTGGCTTTGAATAAACCCCTGGTTTCCGTTCCTTCTGTGGATGCCATGGCCTATAACTTATACGGCAGTGCTTATCGTGTCTGCCCCATTATGGATGCCAGAAGAAATCAGGTATATACCGGCATATACGATAACCAGAACGGTTTTTCCGTGATGAAAGAACAATGCGCTATGGATATTTTGGAATTGGTGGATGAATTAAATGCAGCCGGACAAAAGGTGATCTTTTTAGGAGACGGAGTTCCTGTATACAATAAGCAGATACAAGAAAATATAACGGTTCCTTTCCTCTTTGCACCGGCTCACTTGAACCGGCAGAGGGCAGCAGCGGTTGCGGCTTTAGGTGGCCTTTATTATGAAGAGGGGAAAACCCTTACGGCGGCGGAGCATTCCCCTGATTATTTAAGAAAGCCCCAGGCAGAACGGGAACGGGAGGCGAATTTTTCTAAATGAAAGCAAGCCTCAGCGTAGCTTTCATTTAGGAAAATAGCCGTTCGATGAACCGTCAGGTGAATCGAACTTCCATGAAAGGGGGAGAAGCCAATGGTTCATGAAATGAGTCAGTCGGATGTATCCGGTGTCGCTGAAATAGAACGGCTCTGCTTTTCGGATCCATGGTCCTTGGATACAGTCAAAGAAGGCTTGGAAAGCAGCCTTGACACCTGGCTGGTGCTGGAAGAAGAGGGAAACATATTAGGGTACTGCGTCTTCCGCGTCATAGCCGGGGAAGGAGAGCTGCTTCGTATTGCCGTTTTGCCAGAGTACAGGGGGAGGGGCCTATCAAAGAAACTTATGGACCGACTGGTGGAATCTTCCATTAAAAATGGAGTAAAATCCCTGTCTTTAGAGGTCCGGGAAAGCAATAAAAAGGCCAGAAACCTTTATAGATACTATGGTTTTCAAGAGGAAACCATCCGGAAAAATTATTACCTTAATCCCTGTGAAAATGCCATCATTATGTGGAACCGCCGGATATGAAACATTTACCACTAAAAATAAGGGGAATCACCGTTTATAATGTAGGGGTATCCAGTGAGGATGCCCTTTTTCCTGTTTTCGGATGACGCAAAACGGAAACAGGGACTGACTGGTAAGTGCGAAAAAGGAAATACCCTACGGGTATCCCTTTATGTCCCCAAAACAGGGCAACTAAGTGGAAGCACCCTATAGGTATACCTATATGCCCGAAAAGCATGGGCAGGAAAATGGAAAGGTGAGAGGAAGATGAGAAAGTACAAAAACGGTGGTCAGCTTGAAACAGTTGTGTGCAACTGCTGTGGCAAAAAAATTATCGTGTCAGAAGGTGTTGCCAGGGAGGGGGTAATAAGCGTCAATCATTCCTGGGACTTTTTCTCCGAGAAGGATGGTGAGATCCATCATTTTGATCTGTGTGAGGACTGTTACGATACTATGATTCAGGAATTCAAGATTCCTGTGGAGGTAGAAGAACAGGTGGAATATTTATAGTTGCTAATTGCCTCTGCTTTGTGATATGATTTTATGAGGCGGTTTTTTACCGCTGTTCATTGATAGAAACCAAAGCGAGGAAATTTTATGTTGGATATATGTTTGCTGGGAACCGGAGGAATGATGCCTCTGCCATACCGGTGGCTGACGGCTATGATGGCCAGATGCGGTGGCAGTGATCTTCTCATTGACTGCGGGGAAGGAACCCAGATTGCGTTAAAAGAAAAGGGCTGGAGCCCGAAACCCATTGACATCATTTGTTTTACCCATTATCACGCCGACCATATCAGTGGTCTTCCGGGGCTTCTCCTGACCATGGGCAATGCGGAAAGGACAGAGCCCCTGACTCTTATTGGGCCAAAGGGCTTAGAGCGAGTAGTGGGAGCGCTGAGGACCATTGCGCCGGAGCTGCCTTTTGAACTGAAATTCATCGAACTTTCTGAGAACCGGGAGCAGGTAAAGATTGGGCCTTATGTAATCGACGCTTACCGGGTGAACCACAATGTTGTCTGCTATGGTTATTCCATTTCCATTCCAAGGACAGGCCGGTTTGATGTGAACCGGGCCAATGCCGCCGGAATACCCCAGAAGTTCTGGAGCCGCCTGCAAAAAGGGGAAACCATTGAAGAGGGCGGAAGAACCCTTACTCCTGATATGGTCTTAGGTCCGGCAAGACGGGGGCTTAAAGTAACCTATTGTACGGATTCAAGGCCGGTTCCTGTAATTGCGGAATACGCAAGGGAGGCGGATCTTTTTATCTGCGAAGGTATGTACGGAGAGGAAGGGAAGGAAGCAAAAGCCAGAGAGTATAAGCATATGACCTTTTATGAGGCTGCCAGACTGGCAAAGGAAGCCAAGCCCAAACAGATGTGGCTGACTCATTACAGTCCATCTCTTACCAGACCAGAAGAATACTTAGAAAAAGTCCGGGAGATTTTCCCCCGTACCAAAGTGGCAAAGGATGCCTGGACTCTGGAACTGGAATTTGATGAAGAGTGAGGGAGCGGCGATGAAAAAGAATCATACAGAGGAAGATGTCTATATACTTGCGATTGAAAGTTCCTGTGACGAGACGGCGGCTGCCGTAGTAAAGAATGGAAGAGAGATTCTTTCCAATGTGATTTCCTCTCAGATAGCCCTGCATACATTATACGGGGGCGTTGTACCGGAAATCGCATCCAGAAAGCATATTGAAAAGATAAATCAGGTTGTAGAAGCAGCCCTTCTGGAGGCAGGACTGAGTCTGGCTGATATGGACGCCATTGGCGTAACGTATGGTCCAGGCCTGGTGGGAGCACTCCTTGTTGGCGTTGCAGAGGCGAAAGCCATTGCCTATGCAGCAGGTAAGCCGTTAGTGGGTGTCCATCATATAGAAGGACATGTATCAGCTAATTTTATTGAGCATCCGGATCTGGAGCCGCCTTTTTTATGTTTGATCGTATCCGGCGGCCATACTCATCTTGTTATTGTAAAGGATTATGGTGAATTTGAGATTCTTGGCCGTACCAGGGATGATGCGGCGGGAGAGGCATTTGACAAGGTAGCAAGAGCAGTAGGCCTTGGGTATCCGGGAGGCCCGAAGATAGATCATGCTGCAAAGGAAGGCAATCCCCATGCCATCAAGTTCCCCCGGGCAAAGGTGGAAGGGAACATTTACGATTTCAGCTTCAGCGGCCTAAAGTCAGCGGTATTAAACCATATTAATCATGCGGGCATGTTGGGAGAGGAAATTAATGTCGCTGATTTAGCAGCTTCCTTCCAAAATGCGGTTGTGGATGTGCTGGTGAGCCATACGGTGGATGCGGCAAAGGAATATGGATTTAAAAAGATTGCCATTGCCGGTGGAGTGGCTTCCAATTCTGCCCTTCGCAAAGAGATGGGCCTTGCATGTGAAAAAGCCGGCATTGCCTTTTACTATCCGTCACCCATTTACTGTACGGATAACGCAGCCATGATCGGTACAGCGGCTTATTACGAGTATATTAATGGAGCGAGGGCCGGTTGGGATTTAAATGCAGTTCCCAATTTAAAACTGGGTGAAAGGTGATGGACGGATGGAGAGCAGGGGGAGAACGGCAGCAGTCATATTGGCGGCAGGAAAAGGAACACGCATGGGAAGCCAGGTGCATAAGCAGTACCTTGAGCTCTTTGGGAAACCTCTGCTGTATTATGCGCTTCATGCCTTTGAAAATAGTTCAGTAGATGAGATCGTCCTGGTGACCGGTCCTGGAGAGTCCGGTTATTGCCGGGAGGAGATCATAGAGAAATATGGTTTCAGTAAGGTGACTGCGGTTACTGAAGGAGGAAAGGAACGGTATCATTCCGTATACGAAGGGCTTAAGGCAGTTAACAACTGTGAATATGTCCTGATCCATGACGGGGCCAGGCCCTGCGTGACGGTCGAGATCATAGAGGCAGCTTCCGAGGCAGCCAGAATGTACAGGGCTTGCGTGGTTGGGATGCCTGTAAAGGATACCATTAAAATTTCTGACGAAAGTGAATTTGCAGTCACGACTCCAGACCGGAACAGTCTTTGGCTGATTCAGACTCCTCAGGCCTTTGAATATGAACTGGTACTTCGGGCATATGAAAAGCTTATGTCATCAGAACAGTATCAGGAGGGAGTAACGGATGATGCCATGGTGGTGGAAACCATGACTCAGAAAAAAGTGAAACTAATTCGGGGCGATTACGCAAACATAAAGATTACTACACCAGAGGATATGGAAATTGCCGGTGTGCTTATGAAAAGAAGATACCTGGAAAAATAAAAGGATGCTGTAAGTGCAGCTTCCTTTTTATTTTTTTCCTCCTGATTTTAAAAGATCCTTTACGATCAGATGAAGGTGGTCAAGCTGCTCACGGTTTAAATGCTGTGCATCCTCCATTAGTTCTTTTAGTTTTGCAGGGCTGCTGATGTTGTGAGAGAAAAATTCGGATGGCTCAATGTCCAGATACTCACATATATAGAAAAAACCCATCATGGACGGAAGAGCCAGTCCATTTTCTATTTTATGGATATATGTGGGATTCTGCCCGAGAGACAGGCTCATATCACGTGCAGACACGCCCTTTTGAGCTCTGAGCTCTGAAAGGCGTTTTGAAAAATTGAAATCTATATACATAGGTAGCTCCTCCTGATTCCATAGTATTGCATTTAATGAAATATATGTAGTAAATAATGCAATCCATCACTTGACATGTTGCATTCATTACAATATTATTAGTTATATAAAGTATTTAATGTATGATTATACAGAAAAGTCTGCCATACAGGTTGGCGGCTGCCAGATATTGTCCGCGGCCGTATCTGACGTAACACTCTTTGGGTGTACCTTTACACTCGATAAAGAAGGTGCTCTGCCCGGAAACCATGGCAGGAAAGATGAAAGAAGGTACGGTAGATGAAAACTGAAGATAACAGGATAGAGAGGGACAAAAATGCCAGGGCTGGGCTTTTGGACCGGATAGCGGCGAATTCGGGCTGCATGTACCTTTCAGATTTAAGAAACTGTATTTATAAAAGATGCTGCCGCTTCGTCATTACAGAAATACCGGCAGATGATTATCCAGTAAAAGTATGGGAAGAAGCGATCAATTATATGACAGGCACAGAAGAAGATTTTAAGACAGCTGAAGAAGCAAAACAACGGCTTTTGGAGTATTTTTAAGACTAAATAATATAATTTGAAAAAAATGTAAAAATGTGTTGACAGAACAAACAAACAATGATAAACTATCCAAGTTGCAGCTGATAAGTACAGCAAAACAAGCAGTATTGGTCTCCAAGAGATTTGGAAAAATAGAAAAAAGTGCTTGACAAAAGCATGGACTTCTATTAAAATATAAAAGCACATTTGGAGAGGTATCGAAGTGGTCATAACGAGGCGGTCTTGAAAACCGTTTGTCCGCAAGGGCGCGTGGGTTCGAATCCCACCCTCTCCGTTGGCAGGTTTTTAGCCGCTAATAACATAAAAAAATCAGCTTACTGCAGAAGTACCCAAGCGGCTGAAGGGGCTCCCCTGGAAAGGGAGTAGGCCGTTAGTAGCGGCGCGAGGGTTCAAATCCCTCCTTCTGCGTCAGCATCAAGGAAGCGAACCTTCCGGCAGATGCACAGCACTTTGAAAACAGAAGA
>DEYX01000340.1 GCA_002365025.1 Hungatella sp. UBA3147 | reverse complement strand
TGGAACTGGGCGCCGACGACTATATGATCAAACCCTTTGATTCCAAGGAACTGGTGGCCCGTGTAAAGGCCGTATTAAGACGTTACCAGACGAACCCTGTTCCTGCCGCTCTTCATACGGACCATCAGGGTGATTATGTAGAATATCCGGACCTCATTGTAAACCTGACGAATTATTCCGTTATCTATATGGGGCATTCCATCGAGATGCCGCCCAAGGAACTGGAGCTTCTTTATTTCCTTGCAGCTTCACCAAACCAGGTGTTTACAAGAGAGCAGCTTTTGGATCACATCTGGGGATATGAATACATCGGTGATACCAGAACCGTAGATGTGCATATCAAACGGCTCCGTGAAAAGATCAAGGATCATTCAGGCTGGGCCCTGACTACGGTTTGGGGAATCGGCTATAAATTCGAAGTAAAGAGATAAGGTGGTTATTCGCCCACTGATCATCATTATCCAAAAAGAGATGGTATTGGCCGCCACATTCGTGAAATAGTTATAAAGTTATAAAAGAAAAGGACAGCTATTCGCTGTCCTTTTCCTCGTAAACATCTCTGTTTTCTTTATATCTCAGTGTGTTCGGTCCCAGAAAATGCCCTGTTCCCCAGTGGTTGTTGAAAGTATTTACTTCCTCCGCCACGTCTTCTTCATAATCCTGATATTCCTGATATTCTTGATATTCCTTGTTTTTCTTCATGTTAATCACCTCTGTAATAGTATGGACGATTAGCCGAAAAATTAATCAACTGCAATCTTATATATAAAACCGATTACAAAAATTACATATGGGAGAAAATAAGAAGTGACTTAATTACTGAAAAGATGTATACTAAATTTAATTACGTCTAGGTGATATCAATCATTTCTATTTCCTGGATGCAAAAATTAATAAGATGGAGTAGTATTATGAAGCAGTCAAATAACAGTCAGATAATAAAATCGTACCTCTCTGATATGCATAAATACGGCCTCCATATGGAGTGCTTTGATTTTGAGGTGAAACACTAGATGACACATTCTCTCTATTATAAATTCGTCCTGGGCTATCTGCTGTTCGGCCTCCTCGGATTTGTTACCATTGCTACCTTTTCTTCAGAAATCACAGACCAATATCTACTTGGCCGCCGTTCCGAAGCCTTGTATGGCGAAGCCAATCAGATCGCTTCCTCCTACAGCGGCATGTACCAAGGCAAGGACATGAAGCTGACCTCCTCCTATCCGGAGCTGGTGAAAGAAGGAAATTATCTTCATGCTCAGATATGGATTGTAGACCGGCAGGGTAAGGTAGTATCCGATAGTGCACAATCAGACAAGCAGGGGCAGGTTATCGAAAACTTTGACCCTACCTCAATGGGCAACAAGTCCTACACCATCGGCGATTACTATCATCAATTCTCCTATGATGTCTTAAGTGTCCATGCGCCCATTACAGGAAACTATAACACGTATGGCTATGTGGTGATCCACCTGCCGCTATCCTATTTGAAAATGGAGAGGGAGGGGATCTTAAACATCGTTTATGTCACATCAGCGGTAGTGTTTGGCCTCTCCTTGATAATCCTCCTTGTTTTTACCAGGAATGTTTATTTTCCTCTTAAAAAAATCACGGCAGGAGCAAACGAATACGCCCAGGGGAACTTAGCCCACCACATTGAGGTAAATACAAGGGATGAAATGGGCTATCTGGCCGCTACGCTTAACTATATGTCCGCAGAATTAGGGAAGATGGAGGAATATCAGAAGACCTTTATCGCCAACGTTTCCCATGACTTCCGCTCTCCATTAACCTCCATTAAGGGATATCTGGAAGCCATACTTGACGGAACCATACCGCCGGAGATGCATGAGAAATATTTAAACAGGGTCATTTCAGAAACAGAACGGTTAAACAAGCTGACCCAGGGAATGCTGACCCTTAATTCTCTGGACTGCAAGGGATATTTAAACCGCTCCAGCTTTGACATCAACCGGGTCATCAAGGATACGGCAGCTTCATTTGAAGGAACATGCAGTGATAAAAACATCACCTTTGATCTTACCTTTTCTGAAAGCATTCAGATGGTTTATGCGGATCTTGGGAAGATACAGCAGGTTCTCTATAATCTGATAGACAACGCCATAAAATTCAGCCATGCAGATTCCACCATCTGCATCCAGGCTTCAGTAAAGTATGAGAAAATCTTTGTATCGATTAAAGATACGGGAATCGGTATTCCAAAGGAAAGTTTAAAGAAGATCTGGGATCGGTTCTATAAATCGGACTTATCCAGAGGAAAAGATAAGAAGGGCACTGGGCTTGGTCTTGCCATTGTCAGGGAGATCATCCAGTCCCACGGAGAAAATATTGATGTGGTCAGCACGGAAGGGGTCGGATCGGAGTTCATCTTCAGCCTGCCTAAGGCCGGATCCCCATAGTATATGTGATTTTCCTAATCAGAATTAGATTGTAAAAACACCGGTACCGTTTTTTCCAGGCAAACATGGAAAATTCTGTACCGGTGTTTTTTATTCCTTCCACTGAAGGTGATGAAGCTCACCCGTCATGGTCATGCGTTCGAATCCATTCTGTCTCAACGCCTCATAAAGCACAATCGAGACAGAGTTGGATAAATTTAAAGACCTGATATCACCCCACATAGGGATTCTGACACACTGTTCCTGATTCTCCAAAAGGATCTCTTCCGGAATCCCGGCGCTTTCCTTCCCAAACATGAGGAAGCAGTCCG
>DEYX01000051.1:587-25750 GCA_002365025.1 Hungatella sp. UBA3147 | reverse complement strand
TTCATCATTTTTCCAAATGCCTTCTGTATTTTTATTTCGGTTCTGGTATCAATGGATGAAGTGGCTTCATCAAGAATCAGCATGGGAGGAAGGCATAGCATAACTCTGGCAATGCATAAAAGCTGCTTCTGTCCTTGGGATAAGTTTCCGCCGTCTTCCGAAATAACGGTATCATACCCTTCCGGCATACGCCTGATAAAACTGTGGGCATGAGCCTCCTTTGCCGCCAGAATGATCTCTTCCTCATCTGCATCCGGCTTTCCATATGCAATATTTTCACGAATGGTCCCTGACTTAAGCCATGTCTCCTGCAGCACCATACCGTAACTGGTTCTTAAGCTTTGTCTGGTCATATGGCGTATATCTGTCCCATCTACCCGGATGGAACCGGAATCCACATCATAAAAACGCAGGAGAAGATTGATCACCGTGCTTTTTCCGCAGCCCGTAGGGCCTACGATGGCTACTCTCTGGCCCTTATGCACGTTTAAATTCATATCTTCGATCAAGGCGACCTCCGGATTATAGGAAAAGTACACATGTTCCAGAGAAATCTCTCCCTTTGCGTTGCCAAGAACTACAGCGTCCGGCTCCTCCGGGACCTGAGGCTCCTCGTCAATCAGTTCAAACACCCGCGCGGCAGAGGCCAGGGCATTTTGAAGCTCAGTAACCACTCCCGATATTTCATTAAATGGCTTTGTATATTGATTGGCATAGCTTAAAAAACTGGAAAGCTGTCCTACGGATAAAAGTCCTTTTACAGCCGCAAAGGCTCCGGCGATTCCAACGCTGGCATAAACCAGGCTGTTCACAAAGCGGGTCGCCGGATTGGTAATGGAAGAAAAAAATGTAGCTTTCAGGCTCCAGACACGCAAATTTTCATTAATATCTTCAAATTTTTCCTGTGCATCGGCTTCATGGGCAAAGGCCTGCACCACCTTCTGATTTCCCAGCATCTCTTCCACAAGAGAAGTCAGCTCCCCTCTGGTTTGAGACTGCATCTTGAACATGCGGAAGGTCTTTCTTGCAATAAAGCTGGCGGCAAACAGGGAAACCGGTGTTACCAGAACCACCACAACCGTTATGGCTGGATTCATGGAAAACATGAAAACCAATGTTCCTAAAATGGTAAGGACTCCGGTAAACAGCTGGGTAAATCCCATTAACAGTCCGTCAGAAAACTGGTCGATATCCGTGATAATCCTGTTTATGATATCTCCGTGAGAATGGGAGTCAATATATTTTAAAGGAAGGATCTCCAGCTTATTAAATGCCTGGGTTCTGATATCCTTTACCACCTGGTAAGTAACCAGATTGTTAATATGGCTCATAAGCCACTGGGCTGCCGCTGTAATAGCAATGATGACTCCGATTTGTTTTAAAATCGTCCACATGCCGGCAAAATCTACAGCCCCTGCCCCCACAATGCAGTCAATGGCCCGGCCTGTGAGGATGGGAACGTATAAAGTCAGCAAAACTGTGACAAAGGCACAGGCCAGGGAGGCAGCAACTCCCCATTTATAACGGCCGATGCATTGAAAGATCCGGCTGACAGTGGATCTGTATTTTTTTGCGTCCATGTTATTGCACCTCCTCTTTTGACAGCTGGGATAAGCATATTTCCCGGTAAACCTGGCACGAAATTAACAGCTCCTCATGAGTTCCCCAGCCTGCCATCTGCCCGTCATCTAAGACCAGGATCCTGTCCGCATTTTTAATACTGGAAGCTCTCTGGGATACCAGGAACACAGTCATATTCCCGGTACTTTCTTTAATTGCCTTTCTAAGCCTGGCATCAGTAGCAAAATCCAGGGCAGAAGCGCTGTCATCCATGATAAGAATCTGAGGATCTTTTACCAATGCCCTGGCAATGGCAAGCCTCTGGCGCTGTCCGCCGGAAAGGTTTTTTCCTCCAGCCTGGATCAGAAGCTCCAGTCCTTCTCCCTTTTCCTCTACAAAATCCTTTGCCTGGGCAGTGGCAAGAGCCTTATAAATCTCCTGATCCGTTGCTTCCTTTTTCCCCCACTTCATATTTTCCCGAAGGGTTCCTTTAAAAAGCACTGCCTTTTGGGGGACAATTCCCACCAGCTCCCTCAACTGGCCCAAAGGATATTGCCTTACGTCAACTCCTCCCACCTTTACGGATCCTTCTGTGACCTCATAAAACCGGGGAATCAAATTAACCAGGGTGGTCTTACCGGAACCTGTTCCTCCGATGATTCCAATGGTCTCCCCCTTCATGACCTGAAAGGATAAACCGCTTAATGCTGCATCCTTGGCACCTGCATAGGCAAAGGTCATATGGTCAAATTCTACTTTTTGAGCATCCTGTTTCTCTTCCACACCCTTATGAGCAACTCCTGTAATGGCCGGTTTCTGTTCAAACACAGCACTAATCCGGCCTGCACAGGCTAAGGACTTTGAAATCGTGATGATCAGATTTGCCAGTTTTACAAGCTCAACTAAAATCTGGGACATGTAATTTACTAATGCAATCACCGCTCCCTGAGTGATGATGCCGCCCTGCACCTGTCTGGCACCGGTGTTTATAAGAACGATGACACCTAAGTTGATCAGCACATAGGTAAGGGGATTCATTAAGGCTGAAATTTTTCCCACAAAAACCTGTAAGCGTACTAAAAGACCATTTTCCTCATCAAACCTGTGTATTTCATCATTTTGGCGGTCAAACGCACGGATGACACGGACTCCTTCCAGATTCTCCCTGACAGCCAAAAGCACCTGGTCCAATTGCTTCTGCACCTTTTTGTACAATGGGATGCTGATCAGCATAATACCGAATACAACAATGGAAAGAACAGGGATAAGTACCACAAAAACAAGAGCTGCCCTGGCATTGATGGTAAATGCCATGATCATGGCGCCGCATACCACAAACGGGGAACGAAGGAACAGACGGAGGAATAAGTTCACGCCGGACTGTACCTGATTGGCATCGCTGGTAATACGGGTAATCAGGGTCGCAGTCCCAATGGAATCTATTTCCTGGTACGAGAGTCTGTTGATATGGGCAAACAAATCATTCCGGAGAGAAGTTCCGAAGCCGGCCGCCGCTTTTGCCGCAAAATACTGGGCCGTAACAGAACAGACTAGGCCTATAACACCAAGCAGCACCAATAATCCGCCCATCTTAAGGATATAGGGCATATTCTGAGACTTGATCCCTACATCAATCACCTTTGCCACTACAAGAGGGACCAATAATTCAAAGCAGGCTTCCAGAAGCTTAAATAACGGCCCCATAATGCTTTCTGCCTTATAGTCCTTTAAATATTTCAGGAGCTTTTTCATTCTAATATTCCTCCGCTTTAAAAAATTAAATACATTTTTGGAATAATACCTTGTAACATTATACCATTTTGGTATAATAATACAATACATAAATATGAAATAGAGGATATTCCAATGAATCCAATTAATTCAAAGCAGCTTTATTATTTTACAACAATTGCAGAAACCGGAGGCTTTACAGCCGCAGCAAAAAAGCTGGGGTTATCCCAGCCACCACTAAGCAAGCAGATCCTTTTGCTGGAAGAAGAGCTTGGAGTAAAGCTTTTTGAACGCGGCTCCAGGAAAACAGAACTGACGGAAGCAGGTACTTTTCTCTATTCCCGGGCCAAAGACATCTTGTCCATGATGGACTCCATTGTGGAAGAACTCGATCATTTCCCTACTGCTTCCAAAGGAATTTTAAAGCTGGGAACCATCTCTTCTTCCGGCAATCTGCTTCACGACTTTTTAAAGATATACTGCTGCACCCATCCAAAGGTACGGTTTGAAGTCACAGAAGGAAATACCTACGAGCTTCTGGAAAAGATGAAAAATGGGATTGTGGAATGCGCAATTATCAGGACTCCTTTTAATGCAGAGGGATTTGAATGCGTGTACGGGAAAGAGGAACCATTAATAGCGGTTGGAAACCCGGCCTTTTTTTCAGGCGTTCCCAAGAATAAAATCAGGCTGACAGACCTTTCCGGCAAGCCCTTGATCTATTACCGCCGGTTTGATTCCATCATCTCCCTTGCCTTTCAAAACAGCGGTATCATACCCAATGTTTTTTGCCGCAATGATGATGCCAGAACCTGTCTCCAATGGGCAGGCATCGGACTGGGAATCGCTCTGGTGCCTGAATCCATCAGCAAAATAGGAGAACACACGGACCTCGTATACAGGGAGATCGACTCTGTGGATACTGTTACCAGAATGGCGGCCGTTTATAAAAAAAATGGCTATGTTTCAAACATAGCCAAAGAGTTTGTTTCCTATTTCGGAGAACTGATGTCCCTTTCCTAATCAAAAAGACTTAACTGGGTTATTTCGTAATTCTTTTTGTACCCATGAATGATATCTTTCATCCGGTATAATATCCCATACCGCTCACACTCCCGTGAAAAAACCTGCCATAACTTTCTGGCTCCCGGGCTTGTACATTGGTAGCTGTTTCCATACCGCCTGATATATTCCGAAACCAAATCCTGTTGGGGGAACAGCTCTTTTAGGCGGTCAAAATACCATTCTCTTTGATTATTGCGCAAAGTCACGCCAAACGCCGGATAAATAAAGCTGGCACCGGCTTCGTGAGCAGCTTTTATGATGGAAAGGATATTTTCCTCATTATCCTCCAGAAACGGAAGAACCGGCATCAATAAGATTCCCGTAAATATTCCGTTCTTCCTCAATGCCTCAACCAAAGCCAGACGCTCCGAGGGGCTGGATGCATGTGGTTCGATTTTTTTCGCCAGATTGTCATCTGTTGTGGTAACCGTCACCTTACACAGGACAGGGGAATGCTCCATGATTCCTTTTAGAATATCTATATCCCGCTTAAGAAGGGCATTTTTCGTAGCCACTGCCGCCCCAAAGCCGTATGCATCAATAAGCTCAAGGGCATGCCGAGTTAATTCAAGCTCCTGCTCAAAAGGATTGTAGGGATCGCTCATGGCTCCTGTCCCAACAATGCCGGTTTTTACCTTACGCCTTAAATCATCCCGGATGATCCTAAGGGCATCTTCCTTGACCCGCACCGAATCAAAATTGTCAATCCGGTAACAGTCTGAGCGGCTGTCACAATAAATGCAGCCATGACAGCATCCTTTGTAGATATTCATATTATAGTCAATGCCAAACCACTGGGAGCCTTTAGTCCTGGTCACTATGGTCTTTGCAGGAATATACTCCATTCGTTTTCGTTCCTTTCTTAGCCGCCAGCCTGATACTTGTTGGTTTTATTTTATGATCTATGGCAGGATCTGTCAATCATGTGCGATTTTTTACCTATCGGCAGAATGCCTTGATATTTTTTTTGTTCCATGATAATATGCTAATACTAGCGAAGAAATTATGGCAGGAAAAGGAGATATTATGATTCGATTCTTATTGCGCTGTAAACAAGTCTATGACAAATACAGCAGGGATGAAATGACTGTATATGCAGCCCAGGCCTCCTTCTTCACCATTATAGCAGCATTTCCCTTTATGATGCTTTTACTGGCATTGATACAGCTCATCCCATCCATTACGAAAGCCAATTTGCTCCAGCTTATGATTACGATCATCCCAAGTACACTGGAAATGAACAGCTTAATCGTATCTGTTATCGATGACCTTTATACGAATTCTCCGGCAGCTGTCTTATCCGCGACCGCAGTGGCTGCCATATGGTCCGCTTCCAAGGGGATGCTCAGCATTGAGCGGGGCTTAAACCGGGTATTTGGCCAGGAGAAAAAGCGAAACTATATCGTGACCAGGATCATCTGCGCCGTTTATACCATTATTTTTATGATTATCTGTCTCCTGACCCTTGTTCTGCTGGTCCTTGGAGGCACCATTCAGAGCTTTATGAACCACCACTTTCCTCTGCTGGCCGAGATCACCCAGTATGTCCTTACATTTCGTACCATGCTCGTTTTCATGATGACGATCTGCTTTGCTGTCCTTTATACTTATGTTCCGGAAAAAAAACAGCATTTTTTAAGTCAGCTGCCCGGAGCCGCCTTTTCTACCTTGGGATGGATCGCTTCATCTTTTGCGTTTTCCATTTATTTTAATAATTTCGGCAATTACTCGGTCATGTACGGAAGCCTTACAGCCATTGTGCTGTTAATGCTGTGGATTTATGCCTGTATCTGCATCCTGTTTTATGGTGCTGAAATCAATTACTATTATTCATTAAACTGGAGGGAGCATATGCGCTCTTAATCAAAAACCAGGGCTTGCAGGAAAAGGCAGCCCTGGTTTTTCATATTTACAGTTAAATTGTTCAGGTAAACAAAGGGGTGGATAAGTATCTGTCCCCTGTATCGGGAAGAATTACAACAATCCTTTTTCCGGCATATTCCGGTCGTTTCGCAACTTCCCTGGCTGCCCATACGGCTGCAGAGGAAGAAATTCCCACTAAAATCCCTTCTGTTTGCGCGATTTCCTTTCCCGTCTCGTATGCATCTCCATTTTCCACCGGTATGATCTCATCGTAAACATCTGTATTTAAGATCGACGGGACAAATCCGGCTCCGATTCCCTGAATTCCATGAGGTCCAGGATTTCCTCCGGATAGAACCGGCGATGCGGCAGGTTCTACTGCTATCACCTTTATTTCAGGATTTTTGCTTTTTAAATATTCTCCGGCTCCGCTAATGGTACCTCCAGTTCCCACACCAGCTATGAGAACATCGATCATACCATCGGTATCTTCCCAAATTTCCGGGCCGGTTGTTTCATAATGAGCCCTGGAATTGGACGGATTATCAAACTGTCCCAGAATAATGGATCCGGTTATTTCTGTTTGCAGCTCTTTCGCCTTTTCAATGGCACCGGACATTCCCTTTGATCCTTCTGTCAATACAATTTCCGCTCCATAAGCCTTTAAAAGATTGCGCCGTTCCACGCTCATGGTCTCCGGCATGGTAAGAATCGCTCTGTATCCTCTCATAGCAGCTATGCTTGCAATACCGATGCCCGTATTGCCGGAAGTCGGTTCTATGATCGTGGCGCCAGGCTTTAAAGTGCCGGACTTTTCTGCATCCTGAATCATATAGAGAGCCGCCCGGTCCTTAACACTTCCGGCCGGATTAAAATATTCCAGCTTTGCTATAATGGCAGCCGCCGCATGGTGCCTTTTTCCATAATTGGAGAACTCTACCAGGGGTGTATGGCCGATCAGTTCTGAAGCGCTTTTCTTGATATTTTCCATATTTATCCTCTTTTCAACTGCGAACGATTCGTTCCCTTTTTTATTTCAGCAGGACAGGACCTGCCGCCCCAGCCAGGGCTTTATGACAGCTCATACAGGCTGTAATACTTTTCTTTCAGGTACCGAATGAAATATTCCGGGGTAAAATCCTCTCCAGTAGTATCTTTTAATATCTCACGGCTGGTTTTCAGCTTACCAAACTTGTGGATATGTTCTCTCAAATAATCTCTTATAACATCAAGCTTTCCACTTATAAGAAGTTCGTCAAAATCCATTTCTTTTCTCATATGGTAATATAACTGCGCTCCAAAAGCATTTCCCAGGGCATAAGACGGGAAATAACCGATCAGCCCCTGAGACCAGTGGATGTCCTGCAGGATTCCCTCTGATGGATTTTCCGGTCGTACTCCAAGATATTCTTCATATTTATCTGCCCAGATTTCCGGAAGCTTCTTTAAGTCCACATCTTCTTCCATAATCATTTTCTCAATTTCATAGCGGATCATAATATGAAGATTATAGGTAAGTTCGTCAGCCTCTGTCCGGATAAAGCTTGGCTGCACCTTATTTACTGCATCCATAAACTGCTCAATGGAGATTCCCTTTAATTCTTCAGAATAAAGTTCCTGAAGCTTTCCATAAAGAGGAGTCCAGAACGCCTGGCTGCGGCCGATGATATTCTCAAAAAAACGGGACTGGGATTCATGCATTCCCATGGAGGTCCCCTGCCCTACCGGTGTCTGGGTGATCTCATCACTGATTCCCAGTTCATAAATTCCGTGACCGGCTTCATGGATCACAGAGAACATAGCGTTATCCATCTTCTCACGATAACTGGTCGTAATTCTCACATCGTGATTATGGAGATTTGTCGTAAATGGGTGGGCGCTTTCTGAAAGCACACCCTTTGTAAAGTCAAAACCAACATATTCCGCGAGATAGTGTGCCATCTCTCTTTGCTTTTCCTCAGGATAACCGCCTGATAAAAAGGAATCATCAATGTTCTTTCCATTCTCTTTTATTTCTTTTAAAAGGGGAACAATTTCTTCTTTCAGACGGTTGAAAAACTCATCCAAAAGCTCCATATTAAATCCTTTTTCAAACTCATCCAATATAACATCATAAAGCTTCTGGCCTTCCTTCTTCCGGTAAGAAGCAAACTTCTTTTTAAATCCGATTACTTTTTCAAGTGTTGGTGCAAAGGAATCAAAATCTTCCTCTTTTTTTGCCTTTGACCAGATTCTGGCTGCCTCGGCTATGAGCTGGGCATTTTCCCGGTACTCATTTGACGGAATACACACAAGTTCTTCTCTGGCTTCCTTTGCTCCCTTGACAATGGCCCGCTCCACATCAGACAGGCTTTTATCTTCCTCGCAGTCGGCAATGGCTTTTCCCATCTCTTCCCCTGTCATAACCCTGTAATATTCCTCAGAGAGCGCACCGATTACCCTTGAAGTGTAGGAACCGGCACCTTCCGGTGCAAGAGTTTCATTATCCCATTCAAAAAGAACGAGGGAAGTTTGAAGTGCCATAGTCTTTTCAAGCAAAGAGGACAAAATCTCATAAGATTTGCTCATAATTTATTTCTCCTTTATTTCTATAAGTAATAAACCCAGTATTTGACTCAAAATCAGGGACGCTCTGTATGAGTGTCCCCAGGCAGGATGAAAAAATACTTTTTAAAGCATCATTTTCCGGTGCCAAAAATGGAAGCTTCTTTTATATCAAGGGAATTAAGCCATTTTTTGACTTTTTCCTCCTGATAGGCTTTTGCAGAAAAATCCTCAAGCTCCATATCAATAGGAATATCCGTTTTCATGGTCGCCAGGGTTTTAGAAAGCAGGGCTGCCTTTTCCCCGCACAACTCTTCTTCACTGGTCTTTGTCATCGCTTTATAAGGAGAACGGGTGATTCCCAATTCATTTTTCCAGAAATCCTGGAGTGCTTTCAGACTCTTTTTATCAGACTCAGCCTCGTGAATGGAACGGTATATCTCTTCTACTGTACCGTATTCCCGAAGAAGCGGAGGCGCCGCACTGCTGACTCCCTTTACTCCCGGGATATTATCAGAGGGATCTCCCTGGATTCCCTTTAAATCTGCAATCTGCTCCGGCCGGACACCCTCTTCATTCAGCACCGTGTCAGAGGTATATTCAAAAACCTTTTCAGGAAGGTTGATCTCATCTTTTTTTACACCGTAAAAAGAATAATATCTTTTGTATAGCTCCTCCGCTTTCTCCTGCCGTGACTGAACCATCCACGCGCGGACATTGTATTCATCGTTTACCAGCTGGAGATAATCGTGGTCCTTCGTCAGAAGGATCATAGAAATCTCCTCCCGGAATTTCATAACCAGGCTTCCGGCATAATCATCAGCTTCATACTGTTCACTTAAAAGCACCTGAAAGCCCACGTCTTTTAAGATCTCTTCCATCAGGACAAACTGGCTTTTTAACGGCTCCGGAGTCACTCCCCGGGTTCCTTTATAATCCGGGTACAGCTCTCTTCGAAATGTATCCCTGGTTTTGTCAAATACAAAGGCTATGTGATCCGGCTGCTGTTTTTTCATCAAAGAGACCACCATCTTAAGCATACCGAAAATAGCGTTGGTATAAGTGCCATCCTTTGCATGAAGGATCCTATCATAATGCTTCTGTTTCTCCTCCTCTGACTTTGCAAACATGATCTCCCTTGGTAATACCGCGTAATAACAAGTCGACAGCATAGAGGAACCGTCAACGACTACAAATTTTCTTTCAGACATGTATTTCTCCATTTCTTCAAATCTTAGCAAAATCAGGTAAAATAATTCTGCAGTTCTGTTTCATTTTTCGCGCCCAGGCGTTTCATGACTTCTTTTCGCTCCTGAGCAGATAATCCCTTCCACAGTTTTTGGACGCGAGGGTCCCCAAAACCGATGTATGGTACTCCATTCCGCTCGCATTCATAGGATGACAAGTAGTGATTGAGAGCACTCCATTCCACATAAAACGCATTGATGCTGCGGCTTAAAGAGCTTACTTTTACCATGATCCTTCCTCCCTGATAAATATGTGCTATCCCGATCAGATATTCCCTTCCATTATACTCTGAATTTCCATTTATTCATAGTCCAATCATTAAGTTTTAAAATATAATTTTCCTCAAAAGACGTTGAACTATGTAGCAATAGGATATATAATACAGATATCAAGAATAAAAAAAGGGAAGGTACTATCAGAAAATGGAAAAAGAGATCAGATGTCCGTATATTTTATTTAAAATTGCCGGTTCCCTCTATTGCATCAACAGTAAATACATATCAACTATTGTACAGCTGCCAGACTACAGCACAATACCGGCCGCTCCGGCCAATGTGACCGGAATGTTCAAATACCGGAACGAAGTCATACAAATGCTTGACTTACGGGTTACGTTTGGACTAAAATCCATTTCCGATGAGTGCAGGGATTTTGAAGATATGATTGATGCCAGAAAACAGGACCATGTTAATTGGGTAAAGGAACTGGAGCGTTTTATTAATGAAGGCGGCACCTTCCATCTGGCAAAAGATCCCCATCAGTGCGCTTTGGGAAAGTGGTATGACAGTTTTAAAACTGACAACCTTACCATTATCAATCATCTGCGCAAAATAGAGGAGCCTCATGAAAAGCTTCATCTGGCTGCCGATGAAGCAGACCGATGTAAAAAGGACTGCGAAAACTGCCAGAGAGAGGAATGCCTCATGAAAATTTTAAAGCGGGTAAAGGAAGAATCCATGCCGACCATACTCAACCTTTTGGACCAGACAAAGGAATTATTCCGTTCAACGATTTACAAAGAGATGGTTCTTATACTGGATGGCATCAGATGGGGAATCGTGGTTGACGAGATCGTTTCCGTTGAAGAACTTGATACAATTGCAGGTAGGGATCAGGATCCCATGGTATGCCATTGTTCCTATATCAATCAGGTAATGGAAAGTCCTAAAAGCGAAGGTCTTATTTTCGAGCTGAACACAAAGTCCTTATCAGCCAAATTAAAAGAACTGGAAGCTGCTTATTAAAAGATGATTCTATATGAAAAGAGCCGGAAAAGTTGCTGTTAAACTTTTCCGGCTCTCCCAGTGAAAGCCCAGGTACTTCCCTGGACTGACCGTTCAGAAGTACTTCTTATTGCCCCACAAATTACTCTTCTTTAAATCCAGATATTCATTGTAGGCCTTTTCCAATATTTGTTTTTCGTTGGAAAACTTCAGAAGATGATACGCTTCATGGAACTTGTAATATCCTGAATCAATAAAATATTCTTCCCGCTGTGGTTTACTGTAATAGCTGTCGGCCATCATTAGATACCAGTGCACATCCTTCTCCACCATATCCTGAGGAGTGTTAAAAGAGTACTGGCTCTTTCCAATGTATTTGATTATGGACGCACTTACGCCTGTCTCTTCCTTTACTTCCCGGAGAGCCGTCTCCTTATACTCTTCACCCGCTTCTACTGTTCCCTTTGGCAAAACCCAACCTTCATACTTATTTTTGTAATTCTTATATAAAACCAGAATTTTACCTCGAAAAATAACCACACCGCCACAACTCGTTGCTTCTATCATTGCAATTCCTCCAGAGTGAAACCGTAACTCCCATGGGAAGCCCGGTTTTGGTGTGTCACACAGACTGGCTCTAGTATACCTCTTTTTGGTTTCATATGCAAGTGCGTAATTATTGTAAACTTGTATCATTCTTTTTATTGTTTGGAAAAATATACATCAAAAAGGGCTCTGGCAATCGGAGCCGCTGCCTGCCCGCCTGAGCCGGCTTCTTCTGCAATTACACTTATAACAACTCTTGGATGTTCTGCCGGAGCAAATCCCACAAACCAAGCATGGGTTTCCTTTCCTTTTTCAAATTCCGCAGATCCGGTCTTTCCAGCTACCGTATAGGCATCAGTCCTAAGGGCGGAGCCTGTTCCCTCTGTTACAACATCCCGCATAAACTCGGTTAATTCAGAGGCTTCCACGGCAGTCATTAGACTCGTATAGGACTGAGGCATAAATTTCTTAATGACATCTCCCCCTACATTTTCCACCCGGTCAATAAAATAAGGCTTCATAAGAGTTCCGCCGTTTGCAATGGCCGCAACAATCATGGCATTATGAATGGGCGTGATCTGAGTCTGGCCCTGGCCAATCGCAGTCTGAAGGATCTGCCACGTATCAGCGCCGCCTCCCATTGTATAAGAGCTTTTGCTGCTTGCAATAGGTAAGGCCAGGTCCGTATTAAAGAGAAGCTGGTCCGCAGTATTCTTTAACCCATTTAAGTCCAGCTGCAAGCCAAGATTTGAAAAAGCTCCGTTGCAGGAATTTGCAAATGCCTGTTCCAGATTTTGGTGTCCATGGACTGTCTCATGGTAACACCGGATGGTATAATCCCCATTTTTATAAATCCCATTGCAGTCAAAGGTATAATCATTATAATTGGAGGGATTTTCCTTTATATATTCCAATGCCGTAATTATCTTAAAGGTGGACCCCGGAGGGTAAAGTCCCTGAGTCGCACGGTTTAATAACTGTCCTGAAGTGTTCTCCTCCGCCACCAGATGACTCCAGTCTTCAGCCAGGGTATTAGGGTTATAATCGGGCTTGGATACCATGGCAAGGATCTTGCCGGTATCCGGCTCCATCACTACCACCGCCCCTTTTCTTTTGCCTAAGGCATCATAAGCGGTCTTCTGAAGATCCACATCAAGAGTAGAAACAACACTGTCCCCCTGATTCTTCTTGCCGGACAGCTCATTTGCCACCTGCTCTACAAGATTTACATGACTTGTCAGGAGATAGAAATTAGCCAGGGCTTCCAGACCTGTCTTTCCATTGGTGGAATATCCTACCGCATGGGCAAACAGTGAATCATATGGATAAACTCTAGTTTCCTTTCCCTCTCCGTTCACTTCAGTCCTGGCAAGGATTCTGCCGTCATTGCTGTAGATTTCTCCACGTACCACCCGGTCGGCAAAGCTGTCAAGTCTGGCATTATAGGAATTATTGATCACACTGTCACTTTTCACAAGCAGAAAGTAACCAAAATAAGCCGCAAGCCCTACAAAAAGTAGTACGACCCCATAGGTAAGTATCAGGATATGGTGATTTGCTTTTGGATTCGGGTTAGCCTTCATATTTTTCTTCTTCCTCTTCATTGCGTTTGAGTATATAAAGTCCCTGGATGATTCCAAAGATGATAAAGGTGCTTAGGATTGAGCTTCCTCCATAACTGACCAAAGGAAGCGTTACTCCTGTGGAAGGGATAAATTTCGTTACTCCTCCCACAGTTAAAAATACCTGAATGATATAAATTGTTCCAAGGCCAAATGCAATCAGCTTATAGAATACCGCCTGCATCCGGCTGGCAATCAACATGAACTGTAAAAAGCATCCCAGGCAGATGAGAAGGACACACAGGGCAAAGATTCCCCCCAGCTCCTCCGATATCGCTGAAAATATAAAATCCTTTTCTACCACCGGGATCCTTCTTGGCATACCACGGTACAGCCCCATACCAAACCAGCCTCCGGTGCCAATGGCAAACAAAGACTGGGTAATCTGGTACCCCTTCCCGGCAATATCCGACCAGGGATTTAACCATGCCGATACTCTGGTCCTTACATGCCCGAACAGCTGATAGGCCAGCATAGAAGCCAAAGTTCCTCCTCCGGCTCCGGCCAGAAGATACCACCATTTTCCCGTTGCTACAAAGAGCATGAAAACATAAGTTACAAAGAAAATAAGGGCGCTTCCAAGATCTTTGGACGCCACCAGAATGAGCACATGTAGGGCCGCCACCGAAGTGACAATAAGAACCGTCTTCATGCTGGTGGAGCGGTAAAACATCGTGGCTATAAAAAAGACATAGATGATCTTTACAAATTCCGTGGGCTGGAAGGAATAACCTCCGAACTCCAGGGAGAGCTGGGCGCCGTAGCTGCTTGATCCGGCAAGGCATACAATTCCAAGGAGAAGAATTCCTCCTATTCCATAGATCCATGGAATCTTACTTAGCTGCCATACTCTGTCAATGACAAAGGGGATGGCAAATGTCACCAGAGCCGCGGCAGCAACGATGACAAACTGCTTCATGGCCCGGTCAAAGGAAAGCCTGGTAAGCATAATAAAGCCTATGGTAAGGAGCATGCACATATTATTGACCAGCAGCCTGGATATATTGCGGTAAATCAGCCGGTACAGGAAAAGGTAACTGAAAAAGAAAATTACCTGGGCCACGTAAAAAACCAGCATCTTTTCATCCTCTGTCTCCAGCCAGATGACCAAATAGCCAAGCAGATGAATGAGAAACATAGCAAAATTCTGGCGTCTGCAAATCTTCCTTTTCCTGATTTCATCGGGAAAGGAAAAAAAACGAAAATTCAAATATGTGTATAATGCAATCAACAGTATCATCAGATATCTGGAGACGTCAATAATCAGATTAATCATATGTCACCTACTCTACACCGCGTTTGAAATGACCCCTTGTGAATTCTTCAAACGGCAACTTTGCTTCTCTTCCGTAAAGGAATCCGTCAGAAAAGCTTTGTATCACCGCTTTTGTCTGTGCTTTGTTCTCTGTGGTGAACTGAAGCCGTAACCATGAGGGTGATAATCCCTTTACCGCCTCTTCTAAGCCAAGAAGGGAGACGGCCGCTGAATTATAAATGGAATTATAGCAGAAAGTACAATGGTTTTTTAGAGGAAATGCCTTCCCCATCCGGTCCTTTAATGTCAAAACAACCGGTGTTTTATCACATTGTTCCATTCCCTGATGAAGGCACTGGGCGGTCACCATCATTGGCAGCCGGCCATATACCAAAAGCTCCCCAGGAACTTTTAGTTTTCCCAAATCCCGGCTGTTTAATTCTACCGGCCAGGTAAGCTCGTCCGCTCCCAGCTCTTTTAGCATCTCCTGGGCATAATTATTCATCCCATACATGCCAAAATCAAATACCAGGGTTCCCTTGACTTTCTTCTCTTTTAAATAACCTGTTTCCTCCAGAGAACGGATCAGAAATCCGTCAAATGTAGCGGCTTTCAACTCCGTTAAATGTTTATCAAAGAATTGCACTGCCCTGATCCTGAAAATATGAGGCATGGTAAGCATACACTCCTTACCGGCCCTGTGGCATGCCTCCACAGATGCTCTCCATTGTTCCGGCTTAAATTCTGCAGCATCAATATAAATTCTTTTTACATCAGGACTGTTCAACGCTTCTTCCAGGCAATCCGGCCGCTCCAGAGAAACCGTTAGTTTATGGCCTTCTGAAGAAGACTTTTGGCTATAAACATCCTCTTTTACAGCTTTCACCGGTTCTGCCTGCCTATTCTCCTTGTAATTTTTAAGAATCTCATATTCTAAGGCTTCCATTCCGCGCCTGCGCAGATCATTAAGAGCCTGAACCGGCAGGAATATATTCCCCGTTATCTTAATATCAAGATTTTCAAAATAAAAAGGTGTATTTCCGGTTTTATCCAGCTGTTTCCTTACCTTTTCCTCTGTTATAGGCTGATTTTGTGCAGTCTGTACGATCTCGCCTGCGACGGCGGCATTATGGCCGAAGGCACTTAACTGCAAAGAGGCCTTTTGTCCTTCTTCCAGAAGTACGGTTCCAACCACCGGCTCTCTTACCTGTTTTTCTACAAAGTTTTTATCAAGGGAATCAAACAATGCCTGATTGCCTTCCCGAAAAGCAGGCTTTTCTTTCCAGACCACCATATCCCGTCCATTTTGGCGCTTGTAGTACCCGTCGGTCTGACCTCCCCGGTCAAATAGATCCAGAAGCATTTTTTTATCCTTCTCTTCGACCTGGTAACCCTCTCTTCCTTTAGCCAGATAAAGGTCCGCGTACTTTCGGTAAATGCTCACTACTCCAGCCGTATATCTTGGACTTTTCATCCTTCCTTCAATTTTCATGGAATAGACTCCGGCCTCGATCATGTCCGGTATAATATCCAAAGTGCTCAAATCCTTAAGGCTGAGGCAATAACGGTCTTCTTTTCCTCCAAGAACCTGTCCTTCCCGTTTCACCTCGTAGGGCAGGCGGCAGGTTTGGGCACATCTCCCCCTGTTTCCGCTTCGCCCTCCTATGAGGCTGCTGAACAAACATTGACCGGAATAGCAGTAGCATAATGCGCCGTGTACAAAACTCTCGATCTCCACATCCACCTGATCACGGATCTTAGCAATTTCGTTCAAGGATAATTCCCTGGCAGTAACAACCCGGTCAGCTCCTAAATCTTTTAAAATCCTGGCCCCATAAACGCCGGTAATGGTCATCTGAGTACTTGCATGAATGGGAAGTTCCGGAAAATTCTCCCGGATAAACCGGAAGGTTCCCATATCCTGTACGATAACTGCATCAAGGCCCTGCCTGTAATATGGAACAAGGTAATCGTAAAGCTCCCCTATCTCCTGCTCCTTCATCAGCGTATTAACAGTCATGTACAGTTTTCGCCCATGAAGATGGATGTAATCAATGGCTTCCAGCAGCTTGTCCTCTTCGGGATTTTCCGCAAAAGCCCTTGCCCCAAACCGGCTGCCGCCCATATAGACCGCATCGGCGCCTGCCGCCACCGCTGCCTTCATACTTTCAAATGATCCTGCCGGAGCAAGAATTTCAACTGCTTTCTTCACAAGTTCCTCCTGTTTGCCCTTTATTGATGAAAGAGAGGATGTCACGGCCCTGCCGCCCAACATCCCCTCCTGACTTATTCTTTCTTTCCGGAATCCGCAGATTTCCTGGTTTCCACCAGTTCCAGCTTTGCCGACTCAAGCTTCATCTGAGTGGCCACAAGCTCATGCTTTAAGCTATAAATCTCCTTTTCCATCTCCGCCTTCTGCTGCTCCAGCCTGGCGGTCTGTTCTCTGGCCTTGAAGTAATCATCCGCCATATTTAACTGAATCATGATATTTTGATATTCTGCGCTTTGCTTCGTAAACCCTTCCTGATGCTTCAGCGTTATAATCATCTCATTGATATAGCTTGCCAGACGGTGGATATAACTTTCTTCCTCACTTCCGCCCAAAGCATAAATCTTGCCATCTATTAAAACTTCTGTACTGCGTTTGGAATCCATGCTGTTCTCTCCCTGTTTCATTTGCTCCTTTTTACTATAACATATTTTGTGCAGATAGAAAAGCCCTGCCTGCATACCTTTATGTCCAAAAAGTACGGCTAACTAATAGGAAAGTTCTAAAATTCAGGCAGATTATGATCCCAGGGAGATTCCAAGATGTTCATATGCCCGTTCCGTGGCAACACGCCCTCTGGAGGTTCGGTTTATAAAACCGTTCATCAGAAGATAGGGTTCATAAACATCTTCCAGTGTCCCGGCATCCTCTCCCAGAGAGGCAGCCAGGGTATCCAGTCCTACCGGACCGCCGGCAAATTTCTCAATCATTGTGGTCAGGATCGCCCGGTCATTATAATCCAGGCCAAACTTATCCACATCCAGAATGTCCAGGGCAAAATCCGCCACTTCTTTTGTAATAATACCGTTGTATTTTACCTGGGCGAAATCCCGGACTCTCTTTAACAGGCGGTTGGCCAGCCTGGGGGTTCCTCTGGACCGCTTGGCAATCTCTGCCGCCCCTTCTTCCTCGATTTCCACCTGTAAGACTCTGGCAGAACGGCAAACAATAATCTTTAGCTCCTGGGGCGTATAAAATTCCAGCTTCTGTACCACACCGAACCTGTCTCTTAGAGGAGCGGTTAAAAGCCCCGCTCTGGTAGTTGCTCCCACCAATGTGAATTTAGGAAGATCCAGTCTTATGGATCTGGCTGAAGAATCCTTTCCCAGCATGATATCTATGGCAAAGTCTTCCATTGCCGGATACAAAACCTCTTCTACCTGGCGGTTTAAGCGGTGGATTTCATCTACAAACAGCACATCCCCTTCCTGGAGATTGTTCAGTATGGCGGCCATCTCGCCCGGTTTTTCGATGGCAGGTCCTGATGTGACCTTCATGTTGACTCCCATTTCATTGGCAATAATCCCTGAAAGAGTTGTCTTTCCCAAGCCGGGAGGCCCGTAAAATAAAACATGATCCAGGGATTCTCCCCTGGCTTTGGCAGCATCAATATATACTTTTAAATTAGTACGTATCTTTTCCTGTCCAATATACTCGGAAAGGCACATGGGCCTTAAGTTTGGTTCTATTCTTTTATCTTCTTCTGTTATCTCTGTGGTTATAATTCTACGTTCCATCTCTGCCTTTACCCGTTTTTTTATATAAATGCCAGATGCTTTAAGGAGGCCTTAAGAACATCTTCCACCGTCATGGATTCCGTTACTTCCACCTGACGGACCGCCTTACCAGCCTCAACTGCAGAATAGCCCAGAGCCGCCAGCGCTTCCATGGCTTCTCCTGCTATCCCGCCGCCGGATAAAACGGGCCCATTCCCCTGTTCCACAAACCCGGAAGGGAGAATTCCAGCGATATCAATTTTATCTTTTAAATCCAATATAATCCTCTGAGCAGTCTTTGCTCCAACCCCAGGCGCTTTGGATATGGCTTTGGCGTCTCCTGAAACAATGGCCCTTCTTAAATCATCCGGGTCAAGGGCAGAAAGAATTCCCAAGGCTCCTTTGGGGCCAATCCCGTTCACACTTATGAGCTGCTTAAACATCTGCAGATCCTGACGGTTTAAAAAACCGTAGAGGCACATGGCATCCTCTCTTACCTGAAAATATGTATACAACTTAGTCACTGCGCCGATACCCGGCATATTTTGAATCACGGATATGGGAACATGTATCTCATATCCCACGTTCCCGCTCTCTATTACAACGGTATCTTCAAATAGTTCAACCAACGGCCCTTTTATGAAAGAAATCACGACCTCTGTCTCCTTTTGTTATGCTGGAAATCTTATCTATATTATTCATCATAGCATACAGCCTGTTCTTATGCAAGCGGATAGTCGAACAAATATTCTGTTTCCGTTGACGGACCGGCGCCTTTCCGCTATAATATTGGGAGAGAAATTACCCTGCGGGTATCCCCATTCCCCCGGTAAAGCGGGGTTTGCCCTGTCCAAAAAACATGGACAGTACTAAGGAAAGGGCGGAATCATACATGATCACCTTACAGAAAACCATTGCATTTCATGAGACATATCCCTTTGACCGGATCGGCCGGAAAGAGGATCTGCTGTTCTTTGATATAGAAACCACAGGCTTCTCCGGGGAGTATTCTACCCTTTATCTGATCGGATGTGTTTATTACAGAAACGGCTGTTGGAACCTGGTCCAGTGGTTCGCGGACACCCTGGATTCGGAAAAAGAACTGCTGAAAACCTTTTTTAAATTTTTAAAAAATTTTACTACAGTCATACATTTTAACGGGGATGGTTTCGATATTCCCTATCTTTTGAAGCGATGCCTTGCCCATGGCATGTCTTATAATTTTTCCGGTGTGGAAAGCCTGGATATTTACAAAAAAATTCGCCCTTACCGGGGAATTCTCGGACTTCCTTCCATGAAGCAAAAAGCCATTGAGGAGTTTTTAAAAGTAGAGCGGAAGGATCTTTATTCCGGTGGGCAGCTGATCGAAGTTTATAAAGATTATCTTATCTCCCATGATAAATATCTATTTGATCTTTTAATATTACATAATGAAGATGATTTAAAAGGAATGCCATTAATCCTCCCTATATTGAATTACCCGGACTTTTTAGGGCACAGCTTTCTCCTTGAACATCAGGAGTTTTTAAGCCAGGAGGACGTCTTCGGCCGGGAGTTCCACTCTTTACGGCTCACCTGCAAAAATGGCTTTGCCGTTCCCGTTGGATTTTCCAAATCCAATTCCCTGGTCTCCATGGAAGCGGAAGGAGAACTCCTTACCATAACCATAGATCTCTATGAGGGTGAATTGAAATATTTTTATCCTGATTATAAAAATTACTATTATCTGATTTATGAAGATAAGGCCATTCACAAAAGCGTGGCGGAATACGTGGATAGGGAAGCCCGGATAAAAGCTACGGCTAAGACATGCTATACCCGCAGGGCCGGCTGTTATCTTCCCCAGTTTACCTCCTTGTGGACACCCTGCCTGCAAATGGAATTCAAGGATAAGATCACTTATGTTTCCTATGAACCGGACTTCTTTGAGGATGACGAAAAGCTTCGAATTTACGTCCGTCACCTGTTGGACTCCCTGTGCCGTTAATTTAGAATCGTTTTCCCCGGTTTCCGTAAGGGCACGCATCTTTTATATATTTGGATGTTTTAAGGGAAGCCAAAGACTTCCCTTAAATTATATCTAAAACTTTATTTTTCTTATTCTCCAAATGACTCCTGTATTTGGTAAATAAATATTTTGCATATCTAAATCAGCGATCGCCATATCCGATATATACATGGAATGATCAGGTCCGAAAACAACATCAGTGGGCCTGCTTAGCCCCCTTTCTTCCGGAAATCCTGATTTGTTGATAGCAAATGTCGCTATTTCTCCATTAACAACATTAACTTTCAATACCCTATGTCCTACACCTGAACGTATATCGCCAAGCTCTTCGTAATGGATTCCACCAAAACATGCAATGTAAATATCGCCAATCAGTCCAAAATCCGATGACTCGTTAAAATCAAATCCCATTATATTGGATCCAGACGGAAAAACTGCAATTGGTGTCGGCGGTACCGATGGAATGGTATGAAGCAATGGTTCTGGTTTTCTGCCTCTGATCGGAGTAAACCGGGGCAATGTCACAGGAACTCCTCCTGTGTAATCCGGCCAGCCATACCACGCTCCTATATTTAACAAATGTAATTCATCTAATGCATTGGCAATCGGTCTGCTTCCTCTTGGATCCATTCCCTGGTTTGATATAATCAGCCGTTTCAAGGCATCAAATTTCATACAGAACGGATTACGAAGCCCCCATGCAACCTGTTCTATGCCAGATCCATCCATATTTGCTCTTAATACACTGCCAGAGGCTAAAGTTCTGCCTTCTTTTACTTGATATTGTTGAATATTTGGAACTCCAAAAGGGGAAAAAGCTCCGGTAACAGCCGTCCCCATGGCTGGTATCAATACATTTTTAGTTTCAAAATTAGTGTAGTTAAGAAATATATAGGAACCTGGATAATCATGTAAATGAGGATGCTCAAGAACCCAGCTATTATCCAGTCCTACTACACCGGAATTCGTTGTTGTTCCCTGTCCGAAATATATTTTCTCATCAATTCCAAATTCGACACGGTTGTTGCTAAAGTCTCCATTGCTTGGCAAGCCACTAATAATATCCTGTCTTGTACCATCCGGACTAAGAACTGTTACAACGCCTTTATGCGATACATAAATATATCCATTTTTATAATTGATACCAGTTATGGGGACATTAAAACCGTCGGCTACTACATCTATATTTCCATTGCTAATACGCATAACTTTAGGATTCATTGTAGCCATTCCGGAATCAGCAATTAACATATCACCATTTTCTGTAAAAACCATACCAATAGGTGCATTCAGTCCCTGAGCAAATACTTCTATTTGATAACCTAAAGGTACACTTATTCTATCTGGATCAAGCTCCCTCTGTTTATATGGAGCTTGCTGCATGCATGACCTCTGTAGGTGCTTGTTTACAGCGAAATTCACTTTAAATCTCCGCTTATATTATTCTTTACAATATATGATAAAAATAAATATAAAGTGATCGATCTGTACTTGATATCCATCGGTAGAATTTCTGGCTTTATACTGATCGTTAGTATTTTTATGCAGATTCATTTTTATCTTTGCCATATACCTATCGTTAAAATTTTTATTCAAATAAAGACTCTTTAAATATCTCTTTCAAAAGAGATTCTGGTATCCCCTGGTCGATATATATTTGAAGCATACCTTTAGGAGTTATTTTGAACTCTTTCAATTCTTTACTATATTGCAATATTGATTTTGCTTCAATGTTTATGTGATCCTTAAATGGAATTAACCTTATACATTTATCCTCAATATAATAACTCGGTAATTTGGCCCATAATTTTCTTTCACATTTTCATGGACGCTGCTAATAATTAAATTTCGTAAAATATGAAATATTAATTATTTCTTTCCTGTATTGGTCAATGTAATTCTTTACATCGTCATTCTCACCCGACTCCCATCATTTTCATAAGTATTTATAAATACGTTTCGTTCAAGGATAAGAACGATTCACTTAAATCCCTATATAATGTGAACTAGTAATCTCCTTTTTCCAATAAATGTCTGATATAAGAAAATGTCCTTGTCTCCCCTTGGTTTTTTAACATCAAAAGAAGCTCCTCCAACAAATTCCTTGTCTCAGGGGCAATGACCATGTAGTTTTTCGCGTGCATATAATATTCCCAGGGCGATGCATCGGTGTAATCCCTGCCCTTATAAGTTTTTGATGCAGCAATCCGGTCCATCATCATTTCGATGACATAATTTAGTGGCATCTTATGGCCTACCAGACCCTCCGACATATCTGTGGTAAAGTCGATCCAGTATTCGTAGTGATGCTTGTTGCGGCCTTTATGGTGGAGCCAGGCTCTTGAAAATCCCTTGTCCTCTCTTTCCGCAGCATTGGGGCTTCTTGTCCCCTGGTAATAAAGTACGCCTGGAACAAACTCTTCCAGACTGTATTTTGACAAATCATGAAACAGTCCCTGCTTAATAAGACCCACACGAAAACAGTTTTTCATGACTCTGATCTTATGTATATTGATCGTGCAAAAATGACCCCAAAAATTCATAAATTTCATTGCATTCACCTTTTTATCCTTGCAAAAGAATCTTTTCCCATTTTACCACAAATTTTTCCGATTTCACTACTTATTTCTCCTTTATTTTTTAATGAAGATTTCTTGATTTTTAAGACGGAAAACGTTTGACACCTCTCCCTTTTTATGCTATTCTTAGGGAGGTTACAGATATCCTGTAACAGTACAATTTTTTATTCATTTTGGAGGTATCATAATGAAAGGTACAGTTAAGTGGTTTAACAACCAAAAGGGTTACGGATTTATTTCCGACGAACAGGGTAACGATGTATTTGTTCACTACTCAGGTCTTAGCATGGACGGCTTCAAATCCTTAGATGAAGGCGCTGCGGTAGAGTTCGATGTTGTAGACGGAGCTAAGGGACCACAGGCTACAAACGTTACCAAATTATAATCATTGACTCATCAGTGTACCTTTTTTCAATATAGGAAGAAGTTATATTGTTTCACATGATTACGATTAGAGCCATCCAGTGGATGGCTCTTTTTGATGTCCTTGTCTTATGACTTATCGCGAAGACTTTCTAAATCTTCTACTGTAAACTCATAATTTTTATTACAGAAATGGCAGTTTACCTCAATGCTCTTTCCTTCGTCAATCATTTCCTGAAGTTCTTTCTTTCCTATGCTGATCAGGGCTTTTTCCACCCTGGCTTTATCACAGTTGCAATAAAAGCGGGTGGGAACCTGCTCCATCAGTTCCAGACCAAACTCTCCGAGGATATGTTCAAGGATCATTTCTGGTGTATTTCCCTGATCCAACAGTTCTGTGATCGAAGTAATTTCTCCCAGCTTTTTCTCCAGTCCTCCAATGATTTCCTCAGAGGCTCCCGGTAAGAGCTGGATGATAAAGCCGCCGGCCTGTTTTACGGTATTGTCCCTGTTCATTAAAACGCCCAGTGCCACCGATGAAGGCGTTTGTTCAGAAGAAGCATAGTAATAAGTCAGATCTTCTGCAATCTCACCGCCCACCAGTATGGTCTGTCCAACGTAAGGCTCCTTGAGTCCGATATCTTTAATTACACTTAAGACTCCCTCTCCTACTGCACCGCCTACATCCAACTTTCCTGCCTGGTTGGGAGGAAGCATGACGCCAGGATTGTAAACATAACCTTTTACATTTCCTTTTGAATCTGCAGTCACCGTAAGGCCTTCCATAGGACCGCTTCCCTGGATCTTTAGGGTCAGTAAATCATCTTCCCCCTTCATCATAATGCCCATCATGCTTCCCGCAGTTAAAAGCCTGCCTAAGGCAGCCGTAGCGATAGGGCTTGTATTATGAGCTTGTCTTGCCTGTTCTACCAGTTCTCTGGTAGTAGCCGCAAAAGCACGGATCTGATGATCCCCTGCCGTAGCTCTGACAATATAATCAGCCATTTTATTATTCCTTTCCGCGTTCTCTTGCTATGATATAAATTCTTTCACTGGTATCCTTTACGGGAGCTTTGGTAAAAGCATCAAAAGCTGCCACAAAATCCATGCCGGCCTCTTTTATCGCCATCTTAACCTCCTCCAGGGAATATGCTCTTTGATAATGATTTTCCATATATTTCCGGTATAAGTCTTCCTCCTGCCTGATAAACAGGGAGAGGTCATATTCATTGATCCTGGATTCCTTATCATAATAATTATCCCAGATAAAGCTGCATTCCTCCCGGTCCTCCGCAATGGTAGAGTCCCCCATAAGAGTTTCATATTTATATATGGTGTTCAGATCAAATATAAAAATTCCTCCTGGATCCAGATAATTGTTTACCAACCGGAAAACTTCCACCAAATCCTCATATTCCAGAATATAGTTCATACAGTCACAAATGCTTATAATAGCCCGCACCGTGCCATAAAGCTCAAATTCCCTCATATCCTGCATAAGATAAAGGATGTCCTTCTCTGACTTTTCCCGTTTTTCCATGGCTATCTGCAGCATGTCTTCAGAGTTATCCACTCCGATCATATCATACCCCCGGTCTGCAAGAAGTTCCGTAAGGCTTCCCGTACCGCATCCCAGGTCAAGAATCAAGCCATCCCTGATTCCATATTCATTCAACAGACCAGTTACGTATTCACTCCAGTCCTTATACGGAATATTGTCCATAAACCGGTCATAGACCTCTGCAAAGCTAGTGTACGCTTCCATTCACAGTTTCCTCTCTCTTGCCCATG
>DEYX01000051.1:0-367 GCA_002365025.1 Hungatella sp. UBA3147 | reverse complement strand
TGCCCATGCTTTTTGGGCATTATTAAGGTATCCAAAAACAAAGCAGGTAACTCATAAAGAGGTACCTGCCTTCCTGTCTCTTTATCCTGCTGCCAGGGCAGCACTGGATTACTGGTTGGATCCGCAGCACTTTTTATACTTCTTGCCGCTGCCACATGGACATGGATCGTTTCTTCCAACCTTCGCTCCCTTAACAATGGTTCCAGAAGCTTTCTGCTTTTTATAAAGCTCTTTTTTCTTTTCTTCTGACAGTATTGCATCCCATTCAGGAAGATTATACAGCCATTCTGCTTTTGCCTCTACCATATTATAATACAGCTTTTCCGGATCAATCTCTAATTTTACCACGGTCTGCTCGTCCATGGTC
>DEYX01000302.1 GCA_002365025.1 Hungatella sp. UBA3147 | reverse complement strand
TATGACCGTAAGCAGATAGGACTCCACAGACCTGGCTACCTGATGAATAAGGCTCTGGTTTTCCTCCTGCACCATTTCTCCCACCTGGGTGGAAAGGCGCTGATATAAGGAAAAAGTTATTAAAAGACTGGCTGCTAAAGCAGTCACGGTAAAATATACAAAAATAGTATAACGAATGCTGATATTCTTTCTTTCCATATTATCGTCTATCCTTTTGGACAGGGCCCGCCCCGCTTTAGAGCCTGCCCCGCTTTATCGGGCACCGGTCGTTATACCCGGAGGGTGCTTCCATTACCTGGCTCCGCGGAATTTAGTCGGTGATACTCCGAATTTTTTCTTAAATACGTAGCTGAAATAGTTTTGTTCCTGATATCCCACCTTCGCTGCCACCACATAGGTCTTATCGTCGGTTTTGTTAAGCAGTTCTACTGCCTTATTCAGACGGATATCTGTCAGATAGGCGATGTAAGCCTGTCCGGTTTCTTTTTTAAACATGGTGGAAAAATATGCCGGACTCATATGAAGATGGCGGCAAATCATTTCCACAGACAAATCAGGATTCTGGTAGTGGTCCATAATATACTGCTTTGCTTCCTGGATAACCTGGCGTGTGGTGAAATCACGCTCCTGGTTAATGAACTGGTTCATTTTCCCAGCAATCTTAAAAAGCCACTGGCCAAATTCCTCTTTCTTCTTTATTCTATCAAAGATTTCCATTCCCTTTAGCTCTCCGCCCATAATATCCTCAAGGGCCAGGTCATACTGCTGCATCATCTGAAGGACACTGTTTAATACGCCGAACATGTAAACCTGCTGCTGGCGGTAATGGACTTTTGCGGATTCCATCTTTTCAATGATCCTGGAAACCGCTGCTTCGATCTTTTCGTCGGGACCGAATTTTATGGCTGATATTAAATCCGCTTCTGTTACACTGTCAAATTCCAGCTTTCCTACTCCCACCGGCTCCATATCATTGATGTAAATGGTGGTCCCTCTTCCTGCTATGGCTTTATAGCCCAGAGCGTCAATGGAAGACTGATAAGCTTCTCTAAAACCAGTCAGCTCCCGGAAGCTTTTGCCGATGCCCATGGAGACAGGGACCTCCAGAATCCGCTTTGTTTCCTTGCAGATATCCCCCAGCACATCGATCAGCCCTGTGGTAGAATTGTCATCATCAAGAGCAACGATCACCACCATTTCCGCCTCTGAAACGGACTGGAAAAGAGCGAACCGGCAATAACCCTCTAACTTTTCCCTTACGATCTGCATGACGGATATGGGGATGAGTTCCTCCTCATTGTGAAGGGACAGAGTTTCCCTGACCTCTCCCTTTTCCACATCAATGGCTACAATGATCCATTTCCTTGCACCCATGACAGGCACGCCATACTCCCTAAGCTTTTGTTCCACCAGCTCTTCCGGAAGATTCTTGTGTACCAGATCATTAAAAAACTGCTCTCTGATGATGGGAAGGCTTTTCCGGTAATTCTCCCGAAGACGGCTTAGATTCCTTTTTTCTTCTATTTCCTGATCCAGATTCCCTTTGATCCTTTTTAATATGGAGGTCAGTTCTTCCACATTGACCGGCTTTAAGATGTACTCCGTCACATTCAGCTTGATTGCTCTCTGGGCATATTCAAAATCATCATAGCCGGAAAAGATCACCACCTTCATGGAAGGGTACCTCTGCCGTACCTTTTCCGCAAGTGCCAGGCCATCCATATATGGCATCCGGATATCCGTTAAAACCACATCAGGCTCCAAAATCTCGATCTTTTCCATGGCGTCTTCCCCGTTTTCCGCATCTCCCACCACCCGGAATCCGGCTGCCTGCCATTCGATCTTTTTAATAATGCTTTTACGTACTTCTTCTTCGTCATCTACTAAAATTATGCTGTATAAGTCCATGCTGTTCTTCCCCTCTAATAATCCTGTCGGGTATACTTAAAACCCAAAACCATGGGCAATAAACCAGGTTACTGCTGCTGTATCTGATAAAGCAGGGCATTAACGATTGCCGCTGCCACATTACTTCCTCCCTTTCTTCCCCTGGCCACAATAAAGGGGATATCAGAAAGGGACATGATCATTTCCTTTGACTGTACCACATTGACAAAGCCCACCGGAACGCCGATGATCAGCCTGGGATGGATTTTCCCTTCTTTTATTAATTCATAAAGGCGTACTAAGGCTGTGGGGGCATTTCCTACTGCAAAAATACAATTCTCCGAAAGCTTTGACGCCTTATCCATGCTGGCACAGGCACGGGTGGTATGGTGAAGCTTTGCGTAATCTGCAACATCCTCATCGGCCATAAAGCAGCTGATGCTGCATCCATTGCGTTTTAAGGCACCCTTATTAATGCCGGCCATTCCCATATTCGTATCCGTAATGATCCGCACGCCTTCCTTTAATGCCCGGATCCCTTCCTGTACGGCGTGGGGCGAAAATACCAGATTATCCGCATATTCAAAATCGGCAGTGGTATGAATCACCCGTTTGATCACCAATTCACATTCCGGATCAAGGACTTTTTCTCCAAGCTCCATGGTGATCAGTTCAAAACTTCTCTTTTCTATTTCCTCGGGAAGTACCCGCTCCAGCTCTTTAAGCTCCATCTGATTCTCCTTGTTTCTTCTTGTTTCTTCTTGTAAGTCCGCAGTGCCGCTTGCAAAACCTGCGGTTTTGCAAGCTCACGGGCATTCGCCCTTTGAAATAGGCCATGACAAGATTTTCTTATGTGCAAGCACAACGAAAATCTTCTCCTGTCCTATTTCACACTGCTCATCGCTTTCGTGAACATTATCCCATAGATTCGTTCCATGTCAAGGCTGTCCCTTAACAAGGCGGCCAGCCGTTCATATTGCTCTTCCTTATATTCCTGGTAGTTAAAACTGCCATCCAGATCCAGGGTGATGCCCTTCTTCTTTGCAAGAGCTTCAACAATGGTCATTGCAATTCCTTCTTTATCAAAGAAGCCATGGATATAAGTACCGTATACATTTCCCCTCTGGCAGCCGTCCATTTTCGCCAGGTGGGAACCGGACTGGCATTCCATGACATAGGCAAGGGGCGGTACGGATCTGGTGGTTTCTCCCATGTGGATTTCATACCCTTCCACCTCGATACCTGACAGTTCCTCAAATATCCCTCCTACACTGGTACAGGAGCCTGCCACTCTTGTTCTTGTCTTTTCCTTTCCAAACACGGTACGGACCGGCAGAAGACCCATACCCCGGACCGGCAGGTCAGCCTCATCCGTTTCCATATGGAAGGGATCGGATATGCTTTCTCCCAGCATCTGAAAGCCGCCGCAGATGCCAAATACCGGAACCTCTCTGGCCTGAAGCTTAAGGATTGCGGGCTCTAAGCCGCTCTCCCGCATCCAAAGCAGATCCTGGACGGTATTTTTACTGCCAGGCAAAATGACCAGATCCGGGTTTCCAAGGTCAGAAACTCGGTCCACATATCGCAGGCTTACCCATGGTATCGTAGAAAAAACCTGAAAATCCGTGAAGTTGGAGATTCTTGGCAAACGGATCACGGCGATTTCCACTGCGGTCCGGTCCGTTCTAACGGTTCCTGCCAGATGGTCTCCAAGACTGTCCTCCTCTTCCAGGTCTACATCCATATAAGGAACCACACCGGCAACCGGGATAGAAAGCTGTTTTTCAATCATTTCTAACCCCGGGTTCAGAATTGTCTTGTCTCCCCGGAATTTATTTACGATCAGTCCTTTGATCCTGGTTCTTTCATCTGGCTCCAAAAGCATTACGGTTCCGTAAAGCTGCGCGAACACTCCTCCCCGGTCGATATCTCCTACTAAAAGAACCGGCGCATCCGCCATTTTTGCCATACCCATATTTACGATGTCATCCTGCTTTAAATTAATCTCCGCCGGACTTCCGGCCCCTTCTATGACAATGATATCGTATTCCTCTGACAGCTTTTGGAATGCCCGTTCTACCTCTGGCACCAGCTCTTTTTTGTATGCAAAATACTCTCTGGCTGGCATATTGCCAATGGATATGCCATTTACAATAACCTGGGACCCAATATCATTGGTCGGCTTTAACAGGATGGGATTCATGGCTGCCTCTGGCTTTACTCCTGCCGCTTCCGCCTGAACCGCCTGGGCCCTGCCCATCTCAAGCCCTTCCTCCGTAATATAGGAATTTAAGGCCATGTTCTGGGATTTAAAAGGGGCCACCCGGTAGCCATCCTGTTTAAAGATCCGGCACAAACCGGCCGCGATCAGGCTTTTCCCTGCATTGGACATGGTTCCCTGTATCATGATCGTCTTTGCCATACGGTTATTTCCCTTCTGTCACTATGGATTTTAATATGGAAAGAAACTCTTCATTTTCTTTCCTCTGCTTTACACAGATGCGGTAATAGGTATCATCAAGTCCTCTGTAATTGGAACAGGAACGTATCAGAACTTTCCGGTCCAAAAGCTGTTTATAAAGAAGCTTCTCTTTTGAAAGAGCCTCTGGTCTTAAATCCCGGAAAAAAATATAATTGGCCATGGAATCAAAAACCAGAAAACCAAGGGAGAAAAGGACTGATTTTAAATATTCCCTTTCACTGGTTATCTCCTGTCTTGTCCTTTTCACGTATTCTGTCTCCAATAGGGCCGCCTCTCCTGCCGCCTGGGCGAGACTGGAAACACTCCAGGGCTGGCGTATGAGATTCATCTGGTCCAGGACCTCTTTTCCCGTACATATCCCATAGCCCAGGCGCAGACCGGCCATAGCATACAGCTTTGTAAATGCCTTTAAAAGGAAGACATTCTCATAACCGCCGTCTCCTATGAGATCAAGGACCGAATATCTCTCAGGCTCCTGTAAAAATTCATTAAAACATTCATCTATTACGCAAAAGATCCCGCGGTCCCTGGAGTATGTAAGAATCCCTTCCATCGCTTCCTTCTCTACGGCATATCCGGTGGGATTATTGGGATTGCATAAAAACAGCATTTGAACATCAATCCTGTTTTTTTCCAGCCAGTCGATCAGTTCTTTTTCAGATAGCCGGAACCCATGTTCTTCTTTTAAACAATAGTGCACGATTCTGCAGGAAGAGGCCTTAAGGGCCTGTTCATATTCCAGAAAAGAAGGGGCGATCAACAGGGCATTTTTCGGTTTTAATGCCTGTACGACCTGAAAGATTAAATCTGCTGCTCCGTTTCCGCAGATAATGTTCTCTGCCGAAACGCCGTGAAACCCTGCCAGTTCCTTCCGAAGCCTCATGGATTGGCTGTCAGGATAGAAGGAACAACTGTCTGCCGCCTTATAAAGAGCCTCTTTTACTCCAAGGGGAAGCCCCAGGGGATTTATGTTGGCTGAATAGTCCATTGTTACGTTGTTGGTGTATATATCACCGCCATGCTGATATTCCATATTATTTCTCTCCTGGTCAAACGATTGATTGTTCTAAAAAACTATAAGGAACAGCAGGAATACAGGGATCAGGGCTAACACATAGGTAACTGTCATGAGGCAATTGGCTCTGGGGATATCCTCGTACTCCACCGGTCTTACCGCATCTCCAATGGTAGGCTTTTCATAAAGCTTTCCAAAATAACAGGCATTTCCCGCCAGCTGGATCTGCAGCGCTCCTGCACAGACCGCCTCTGTCTGGGCTGAATTAGGACTTTTGTGATTGAAGCGGTCCCTCTTAAATATTACCAGGCCATTCCTGCCGCTGTATGGGTTCCTCTTTTTCCTGATTTCATAAAAAAGCTGGCACACATATCCTGCCCCTATCATTAGGGCTGCGGATAGCCGGGCCGGTATGAAATTACAGGCATCATCAAGCTTTGCTGCTGCCCGCCCGAACCAGAGATACCGTTCGTTTTTATAGCCCACCATGGAATCCATAGTGTTTACTGCTTTGTATAAATACACTCCCACTCCTCCAAAAAGAGCCATGAAGAGCAAAGGAGCAATGATTCCATCCGAAGTGTTTTCCGCTACGGTTTCCACCGCTGCTTTTGTGATCCCTTCTTCCGACAATACTTTCGTATCGCGGCCTACAATCATGGATACGGCCTGCCTGGCTCCTTCCACATCTCCTTTGGAAAAAGCCTTATGGACTTTCATGCTTTCTTCCCACAGGGAACGCCAAGCCATCATCTGACCGCACATTATACTTTCTATAAGAAAACCTACATAGGGGCAAAAGAAATAGGAAGTCCAGAGAATTGCCCCGGATACGGTACCAGTGATTAATAGCACAAAGATCACCAGCCATAAACCGGCTCTTCTTTCCCCCACTTCTCCTTTAGGAAACATTTCCCTTAGCTTTTTCTCCAGCCAGCTTATGAGTGAGCCTATGCCGCAGACTGGATGCCAAAGCCAGCGGGGATCTCCAAAGCACAGGTCCAGAAAGCATCCTGTCAGCACTGCTGCTAAATGTAATCGTATCATTCTTTTATTTCCTGACCTTCTGTCTATTTAATCTGAGTAGCAATTCCGCATACCATACGGTAGACTTCTCTGGAACTCCGGGCTAATCTTACGGATGCCCTTCCTGATGCTTCTCTCCATTCCCTGTCTGCCGGATTAAAGGGCACAATACCGCAGCCCAGTTCATCGGAGGTAATAATGACATCGGGATTTTGCCGCTGGACCTCATCGAGAAAAGCATCAACGCTTTTCCCTTCTTTTAAAAGTCTTCTTATGTACTCATGAAGACCGTGGATGATTGGGCATGTCAAGGCGGCTTCAAAGCTATCCCCGCTGCCTTCTGCGATCTCATGTTCTTCCTCTTTCTCATTACTGATTGATGAATCAAGCGGATATCCCTGCGTATCCAATTGATGCCCGGTGATGCAGGGCACGCTGTTCACATTCAGTGGATCGAAAAGCTTATTTCCTTCGAGTTCCGTCTTTTTGCGGGCGCTCTCTGCCAGCTCCATAGCAAAGATAAGCTTTCCCTGCCATGCTCCGCCTATAATCAATATCATATTTCCTCTTTCCTGCCCACGATCCCCGGGCATAATGGTATACCAGCAGAGCGTTTCCTCTTGCAGTGTCTCCCCATTTTTTAAAATGACACCAAATGGGAAACAACAGCCAGTCCTGCTACAAGAGCCAGCTCGCATATCTGCAGAAAATATCCTGCAAGATCGCCGGTAATGCCTCCGAATTCCCGCTTTGCCATGGTATAATAATACCAATAAATAAGAATGGATACGATAAGGATCACAGAAGCAGACGCCGCTCCTCCCAGATACCAGATTCCCCCTACCGCCGCCACCAGATAAAAAACCATAACAACTGCAACTGCCCGTTTATGGGCTGCCCCGGAAAAAGAGGCCGCCAGACCGCTTTCCTTTGCCATGGGAAATGTAACCACAGACAGGCCGCTTAAGGCCCTGGTTACCATAAATGTCAGGCAATAGACAGGTATCATGGCAGGACGCATTTCCAAAAAGAGGGCCAGATAAAGAACAAGGTAAACTCCGCATCCGATGATAGCAAAAGCACCTGTATGGGGGTCCTTTAATATCTCAAGCTTTTTCTTCCTGTCTCCGTTTGACGATCTTGCATCGACCACATCCAGAAATCCATCCATATGTATGCCTCCCGTAACCAGGATGGGAATTACTACAGGGAGTATTTGCCCCAGATAATGGAGACCAAGAGCATTAGAGCCAAGAAAGGCTGCAAATTCCAGCAGACCGATGACTGCTCCTATGAGAGGAAAAAAGCACATGACATATTTCATCCGATCCCTTGTCCATTCCAATTGGGGCATTGGGATACGGGAATACATGGAAAACGCAATCACTAAGCTGCCAAAAAGATTCATATTCCTCCTCCTCATAATACCTAAACCAGGCGGTATGCCCGGTCATAAAATATCATATCACAGAATAATAAAAATGTCATTTGTGAACTTACTGCAAAGAACTGATTCTGACTTTTAAATCACCGGTGACTCCAGTTATTGGATCTATACCGTTGTGTAGTTCACTTACATTGTACCCAAAATATAAAGAGAAACGCTGTACAATAATACAGCGTTTCAGACTGTCAAAAAAGTCGGC